>CALLPT010000147.1 GCA_938015575.1 uncultured Acidimicrobiales bacterium
CCGCCGACGATGTGGTCGAACCCCGCGCCGCCCGTGATGGAGTCGTGGCCTGCACCGCCGTCGATCCGGACGCCGACCGGTGCGGCGAACGGGATCGGTGTGCCACCCGGACCCATCACCGTCGTGACCGGGTTGACCACGATCGTGTCGGCACCGGATCCGCCCTGGACCAACAGGTACTGCGTTTGCTCTTCGGTGAGGGTGACCGTGGTGCCGTTGATGGTGACGTCAAAGGTGCCGTCGCTGTTCTGGTCGAGCTCGATCGTGTCGCTTCCGGATCCGCCGTCGACGATGTAGTCGAGTCCGTCGTCGATGAGTTCAAAACCGGACCCGGTGACGATCCCGTTGGCCTGCCCGACGTCGTCGCGCAGGTCCTGGGTCTTGACGCTGACGGTGCCGCTTCCGGTAGCGATGAGGATGTCGTAGATCGTCTGCAGGCGGGCGTCGTGTTGGCGCCACAGGTCGACGATCCCCGGCAGGTCGGCAGCGACAGGACCGGGTCCCCGATCGCAGGCGGCGATGACCGCAGCTTCGAGTTGCACGATCGGCGTGATCGCAAGTTCGAGGTCGTTGCCGGTCTTCGCGCTGTCGACCAGGTGGGCGTCGACGTCGTCGAGGTTGATCGAGGTGGTTGTCGTGTCGGTCATGGCTGGGAGTGATAGGTGGGTTGGACATCGAGATCGTGCGGCCCGAAGTCGTAGCGGGCAAAGGCTGTACCGCCGTCAAAGGCCGGTGCTGCCGGGGTCGCGGCGTTGGCCGGCGGGTACACGCGCCCTGACCGAGGTTGGGGGTGGTAGCCGAGCGGATCGTTGATCCACAGAATCCGCCACCGGTGGTAGCGAGCATCGTTGAACTGGCGCATGCGTTCGCGGGCCTCGTCCTCTACGAGACTGTTGTGTTCGTCGACCGCCGAGGTCCACGCGTGTGCCCAGTCCTGGGCCGCGTCGGCGCACGCTTGGGCCTTGGGCAGCTCGGCGTCTTCGGTGTCGGCGAACTCGCGATGGCGCACGCCGTAGGGCCCCTGAAACGACGTGCGGTCGAGGGCGGTGTCGCGGAGCTTGGCCCGGTGAGCGGCGGCGGCCTCTACCTCGTCGGCGATCGCGGTCAGGTCCGCAGCGAGCTGCAAGGCACCGGCGAAGTCGAAACGAACGGACATGGTTCGAGTATCCGGGGAAGCGGCCCATGCGGCCAGAGGGACAAGTCCCCCTACTCCCCTCCCGGCCCCAGACCCCGGCGCGTGACCTTGAATGAGTCGATCGATCCAGTACTGATCCGTTCGGACTAGCTCCGGTTTGGTATTGGGTACGGGTCGCACGCGACGGGGCGTTCCGGCTAGCCAGACTGGCCCTATGACCAGTCACCTGAGCAGTAGTCACCTGGACAATGTGCTGCGGTCGAAGGACGACGACCTGGACCGGCGCTCCACCGAACGGCGCCGAGGCGATCGACGGGTCAAGGCACGCAAGAAGAGCCTGTTCGCTCGGAACCGCCCCGAGGAGCGCCGCCGCGTCGAACGCCGCCGGGGCGATCGTCGCGTGCGTGTCAGCTGAACAAGCTACGCGTCGGTTGGAGCAGCGAGCATTGGGTCGCGTCGCGCGCTGACCGTGACCGCGTCGCCGACGCGCAACATGGTGCCTGCGGGGCCCGCTGAGCAGCCCACACCAAAGATGCTGCTTCCTTCGACGATCGGTTTGAGTGCGTCGGGTACTTCGGGCGCAGAGATCACCTTGCGATGCGCGGCCAGCACTCGCGCCGGTTCCTTGTGGCGTTCGCCCGAGCGCTGGTCGACCTGAGGCACCGCACACCTAGGCCATGCGGCGCCATAGCGAAACTCGGTGTCGCCAATCTGAAACACGGCCCACGTGTCTTCGACAAACGGCGTTTCGGTTGCGATAACGACGTTGGCTCGGAAGCGATCCATGCCAAACGGCTCGTCGGCCCGACCGACGAGCCAGTCAAGCGATGCAGTGTTCGCGACGAGCACGGGAGCCAGATCGCCAAAGGCCGTTCGCTGCCCGTTGAAGATGTCGATGGGTTTTGGCAGCGTCAGCCCACCGTCTGGCGTCAGTGCATGCAGGCGCACGCTCGGATCGTCGAGCAGCGCTCCGAACCAGGCGGCAGCCTCGTCGCCAGCATCGGCCGCCGCGATGGGCAACCCCGTGAGCGAGCCGGATTCGCAATCGGCGATCGTCGGCTGGGCGACGTCGACGCTGCCGTGCCCGTCGGCGCTCAGGCGTAGCCCGCCATCGATCAGCTCGGGCTGCACCGTCGCCAACCGCGGTTGCGTCCGCTGCGTGACCGGTCCACCGTCGGAACTGACCTGCCATCGACGGTCGCCGTCAAGGCCCGTCGCTCCCAACTCGACCTCGTCGAGTTCGATGCCGCGACAGGCCTTGATGGGATAGATCCACAGGCCACTCACTTCGCCATTCGCCATCGAGCGACCGTAACACTCGGCGGTTCCCGCAGCGTCGCCGCAATGAGAGCGCTGCTCGGTCGGCGAGCCGCGGCTGACGCCTAAGGCGTCGAGCCGAGACTCGCTCGAACGAGTGTGAGGTAGTTCGGGGTTAGTTCAGGAAGGAGCTGATCCAGTCGAGTTCGACCTGGCGGTCGATGCGGAACACGCC
>CALLPT010000148.1 GCA_938015575.1 uncultured Acidimicrobiales bacterium
CTCGGCATGGGACGCGAGAACTTTGGCATCACACACATGGGCGGCGAAGGCGTGCAGTGGGTCGGCATGGAGCCGTTCCTCGACGAGACGCATCGCTTCCAGAATCTCGGCGACGGCACCTATGCCCACTCGGGTTCGCTCGCAATCCGCCAGGCGATCTCGGCCGGCACGAGCGTCACCTACAAGATTCTCTACAACGGCACGGTCGCCATGACCGGTGGCCAAGATGCGGCCGGCGCACAGACGGTGCCTGACCTGACCCGATCGCTCGAAGCCGAGGGTGTGAAGCGGATCGTTGTCGTCGCCGACGACGTCGACAAGTACGACGGCGACGCCGTGTTCGCACGCAACAGCCGGGTCGAGCATCGCGACAAGCTCGACGACGTTCAGCGGGAGCTGCGCGATGTCCACGGTGTCACCGTGCTGATCTACGACCAACAGTGCGCCGCCGAGCTGCGGCGGGGCCGTAAGCGCGGCACGATCGCGACCCCAACGACGCGGGTGATGATCAACGAGGACATCTGTGAAGGCTGCGGTGATTGCGGCGACGTGTCCAACTGCGCCTCGGTGCATCCGGTGGCGACACCGTTCGGACGCAAGACCCAGATCCACCAAGAGTCCTGCAACTTCGACCTGACGTGCCTCAACGGCAACTGCCCGGCTTTCGTCACGGTCGAGATCGACCCCGACTACAAGCCGACCAAGGCGGCCCTCGCCGGTGTCCCCGATGGCGATCTTCCCAGCGCTCCCCCGATCCCCGACGACGCCAACGTATTGCTGGTCGGCATCGGCGGCACCGGCGTGGTCACCGTCAACCAGATTTTGGCGACCGCAGCCATGCTCGACGGCAAGTACTCGAGCGCCCTCGACCAGACCGGGCTGGCCCAAAAGGGAGGTCCGGTCGTATCAAACCTGCGCATCACGACCGCCGAACAAGACGAGCTCATCACCGGCTCGAACCGCATCGGCGACGGTGCCGCCGATGCGCTGTTGGCGTTCGACCTGCTCACCGCGACCAAGAACCTGAATCGAACCGCACCTGATCGCACGACCGCCGTCGTCTCGACCGCGCTGGTGCCGACCGGCGCGATGGTGTCGGGTCGAGGTGCCGAGTTCTTCCCCGAGCTCTCGCGTTTCCAGTCCGCGGTCAATGGTGCGACGAAGGGCGACGACAACGTTTGGATCGATGCAGCTGGCATCGGGCGCCGGGTCTTCGCCAGCCAGCCGGCCGCGAACGTGCTGGTGGTCGGGCTCGCGTGGCAAAAGGGAATCCTGCCGGTCACGGCCGAGAGCATCGAGCGAGCGATCGAACTGAACGGCGTGGCGATCGAAACGAACCTCGAGGCATTCCGTCTGGGCCGGCGCCTGGCCGTGGAGCCCGATCTGCTCGCCTCGCTCGAAGACAGCGACGGTACCGACGACGGTCCGACCGCTCCGGCGCTTACCGGCGCGACCGCCAAGATGGCCGACGCGATCGGCGGTGGGGCCGAGCTACGCCAGGTACTGGCCTGGCGTCTGCCGGAGCTCGTTGCCTATCAGAACAAGGCCTATGCCCAGCAGTACACCGACGACATGGTTGCCGTGCGCCGAGCCGAATCAGCGGCTGTCGCTGCTCGCACCGAGTTCAGCCAGACGGTCGCCGCCATGCTCTACAAGGTCATGGCCTACAAAGACGAGTACGAAGTCGCACGTCTCGCACTGCGCTCGGACCTGAACGACAAGGCTCGGGCCCGCTTCGGGCCGAACGCGACCGTCAGCTACCAGCTGAAGCCACCGACGCTCAAGGCTGCCGGCTACGACAAGAAGATCGGCGTGCCCGAGGCGGCGGGCAAGGCCATGTTCCAGGGCCTGCTTCGGACCAAGCGTCTGCGAGGTACGAAGCTCGATCCGTTCGGTCGCACCGAGGAACGACGCACGGAACGGGAACTGATCGAGGAGTACCAGGCGTTGGTGACCCGTCTGAGCAGTTCGCTGACGGCGGACAATTACGACCGAGCGGTCCAGATCGCAGGCCTGTACGACATGGTCCGGGGCTACGACACGATCAAGCTCGCCAATGTGGAGAAGTACCGCGCCGCCGTCGATCAGGCGATGTCCGATTGGTAGGAGGGGCTTCGGTCACCCCCCGGTGACGGGAAATCGATCGATGCTGCGCAGCACGGTCGACGGGCGCCACTGAATCGCGTCGGTGTCGACGCGATAGTCGCCCAAGACATCGAGGAGCCGCGGCAAGGCGGCCAACAGCTCGGCTCGCGCCAGGTTCGCGCCCAGGCAGTAATGCACGCCATGACCGAACGAGAGGCCCATCGGTTCTTGGCGATCGAGTCGAAGCGTGTCGGCGTCGGGCCAACGGCGCAGGTCACGGTTCGCCATGTTGTTCAAGATCAGGATGTTCTGCCCCTTCTTGATTGGGTTGCCCGCGAGTTCGAAATCCTCGATCGCGCACCGCGGGTCTGAGCGAAGTGCGGTGTCGAAACGCAGGAGCTCCTCGACGGCGTTGGGCCACAGTTCAGGTCGCTGCCGGATCAGTGTCAGCTGATCCGGATGCTCGTAGAGGGCCAACAGGCTGAGCGCAAGCATGATCGAGGTCGTTTCGTGTCCGGCGATCAAGATGATGCCCGCCACCGCCACCAGCTCATCGTCGCTGAGGCGGTCCCCATCGTCGTCCTCGGCCTGGGCCAGACCCGTGATCAGGTCCGCACGCGGCTCGCGAAGTCGCTCCGCTGCCAGCTCCAGGATCCGGGCAGAGAAGTCGGCCACCGCGTCGCTGACCTCGTCGGGGTCGAAGCCAACCATGATGTCGGTGATTTTGACCAGCGAGGTCGACACATCGCGCAACCACTCGATGTCTGGTTCGGGAATGCCGAAGAGCTCACCGATGACTCGAGCGGGAAATGGCTGAGCGAACGACGTCATCAGGTCGAATTCGCGGTCGGGCAGCTCGGCGATCAACTCGTCGATGATCTCGACCATCCGCTCGTCAACGCTGCTGACGCGGCGGGGCGTGAACGCCCGATTCACCAGGCCGCGCAATCGGGTGTGTTGCGGCGGATCGGTCAACAACATGAGGTTGCGAACGAAGCGCCGGGCTTGGTCCGACATCTTGGTGAACGGCCGCACATCGAGCAACACGTCGACCTGGTTGGCGACACCGGCGCTCGTCGAACCCAGCGCTTCGCGAGCTTCGTCGTAGCCGGTGACGAACCATTGCTGATACAGCGGCTTCCACACGACGGGCGGGTCGGCCCGAATGAGATGGGCCTGGAGCATCGGATCCGACAGCCGCTCAGGCAAGAGAGGATTGCCCCACGAGTCCAGTCGAAAGAACGCTGCGGCCAAACGCGGCCGCCGTGCCACGTGTCGGATCAGCGGGATCGCGATGCTTTCGATACGCATGGCAGCTCGATTCGTTGGGCAGACGGAACGTCAACTTGTGAAATGTTGCACAATCTCTTTGTGAAGGTTCTCACAAAGATCCGAACTTCGTCAAGGGTCACGCTCAAGGAGCGGGCGGCGACCCTCGTGCCGTTAGGAGTGGTGCCACACTGAAGGTGTGAGGAGGAACCACCGTCAACCCGCCATTTGGCCGACCTTCGTGTTCACCCTCCTCATTGCGGTTGGGTGTGCCGGGTCCACGGCAACCATCGACCAAGCGGCGAACGGCGCGGAGACGACGACGCCGAGCGCTGCGACGGCACCGACACCAGACGAATCACCGCCGAGGCAAGACGGTCCGCCGAGCGGCGGCCAGAGCGAACCGGTGCCCTATCGACCCACGGGTCCGGTCGGCGCTGCGGCCGCCTACGACGCGCTGATTGCCGAGCTCGAAGCCGAGCTACCCCCGCAGATCCGGGCCGAGGTTCCCTGGCCCGACCTGCGCAATCCCGATCCAGCGCAGGCCCAGATCGAAATCTTCGACCTGTGGATCTGGGTCATCGAGAACCATCCGGATCCGGTGTTTGCTCGAGCGATGGCTGCGCCCGAAAGCCCCAGTCGCCAAGACACCGCCGGCGTCTTCGGCGACATGGAAGCAAAGAACGAGCTCCACCTTCGCGAGGCCAGCCCGTACCAGGCGTTCGACCATCGAGTCGTGACCTTCGAGTCCTCCGGCCTGCCGCTGTGGTTGGCACGCGACGTACCCGAGAACGCGGTCGTCGTCTACTACCAGGATCAATCCGGGCCGGTGACGATCCGCGACCGAGACTCCGGCGAAGCGCGTGGCGCCTATGGCGGGGCCGGCAATCGCCAGTGGCTGTCGATCATGGTCCCCACCGATGCCGGTTGGATGCTGTTTCGAGATCAGCTCATCGAACGCGGCGACACCGACCTGGAGGTGCC
>CALLPT010000149.1 GCA_938015575.1 uncultured Acidimicrobiales bacterium
CCGAACAGTCGGTTCGTCGGGTTCGACATCAGCGAAGACGCCATCGCGGTCGCGACCGCCGAGGCTGCCGCCGCTGGCCTGACCAACCTGAGCTTCGAGGTGGCTGATGCGGCCGCGCTCGATCAGTCGGATCGCTTCGACCTCGTCACCACCTTCGACGCCATCCACGACCAGGCGCATCCCGACACGGTGTTGGGCGGCATTCACGCGATGCTGCGACCGGGTGGTACCTATCTGTGCGTCGAGCCGAAGTCCTCGAGCGTGCTTGCCGACAACATCGACGAGCCCATGTCGGCGTTCATGTATGCGGTGTCGACCATGCATTGCATGACGGTGTCGATGGCCTACGGCGGCGAGGGTCTTGGCACCGCCTGGGGTCGCCAGAGCGCCATCGAACGACTCACGCTGGCCGGCTTCTCCGATATCGAAGTCACTGGCGTTCGTGACGACCGCAGCAATAGCTACTTCTTGTCGACCAAGGCGTCGAGCGCAACCTGAGTTGCGCGGGCGCAACGCGTCTAGCTGGGATCGGGAACAACCACGACCGGAACGTGCGAATGGCGCACCGTGTGATCCGCGACCGAGCCGAGCAACCGGGTGGCGAGCACCGACCGGTCGCGATGGCCGACGACCACAAGGTCGACGTCTCGCGACGCGGTGGTCAACGCCCACGATGCGGCGCCGATGTCGGCGCTGGCGCCGACGACTCGATCCGGCCGCTCGCTCGCCTTGACGACGTCGTGCACCCATTCGGCGAGCTGCGACTCAGCATTGGCGATGAGCGTCGGGTTGAAACTGTCGTCAACCGGCACAAGCGAATCGCTCACCCACGGAATGATGTAGCGCACCGCGGTGATCGTCGCCGATGCCGGCAACGACTCGACCGCCCATCGCAACGCAGCGAACGAAGCCGTGGTGCCATCGACGCCGACGATGACCCGAGGGGAGGTGCTCCATCGGCTGTCGGAGGGCACCACGGCGACCGGACCGTCTGCGTGATGGATCACGTACCGGGCCGTCGACCCGAGCAATCCGTCGACGATCCGGGCGAGCATGACTTTGGCGCCTCGGCCGGTTCGACCAACGACGACCAGTCGGTCGTCGTCGGATTCGTCGGCCAGATGAACGCCCGCCGACCCGTGCACGATGACACGTTCGGCCTCGTCGATCCCGAGTTCCGCCACCTGCTTGGCGACGAAGTCTTCGGCACGCTCCTTCATCCAATCCTCATCCGGGAGTGGTCCCATCATTTCGGGAGCGAAGGCGATGTAGGGAAGCTGCCAAGCGTGGACAACGCGCAGCGGCAGCTTCGAAGCATCGGCGATGCCGGCAGCCCACTCGACGGCAGCCGTCGAGGTGTCGGACTGATCGATGCCAACGGTGACTCGGGAAATGCTCATGGCTTCATGCTCCTTTGGTCGGGCTTGCTCCGGCAGGGGCAAAGGTCCCCATCGCCGCCGACGTGATGTCGAGCGCCGCTGGATCGATGGGGGCCACGCCCTCGTGGGTCATGACGAGGTGGCTGTCGTGCATCGTCACGGGCGCATCGATGAAGAAGCGCCGTTCGTGATGGCTGGTGTTGCTCGGTCGTCCGAGCACCGCATCGACCGCGTCGCTGAGACTGTCGGCAATCGCCTGGTTTGTGTCGATGTCGCGGGACTCGGGCCACGGATCAAAACGAGCCGCCATGTGGTCGACGAGTGCGGGTGTGGCATCGGATGGGTTGTAGATCGAAGCCGATCGCCGAGCGATCCGTTCCCGGGCGACGGAGGCGGGGAGCACGCAGCAGAGCTCGTCGAGTTCGGCGGCGGCGCGTGCAGCACACGCACGCATCGCGGACCGCGCGTCCGCCGAGGACCAGGTGGCGTCGACCACCACGCTCTCGCCGGCATGGAGCAACAGCGTCGCCTGGCGACGAAGTTCGTCGTGCACCTGGGCGGTCATCTCCGGCGCATCGATGCCCTCGCCCGGTTCGGCCCACGCGTGGTCGTCGTGGCCGATGCCGGCGAGGTCCTTGCGTACTTCGTCGCTGCGGATCCAGACCGCACCAAGACGCCGAGCCAGCCCCTGGGACAGGGTGCTCTTGCCCGAACCGGGTCCGCCACCGACCAGAATCAGTCGCGGCTGGGCGACTTCGAGGTGATGTAACGCGAGCCGGTGGTAGCTGCGGGCGGCTTCGGCCGCGCCGACGACGCCAGCCTCGTGACGCAGGCATTCGACCTTGGCTCGCACGTGGGCGCGATAGGCCACGAAGAAGTGAGCCAGCGACGACGGATGGCGCTCGTTGGTGAAGTCGAGCCAGTCGTTCATGAGCGTCCGGGCCGCGTCGGCCCCGCACAGCCGGTGCAGGTCCATGGCGAGAAACGCAATGTCATTCAGGACATCGGCGACCCGAAAGTCGTCGGCAAACGCCAAGCAATCGATGAGCGCAATGTCGTCGGGTTCGACAAAGACGTGCTCACAGCGAAGGTCGCCGTGGCCGGCACGCACCCATCCGGCCGCTTCTCGATCGGCGAAAAGCTGCTCTCGACCATCGATGAATCGAGCCGCCAATTCCTCGACCCGGTCGACCTCAGAGGCCGAGGCAACGACATCGCCGTGGCGTCGAATGACGTCGAGGTTGTCCTGCCAGTGCCGGCGTAATGCTGGTGCCGACGCGGGGGTGGCGTCGTGGCCATGGAGCGGCTCGGCGTTCGCGTGCAGGGCGGCGATGCGGCGGGCGACCCGCCGAAGCTCGTGGGGCGCCGAGGCGACGACTCGATGCAGTTCGTGGTCCGAGGTGAGGCGACGCATGATCAAGGCCATCTCGGGATCGTCGGAGCCGTCGGCCAGACTTGCTACCCCCAGGTAGACCGACGGAGAGAACCCGCTGTTGAGCTCGAACTCGCGTGCGATGACCCGACGGCGCACCGAAGGATCGCGAAGATCGAGGAACGGAAGCTCGACGGCTTTGAGGATCTTGTAGGCGCGCTCGGGCGTCAAGAAGACATAGGCCAGGTTCGTCTCGATCAACTCGGGCGCAGGCACGTGGTTCATACCCAAACGATGCGGTACCTGGGCCGGGAACAACAGGGTCCAAAGTCCGCATCGCGGTCGAGCATCTACGATGCAAACGTGACCGATCCAATCCGCGTCTTCCTGCTCGACGACCACGAGATTGTCCGCAGAGGCGTGGCCGATGTGATCAATGCAGAGCCCGACCTCGAGGTCGTGGGCGAACATGGTGCTGCGACCGGCGCGGTCGGACTCATCGCGGCCGCGCAGCCGAACGTCGCCGTCCTCGATGTCCGGCTAGGTGACGGCACCGGTATCGAGGTGTGTCGAGACGTGAGGGCCGCCCATCCCGACATTGCCTGCCTGATGCTGACGTCGTTCAATGACGACCAAGCGACCGTCGACGCAGCATTGGCTGGGGCCGCGGGCTATGTCCTCAAGGAAGTGCGAGCGAGCGGTCTGCTCGACGCGATTCGCAAGGTCGCGACCGGTGCACGGCTACTCGATCAGGCCGAGGTCCGAATGCGGCTTCGACGCCTCGAGGAAGCCGAGCATGGATCGATCCGATCGCTCACACCGCAAGAAGCCCGGATCTTCGAACTCATCGGCGATGGGTTGTCGAATCGAGAAATCGCCGATGAGATGTTCCTGGCCGAAAAGACCGTCAAGAACTACATCTCGAACATCTTCACCAAAATGGGCATCACCCGCCGGACCCAGGCCGCCGCGATGGCAGCCCGGGCCGACGAGCGTCGTCGACGCCGCTTCGACTGACAGACTCGCCGGGGAACGAGAGCGTCGTTGTCGCAGGTGCGACATCGAAGCGGGCCGACGAGGGGGTCTAGGTGGCCGCTGGTTCCCGTTGCTCGACTTCGGTCACATCGACCGAAAGATCGGGCTTGGCGGGGTTGATGATGATGACCGGGGCGCCCGCCCAGCGGGTCGTCTCAGTCGCCACGCTGCCCAATCGCAGCCGGCTGAAACCGGAGCGGCCGTGGCTCGTCATGACGATCAGCTGATCACCCGCGTAGTCGGCGATCGCTCGGGCCGGGTCGCTGCCGTGCAAGACATCCCACTGAGCGTCGTACTGCGCCGCCAAGTTGTGGACATAGTTCGTTTCACCGCTACCTGCGGCTGCCGCGGCTTCTTCGAGCACCGACACGACGGTCATCTCGACACCTAGACGGTCGGCCCAGGCTTTGGCGATAGGAAGCGCCTGCTCGGAGAACTCGGAACCGTCGCAGGGGACGACGACACCGGCGACGCCGCCGAGCGAAGACTCACAACGAGGTCCGACGGTGACGACGGGCCGATGTAGCGCACGGATGACATGCTCGGTAGCGGAGCCGAGGTAGCCGGCGAGCACATGGGGTCGGGTTGTCGTCGCCATAACGACGAGGGCGTCGTCGCCGGCGAACGCAACGATCGCCTTGGGCGCATGCGGTGCCGGGGTGACATCGATCTCGATGTCGATGGCGTGGTCGAGGCCGGCGACCACGAATTCGGTCTGGGCTCGTCGTTCGCCGACCTCGTGGGGATCCTCGACCGCTGACAGAACTCGAAGGGGTGTGTTGAGGGTGGCGGCAGCGTCGGCGGCGACCCGGAGGGCTCGAGCCGATGCTTCGCTTCCATCGATGGGGCAGAGCACATGGTTCGTCTTCATGTCTGCGATGGTGCGCCTGGGCCACCGATCGCGACAGGGACCTATGTCACTTCAATCGGCCGGTGTGCCCGGAATCCGGATCGTGATCGAGGTACCGCCGCCACGAGCAGGTTCGAGGTCGAAGCTGCCTCCCTGGCGTTCGATCCGCGTGGCCATGTTCGTAAGACCGCGGCCCCGACGATCCGACCGCTCACGGCGCGAGTCACGGTCGGCATCAGGTCCGACACCGTCGTCGTCGATCGACATGACCAGGTCATGGTCGTCGATCGCGGCCCGGATGGTGACCCGGGTCGCGCGGGCGTGTTGGACCACGTTGGCGAGCGCTTCGTTCACTACCGCTTCGAGATCGTGCCCGAGTTCGTCATCGACCCGTACACGATCTTCGATCCGCAACTCGCAAGTGATGGTCGGCGGTAACAGACGCGAGACGGCTTCTTCGATGCGTGGTCGTAGCATCTCGGTCGGTGCCTTGTGGAGCCCGAAAATCGCGTCGCGAAGGTCTCGGATGGTGTCGTCAATCTCATCGACGGCGTCGTCGACTCGCTGCACGAGCGCGTCGCGGTCAGGCACGCTGCGCGCCGCCTGGAGTCGCAGCCCGATCGCGAACAAGCGCTGGATCACCGTGTCGTGAAGGTCCCGAGCGATCTCTTCGCGTGTGTTGACCGATTCGAGCAAGACCTTGGTCCGTCGAAGCTCGGATTCGCTGTGGTGTCGCGCCATCGCATAGCGCAACGCCCGAGCCATCAGCTCGGGAGTGATGGTGCCCTTGTCGAGGAAATCCTGAGCACCTTGCGCTACCGCGGCGAGTGCGGCCTCGGGGTCGTTGAGTCCCGTGAGCACGATGATGGGGGTCGCCGGAGCGATGCGGGTGAGCGCGGCCAGCGACTCCAAGCCCTCGCTGTCGGGCAGCGAGAGGTCGAGGAGGATCGCGTCGAACGAGCCGTTCTCACAGGCGGCGTCCGCGGCGGCCATGTCCTCGACGTGCACGACGTCGACGAAGTCGCCGTCCGCGGCCAGGGCTCGTCGGACCGAGCGCGCATCGATGGGGTTGTCCTCGACGAGGAGGATCCGTTTTGGCGAACCAGTCACCCGTTCGGTGGCAAGGTGGCGGTGCCGAACCAGAACGACTCGACGTCGCCGAACGCCTGCTTCCATCCGGCCAGATCGAGCGGCTTGCTGATGAACGCGTTCGCGCCGAGTTCGTAGGAGCGTCGAACGTCTTCGTCGGCCTCGGAGGTCGTGAGCACGACCACCGGGACCCGCGCGTGGCGCTCACTCTGGCGAATCTCGGCCAGCACGTCGTGGCCGGTTCCCGAGGGCAGATTCAGGTCGAGCAACACTAGGTCGGGAGCAAGGCTCGTCGGCTCAATCAGGTAGGCGAGGGCGACATCGGCATCGTCGAGATGTGTCACCGTGCTCGGCGTCTCCCACGCTTCGATGGTGCGGAGTGCAACGCGCGCATCGACGGGATTGTCTTCGACCAAGAGCACATGAATTGGGCCGGTAGGCGGGTTCATGTACTGCTCGCTTTGCCCGGCCGCGATGATCGGTCCACGACCGAGAGGGTACTTCACACCAAGTCGCCGATCACGCGGACGCACTCCCAGACGGCCAGTGCCGCACACAAGGCCGCGCCCGTTGCTCCAATCCAGAGCATGCGCCGGTCGGGCTCGGGGTCTCGTTGGGCAAAGCGAACCTCGGCGGTGTTGACCAGCGTGAACACGGCCAAGATCAGGACACTCGTGAGTCGGGCGAGGTGGACAAGTGGTACGGCGACGGCGAGCAGGGTGACGACACCGGCGACAGCCAGGGTTGCGCGCACCGGCGTGCGTCGACCTGCGTGTACGTGCGCCATCGTCGAGCTCAGTCTGCCGAGCGACTGGTCGCTGCCCATGCCGAAGATCACGCGGGAGCTCATCATCATTTGCGCCAAGATGCCGTTCGTCATCGCGATGGCCGCGACCGTTGCGATGAGGTCGGAGCCGCGGCCGCTGACCATTTCGAACAAGGTTGCCATCGGGGCATCCGAGGTCGCGATCGCGGTGGGATCGGCGACATTGATTGCGATCAGCGAGAGCAGTACGTAGACGACGATGCTGATTCCGAGCGTCCACGCAATGGCGCGTGGCGCCGTCTTGGTCGGGTCGACGGTCTCTTCGGCCATGTTGGCGATGTCTTCGAAGCCGATGAACGCGAAGAACGCGAGAATCGCGCCGGACAACACCGGCGTGAGCCATCCGGAGGTCTCCAACGGTCCGCCCGATTGCACGATGCGCGTGAATGCGTCGACCGATGCGAGTTCCGGAAGTCCGAAGATGATGACGAGCACGAGTGCGCCGACCTCGAGTGCCGTCACGACGCCGCCGACCATGATGCTCTCGCGGGCCCCGAAGCAGGCGATGCCGGTGATCGCCGCGATCGCGAGCACGGTGACGAGAAGTGGGGACACCGGCAGGACCTCGCCGACATAACCCCCAAACGCAAGCGCGACGACGGCGCTCGAGACCACGCCGGCGGCGACTACCCCGAAGCCGACGATGCGGCCTTGCACCGCGCCGATCGCGCGTGCCACCCAGATGGCTTCGCCGCCGGCGCGGGGCATGCGTCGCACGAGATCTCGATACGACAGGCTGGTGATCGTGGCGATCGCGCCCGCGAACAGAAAGGCGAGCGGGGCCCGTACTCCGGAAACGTTCACCAGTTCGCCAATGAGCGCAAAGATGCCCGCGCCGACGGTGACGCCGACGCCGTAGAACACGAGCCAGGGGAGCGTGAGTGTGCGGCGCAGCTCCGGATCGGGGTTCCCGGCTCGGGGCGGCGAAGGCTCGACTACGGTCATGGTCGACAGTCTGAGAGCCGCCCGAGGTTGTTGGTAGGGACCAATGTCCCCCCTGATCGGGAGCGGCCGCCAGCGAAACCTGTGAGCGCAGCGAGGAGATGCGATGACCGACGAGCTTCCTGAGCTTCCTGACGTTGTGCAGCTTCCTCGCGACGATCTGTCGGCGGCAGAGGTCGGCGCGATCGCAGCCGCAATTCTGGAAGCCGCCGTCGACGCAATCATCGTCATCAGTCCGATCGGCGCGATCTTGGCCGCGAACGAGGCGACCGTGCGCTTGTTTGGTTGGGAACGTGAGCAGATGCTGGGTCGCAACATCACCATGCTGATGCCGGAGCCGTTCCGGTCCGAGCACGACGGCTACTTGGCCGCGTACCTCGCGACGGGCGAAGCCCACATCATCGGGTTGGGTCGAGAGGTCGAGGCCCAGCGCGCCGACGGCAGTGTCTTCCCCATGTTCTTGTCGGTCAGCGAGGTCAAGACCGGTTCCCAGCACCTCTTCACCGGGATCATCCACGACCTGACCGAACGCAATCGTCAACGAGATGCCTTAGAGGCAGCGAACCAGGAACTCGAACGCCGGGTCGCCGAGCGAACCCGCGAGCTCGATGAGTCCTTGGCCGAGCTGCGCCGGTCGAACCGGGACCTCGACCAGTTCGCTTCGGTGGCTTCGCATGACCTCAAGACACCGCTGCGCAATGTGCGTCAGGCGCTCGAGCTGCTCGAGGAACACCTGACCGAAGGCCTTGGTGTCGTGTTCGATGACGAGGCGAACGAGCTACGCCAGTTCACGACCGACGCGGCCTCTCGTATGGAGGATCTCATCGACGGCTTGTTGGCGTACGCCCGGGTGCAGGGCGCGTCGACCGACGAGTCGGTGGACCTTGGCGACGTGCTGGCTGGCGTTGTTGCTGCGGTTCACCTCGACCTCGAGGAGCTCGATGCCCGTCTCGATGTCGCCGAGCTTCCGCGGGTACGTGGCAGCACCGTCCAGCTGCGTCAGTTGTTTTACAACCTCATCGGCAATGCGATCCGCTACCGATCGCCTGAGCGGCCGCTGCACATCTCGATCGAGTCGGACACCGTCGACGGCCGAGCGTTGCTCACCGTTCGTGACAATGGGATAGGCATCGACTCGGCGCATCACCATCGGATCTTCGAGTTGTTCCGACGAGTCCAGGCCAGTGCCGAAGGCGGTGTCGGTCTGGGACTTGCGATCTGTCAGCGGGTGGTCGAGACCCACGGTGGCGAGATCCGTGTCGAGTCCGAACCCGATAAGGGCGCGGCCTTTATCTTCGACCTGACCCTCATCGACTCGGGCTGAGGGCGACGCCGGTCGTTGCCGGTGGCAGCACCCGTCCCGTGATCGAGGTCGGTTGGATGACGATGAACCGGTCTCGCTCGCCGGCCGCCCACGGCGTGGGCCCTTTGTCGAGGGCCGTCAGGTAATCCTCGATCTTGCGCGGCTCCTCGGCCGCGCCCCGCACGACAACGCTCCAACCGGTCCGTCGAGCGTCGGCAACCCGATCGACCTCGAAGGCGACATGGTGATCGATTGCGGCAACCAGCTTGGTTCCCGGCGCGGTCCGGATCACGATGGTTCCGTCGACGACCGCGTGGTTGACCGGGAAGATGTCCGGCGCGCCGTTGAAGGTCACGGCGAGCCGACCGACCGTTACCGACGCGAACAGCTCCCAGCACCGTGATTCGCTCAGCGTTTGGAGTTCGGTGCCCTGACTCTCCGCTGTGGTGTCCAGGCCGGTGGTCATGGTTGCTCCAGGCTGGGGGCGGTGTTTGGTTCGGTTGGACCCAGGCGAATCACTTCGAGATTCGTGCCGAGTCGTGCCGGCGTCGCAGCTTCGATTCGACGACGTTCGTCATGGGTCAGGACGCGGCGTCCGACGACCTTGCGGCGGGAAACACCGGCGCGATCGTGCAGGTGTAGCTCGTCGGCGTCGAGGAGCGCCGCGTTCGACGGACGCAGCGCCTCGATGAGCACGAGCACGTCGTCGCCGTCGTGGATGCAGGCGAGGAGCCGTTCGTCGCCCGCCAATGTCTGGTGAGTGCCGACGAGTACGACCTCGACCGTGCCGGGGGTCACGATGGACTTGGTGCTCATGTCAGCTCGTCGGTGTGCGCTCGCGCCAGCCGATGGTCTCGCTGAGCTCACGGCTGAACGTCGACAGGTCGGTCTCGGTCGGGTCGGGAACTTCGGCGATCTCGACATCGGTGCCCGGCACCTGTGTGATGCGCCGGGCCAGCGTCTCGGCTTCGTCAAGCGAGCCGAGCTCTCTGACGACGACCGTGACATTGTTGCGTCGGCCGGTGACTCGATAGCGGACGGGATGGTGGTCTCGG
>CALLPT010000150.1 GCA_938015575.1 uncultured Acidimicrobiales bacterium
GGCGCTATTCGCAAGGCCGAGCGCCAGGTTGGCGTTCTGCTCCACGATCAGCATCGTCGTGCCCTCGTTCTTGTTGATCTCTGCGAACGTGCCAAACAGGTCCTCGATGATGATCGGCGCCAAGCCGAGTGAGGGCTCGTCGAGCAACAGCAGCTTGGGGCGAGACATGAGTGCACGAGATACGGCGAGCATCTGCTGCTCGCCGCCACTCAATGAGCCTGCAGCTTGATCCTTACGCTCCTTGAGCACCGGGAACATCTGGAACCAGCGGTCGATGTCATCGTCAACCTCGTTGTCGTTGCGCACATAGGCGCCGACCTGGAGGTTCTCCAACGTGGACAACTCCGGGAACGTGCCGCGGCCCTGAGGGACGTGGGCAACGCCGCGCTGCACGATCAAGCCAGTGTCGGCCTTGGAGATATCTTGGCCGTCGAGCGTGACTTCGCCGCTCGAGTTCACGATCGGCATATTGCAGATCGAACGAAGCGTCGTGGTCTTGCCGGAGCCGTTGGCGCCCAGAATGACGCACACCTCGCCCTTGATGACCTCGATCTCGAGACCGCGGAGCACATCGACCTGGCCGTAACTGGCCACCAGGTTCTTGACAGAGAGCATTACTTCGCTCATGCGGCCTCGCCTCCGAGGTAAGCGGCGATCACGTTGGGATCGTTGCGCACGACATCGGGGTCGCCGTCGGCGATCTTCTTGCCGAAGTTCAACACCACGATCTTCTCCGAAATGGCCATCACCATGCGCATGTGGTGCTCGACGAGCAGCACGGTCAGGTTGTACTTGTCTCGCAGCGCCTTGATCACCGCCGCGAGCTCATCGACCTCGCTGTGGGTCAAGCCGCTGGCGGGCTCATCGAGCATGAGCAGTTTCGGGTCACCAATGAGCGCCCGAGCGAGCTCGATGCGCTTCAACGTGCCAAACGGCAGGCCGGCAGCTGGATGGAACGCATGCTGATGCAGATCCAGTTCGTAGAGCGCGGCATAGGCCTTTTCGCGGAGCATGTCCTCTTCGGGCTTGTTGCCGGCGCGGAACATGGAGCGGACGAATCCGCTGGTCGTGTTTGCATGGCCACCGACCATCACGTTCTCCAAGACCGTCATGCCCGGCCACAAGGCCAAGTTCTGGAACGTGCGATACACGCCCCGCTGACTGATCTCATGCGCACCAAGAGCGGTGAGGTTGTCACCACCAAAGTGCACCGAACCTTCGGTCGGGTCATAGATCCGGCTCACGACGTTGAATAACGTCGTTTTGCCGGCGCCGTTCGGACCGATCAAGCCACAGATTTGGCCCTCTTCGATCCCGAACGACAAGCCGTCCAACGCCACGATGCCGCCAAAGCGGACCGTGATGTCGGAGACGTCGAGCATTGCCATTTCACATCCCCCAAAACTGTGTTGTGATTCCCCTCGAGCACAGGACTTGGCAGAGCCCTGTACCTGCTGATCGAACACTAGGTCATGGTCTCGGCGCGCGTGAAAACCTGGACGCGGCTCGACTCGTCAATCGTCCAATGGAGGTTGGACACTGTGGTGAGTCACGGCAGCCTCAACGAACCGAGGCTGCACGCCGAAACCGAGAGGACCCGTGCTGTGAGCGACACATCTGATGAGGCCGAGGCGACCGAACTTGCTTCGGTCGAGGCGCCGCCGAGCGAGAATCCCATCCCGGCCGGCGGCGGTCGGGCCGACTCACTCGTGTTGGTCAACACCGGCGACGGCAAAGGGAAGTCGTCGGCCGCGTTCGGGGTGATGGTGCGCGGTCTCGCGATGGAGTGGAACGTGAGTGTTATCCAGTTCGTCAAATCCGGCGACTGGAAAGTCGGCGAAGAGAAGCTCGGTCGCCAGCTCGGTGTCGAATGGCACTCTGTCGGCGAGGGCTTCACGTGGGACTCGGACAACCTCGACCATGACAAGGCAATCGCGGCCCAAGGATGGGAACAAGCGGCCGAGATCATCAACCGGGGCGATCACAAGCTCGTCATCCTCGACGAGATCACTTATCTGATGAACTGGGGCTGGGTCGACAGCGATGCCGTGATCGAAACGATCCGGAATCGACCGGACCATGTCAACGTGGTCGCCACAGGGCGCGATGCACCCGACGCGCTCATCGACATTGCAGACACCGTCACCGAGATGGTCAAGGTCAAGCACGCCTACGACACCGGCATCCTGGCCAAACGCGGCATCGATTACTGAGTTGCTGCGCAACGGCGCGATGTTAAACGGTCGGAAACTCGGGGCTCGGGGGAAGCGCGGCTGCGTCGGCGGGGTTTAGCGTTGGCGTGATGTCTTCTGCTGCCCAGACCGTGCTCGTCGTCGACGACGAACCAATGGTTCGCGAGGTGCTGACCCGCTACCTGGAGCACGACGGGTTCACCGTCGTCGAGGCGGCCGACGGTGACGAAGCCGTCGCCAAGCTCGACGACGCACAACCCGACCTCGTGTTGTTGGACCTGATGCTTCCGAAGCGTCACGGCCTCGAGGTCCTGCGCCACGCCCGCACGATCGGCGATGTCCCGGTGATCTTGCTCACCGCGCTCGGCGACGAAAAGGATCGCGTCGCTGGGCTGGAACTCGGCGCCGACGACTATGTCGTCAAACCATTCTCACCGCGCGAAGTCGCCGCCCGGGTTCGGTCGGTCCTGCGCCGGTCGACACCACCGGCGGGGCCGACGATGATCACGTTCGGCGACGTTGTTGTGGACACCGGCCGTCGCCAAGTCGAACGCGCCGGCGAATCGGTCGAACTGACTCGACTCGAATTCGATCTGCTCGCTTATCTTGCCAGCCGCCCCGGACAGGTCGTCTCGCGCGATCAGCTTCTCGAGTCGGTGTGGGAGTCATCGGCGGAGTGGCAGGATCCGGCGACCGTGACCGTGCATGTGCGCCGTCTTCGCCAAAAGCTCGAAGTTGACCCGTCAGCGCCATTGCATCTCGTGACGGTCTACGGCGTCGGCTACCGGTTCGAGGCCTAATGCGCGTTCGCCTGGCCGCAGCATTCGCGGTGCTCGCCGCCGCGACTGCTGGTGCAGCCTGGCTCGGCACCGAGTTGGTGATGGCACCATCGGGGAGCGAACGGACCCGCCTCATCGCCATGTACGCGGCGATCGCATGCGTCGTGTTCGTGCTCGGCGTGTCCCTGGCCGGGTTGACCCGCCGTTCACTCAGCCGCCGCATTCTTGCGCTCAGCATCGCCGGGCCGCTGATCGTGGGAGCGATCACGATCTTCGGCGCGTGGTCGATGTTCATCTCGTCGCACGACACCCAGTTCGTCGTGATCTTGGCGGCCGCGGCCACCGCGCTCGCCGCCGGCCTGGGCAATGTTCTGATCGCGCCCCTGCTTCGGGACCTGGGCAAGATCAGTCGGACCGCCGAGGCCGTCGGCCGTGGCGAACTATCGGCGCGCACCGGGCTCGACCGCCACGACGAGCTCGGCGAGCTCGGACGATCGTTCGACGCGATGGCCGATCGAATCGAAGAAACCACCCAAGCTCGCGAGCAGGTCGAGGAACAGCGAAGGTTCCTCTTGTCGTCGTTGAGCCACGACGCCAGGACCCCACTGACCGCGATGCGCGCCGCGCTCGAAGCGCTCGAAGACGGGCTCGCTCCTGATCCCCAGCGCTACTTGGCCTCGATCGGCCACGACCTTCGCTCCATCGAAGCGATCATCGAGAACATCTTCGTGATCGGCAAGCTCGAATCGGATCAGCTCCAGCCATTCATCGAAGAGATCGACCTGGCCGAGGTCGCGTCGGAAGCGGCGATGGCCATCGAGCCGCTCGCCCGCAAACACCAAGCAGAGCTGACCGTCGTGGTTGACGGTCCCGTGCCCGCACGCTGCGCCCGGATCGAGACCGAACGCATGATCGGGAACCTCTTGTCGAACGCGATCCGACACTCGCCGCCCGACGGTCGGGTCGAGGTCGTGGTCCTCAGCGACCCGCAGCCGACCGTGGCCGTGATCGACGAAGGCCCCGGATTCAGCGCACAGTTCGTGGATCGAGCCTTTGACCAGTTCGTGCGTGCCGACGATGCGCGCGAGCGAGCCCACGGCGGCGCCGGCCTGGGCCTCGCCGTGGTCAAGGGACTGGCCGAGGCCCAAGGGGGGCGCGCCTGGGCCGAGCCAGGTCCCGGTGGTCGGGTGAGCTTCGAGCTGCCCGCGCTGGCGTGAGCGTGCGCTCAGCCGCTCACCATTCCGAACAGGTGCACTCCACCGTCTGATCGAGCGCCTGCCATTTGAACTTGACCGGCGCGCTGAGCGTTCCGCACCCGGTGCAGCTCACCGCGAACCCGTCGCGCACGGTGACGACGACCACGGGTGACTCGCCCGTCGACAGCCGTTTCTTCTTGGGTTTGGGCTTGGCGAGCTCCGGGAGCGGCAGACGTTCGACCTCGAGGTACGTGATCGGATCTTCGGGCTTTTCGGCAGGCGTGTCCGGGACCCGTTCGCTGATCCAGTCATGCAGCCACGTCTTGTTCGGCCATTGCAGGTAATGGAGCCGTCCATACATGGCTTCGGTGCCGATGTCGCGTTCGAGGTCGGCGGCGACGTTGGCATCGCCGTCGTCGCTGTGAACGATGTCCCAGCGGTCGCTCTCGGTGCTCAGTATTCGCTTCGCGTTCACACGGATCGGGTCGCGGACTTCCGCGGGTCCGGACCAGTCCAGGAACTCAGCGACCTGGTCGAGTTCGGGCACACCGAAGATTCGGATCTTGTCACTGATGGCTTCGATCTCGTCGAGGAAACCGTCACGATCTTCGGTCGCGGTCGGATCTTCGAGCGTGTCGGCGGCGAAGAGGATGACGAAACGAGCACCGACGCCGGCTTCTTTTCGACGCAAGATGCGGCCCATGCGCTGGATCATCTGGCGGCGGGTCCGGCTGGCGCTGACGACGACGCCGAGGTTGGCGTTGGGGACATCGACGCCCTCGTCGAGAACTCGTGGTGCGGCGACCGCGTCGAGGTCGCCCGTGCGCAATCGTTCGAGGATGTCCTCGCGGGCCGAGCGGGGCGTGTCGCCGGTGATGATCTCGATGCTGAGCTCGGTGTCGAGTCGATTGATGGCGTGGTTGGCTGCCTTGACCGTCTCGGTGAACACGAGCGAGCCGTTTGCCGTGGCGATCGTTGGGGCCAAGGTGGTCAGTGCCTTGTACTTGGCGGTGCTGTTCGCGACGATCTCGCGGCGCTTGCCGAGCGCATCGAGGTACTCGCGTGCGGCGCGCCCGTTGTCGCCTGCGTCTTGGTCGGCCAGATGCGCAACTGCGGACAGAAAGTCGGCAAAGTTCGTCGGCATCTTGGGGATGCTTCGCAGCACGCGGCGCGCGTCGACGAGCTGTTGCTCCGTCGCGACGTATTCGACTCGTTCGGCGCTATCGAGCGGCACGCTCACAAAGGCCACTCGTGGTTGGGCACAGACGCCGTCGTCGATTGCGGCGGCGAAGTCATAGCGGAAACACACGCCGCCGAAATACGGAAGGATGACCTTTTCGATCGCGTTGTCGCTTCGCTCGAGGGTCGCGGTGAGCCCCAAGCGCTCGCTGTACGCGCCGATCAGCGACTTGCGAAGCACGCCGCCGCCGAAGCCGTGGCACTCGTCGGCGACGAGCAGGCCTTGCTGGCCTTCGGGTGGAACCGGACGTTGGCTCGCTGCCGAGTGCCGGGTGGCCACCAGGATGTCGCAGGCGCCGGCCCGATCACGTTGGCTGTCACCGAGTCGACCGATTGTCAGATCGGGGAAGGCCGCGTTCAGGCGCTCGTACCACTGCGCAATGAGCACACGGGTCGGTACGACGACCATGACGAACAGGCCCCGGCGGTGCGCATCGGCAATGGCAGCAAGGGCCATGTCGGTTTTGCCGGAGCCGGTGACGGCTTCGACGACGCCTCGGCGGCCACAACCGAGCCACGCGGTGAGGGCGTCGAGCTGCCATGCATAGAGAAATCGATCTGGGCGGACGTCGGGGGTCACGCAACTCCGATACTGGTTTGCCCGTGCGAAGGCCAAAAGGCCAAGGAGTCACGCTATCGGCCCGACATCATGGCTCCTTGGGTGGCGAGGCGATTGCGGCCACGAAGCCCACGAGGGTGCCTGTTCGCACGCGGGTCGGGCTTCTACGATCCAACGGTGCGTAAAGCTGCGGCGGCTGTCCTCTTGTGTTCGTTCATCGCCGTCGGATGTGCCGAGGCGTCGGCCCCCAACCTTGTCGCTGCACCGACCGGAGAGGTCGCGTCGACTGCGGCGCCCACGGCAACGGCCGTGCCTACACCCACTGCCACGCCGGTACCGACCGCCACGCCGGTACCGACCGCCACGCCGGTGCCGACCGCCACGTCGGTGCCCACGGGAGCCGATGCAACCGAGCCGGCAACAGCATCGACTTCTGCTGCCGAACCGACGCCGACGGTTGTCGCCCGGGCGATTCGGTCCGAGACGGGTGTGATGCTGACGGTCACGACCGAGGGTCCGCCGTGGGAAGTCGTGACTCCCTGCTTCAACACGACGACGATCGAGACAGGGTTAGCCCTCGCCGGCCCGGTCGATGTGCTCATCGATCCCGGCCACGGCGGCGAAGAATCCGGCGCCGTCGCCCCCAATGGTCTCCGAGAAGCCGATGTGAATCTGCTCGTCGCCGAAGCCCTCCGCAGTCGACTGCTCGACCAGGGCTACTCGGTCTTGATGACCCGCTACTCAGACCATCGCATGGCAATCCAAGCCAGGACTGCACTTGCGAGCGCGCTCGAGCCGCGTCTGTTCATCTCGATTCACCACAACGGCGGTTTTCCCGACCCCGTCGATCAGCCCGGCACCGAAGTCTTTGTCCAGTTCGGCGATCCCGAGAGCCGTCGACTCGGCGGGCTGCTGTGGGAGGAGATGCAGGACGAGTTCGCTGATCTCGACATTCCGTGGGTGGGCACCGACGCGCTCGGGGTGAGCTGGCGCCAGAACGAGTCGGGGACCGATCTCTATGGGATCCTTCGCCGTACGCCCGAACTCGTCACCGTGCTCACCGAAGCGATGTACATGACGACCGAAGCCGAGGCGGCCTTCCTCGCAACCGACGAAGGCGTCGCGCGAGAAGCCGAGGCCCTGACCCGGGGGATCGTGCGCTGGTTCGATACCCAAGACCCCGGCAGCGGCCACATCGACGGCCTGATCTTTCGTGGGGACCTCGGTACCGGCGGCGGCACCGACGGCTGCGTGGACCCGATTTTGTCGATTTCGGCGCCGCGCGACGACGGCTAGCCGGTTGCCGGGGTTTGCTCGGCGAGGCGCCACAGCCCGCGTCCGAGCTTCTCGACCCGACCGGCGCGCTTCAGTCCCGACAGCGACAAGCTGACATCGTCGAGGGTGTCGTCTCGGCCACCGAGCGCGCACTGTTCATGGATTGCGGACCGATCCATCGGCCCCGGGGCCTGACTCATGATTGTCGAGACGGCTTCGTTGCGGCTCATGGTCATCAGGTCGGTGACCGCTGGAGCAGACGCCATCGCGATTCCGGGCGAGATCGGTACGACGCTGCCGTCGTTGATTCCGCCAAGCGCGGACACGGTGGCGCCACCCATTGCCGGCGTCAGACCACGTCGCTGGGCATAGGAACGCAAGCCGACCAGTTCGATCTCGATGCGCTTGGCGTCGTGTTCGAGGGTCGCCACGAGTTCACGGGCCATCCGCAACTCGTCACGCGTCGTTGTCAGGTCCGCTTCGGCCTGCTCGATTGCGTCGGTGACGTTTTCCACGGTGTGTGTCCGGTGTAGTGCCACAAGTTGTAAGCAACTTGCGAACTTGGCGACATGGGCTACTTGCGAGTCCTAGCGTGTGCGCACGACGCGAGCTAGGTCGGTTGATCTGGAGGAGACTAGCACGACTAGTCATGACTAGCTAGCAAAAAAACTAGCTAGTGAACCAGCGGGCAAGTAGCAGGCCTGGCTCGCGGCTGCTAGTCGGGCGCGCAACTTGTGTGCCACACGCTGATTTCCGGCCATTCGCGACGCCGTGCGTGGCCGGCCGTAGCAGCGCCTCAATCCAGGCCAACTAGGGTCGGCGACCATGTGGACGCTGAAACGCCCCGCCGCTCGCGTCGTGGTCCTTGACCGTGACAAGCGCATCTTCTTGATCAATGGTCGTGATCCTGCCGATGCGTCGAAGGAACCGTGGCTCGAGATCCCGGGCGGCGGTATCGACCCGGGCGAGGACAGCGCGGTTGCTGTGGCCCGTGAGCTCTACGAAGAGACCGGAATCGAAGACGCGGAGATCGGCCCGGTGATCTGGGTGCAACACGTCGAGTTCGAATTCGGTGGCATCCACTTCGACAGCGACGAGAAGATCCACGTCGCTTGGTGCGATGGTGGCGAGTGGCGGCCGCGGCACCTCGAGTTTCTCGAAGCGCAGGCGTTCAGCGGTGCAGACTGGTGGTCGCTCGACGACCTGTTGGCGAGCGACAAGCCAGTTCTGCCGGTGCGTCTACGAGAATTCTTGCCGGACATCGTCGCGGGCAATCTTCCCGCTACCCCGATCGATATCGCCCCGGTTGAGTAACCGGGTTTGCTGACGCTCGCCGTTGGGTGATGCGCCGCAGCTGGGACGGCGACTCGATCAGTGGCCGTCGGGCAAGCCGAGGTCGGCCCGGTCGGCTGCCTTGACGGCGTAGCCCACGATGATCGCGGGCAAAAGCAAGACGGAGCCGATCAGCAGGCAGGCAATGACGATCCAACCCCAGGTGTCGTTGAACCCGGTGAACAGGGCGATGAAGAACGCGATCATCGCGAGAAGAAACGCGGTGTAGCCGAGTCGTTTGCCGAGATCGGCAGCGCGGGAGAACTTGGCGCGGCGTTCGAGGATCGGATCGGAAGCAGCCGCGGGATGTTCGGTCATGTGAACCATCCTGCGTCATCGATGACCGCCTGGATGCGCACCATCGATGCTTCGATCGAGAACTTGTCGATCGCGAGCGCCCGGTTGGCGTCGAGCATGTCGTTGTCAGGGGCATCGACCAGCTGTCGGACCTCGTCAACCTGGTCGGGGCGGAACCAGGTGAAGCCGAGGGCGCTCAGTTCTTCGGCGACGGGATAGTTGCCGACGATCACGGGTCGACGGTGGATGGATGCTTCGATTGGCGGATTCCCGAAGCCCTCCCAGAGCGAAGGGAACACGACGACGTCTGCGGCTGCGTAGATGTCGGGGATGTGACCGGACGGTTGGCGGATGACCGGCACTTGCGAGGTGGACAGCAGCCAGTCCAGATGTGTCCCGTAGCCCTCTTCGGCTTCGCCGAGCAACCAGTACACGCCGCCGAGCTCTTCGGCGAGGCGGAGGGCGAGGGGGATGTTCTTGCGTGGGATGGCTCGCACCGGGTGGGCGACAACGATGTCGTCGTCGGACACGCCAAGCTCGGCGCGGCTGGCGCTTCGGTCGCCGAAGTCCTCGTCGGTCCGGAACGGGTTGTAGATGGTGACGGCCTCGAAGCCGCGTGCTTCCATCTGGTGGCGGGTCAGCTCGTTGATGGTGACGTGGCGCCACATCGGATCGTGCATCGGGAGCTCATCGATGTGGCCATACCGGTCCCGCTGCCACGGCGGGTCGTGATGATGCATGATCGCCGGCCGCCCCTTGAGGTACGAGCCGACGGCGCGGCTTGCCGGCAGGTTCATTGGGATGGTGCAGAGGTTCTCGACCACGACGAGGTCGACGTCGCCGAGTGCTCGGTCGAGATCGGCCGAGGTTGGCGCCGCTTTGGCGTCGATCGCCAACCCGGGGATGACATGATCGACAGGTCCCTCGCCAGCAACGGTGCGGACGTCGAAGCCGAGTTCGGTGAGGGCCTCGCCCCACCGGGCGGCGACGATACTGACGCCGTCGGAGAGTCCGAGGCGAAACGACACGAATGCACAGGTCCTCATGACGGCCGCCCTGGCACAGGAGCGGATCGCTCTGATGGAACCGAATACGTCACCACGCCGGACGGTAGCGCCATGAACACCGAGCCCCCAGATCCCACGAGCCCAGATCCCACGAGCCCAGATCCCAGTAGCCCAGACCCAAGTAGCCCAGATTTGGCTGGTGCGGCGGCTGAGCTGCTGGAGCGGCATTGGCGCCCCGAGGGGTTCACGATGCCGAACGCGGCGACCTATCCCTGGCAGTGGTTGTGGGACTCGTGTTTTCATGCCCTCGTGTGGGCCCGTCTCGGCGATGGCCGGGCGGTCGTCGAGATCGAGAAGCTGTTCACCTATCAGACGCCGTCTGGGTTCGTGCCGCACATGAACTACCTGCCCGACCCCGATGCGGCGCTCGACGTCTGGGGTCGATCGGGTGCATCGACGATCACCCAGCCGCCGATGTATGGGCACGCGATCGCCGAGCTCGCTCGCTCCGGTGTGGCCGTGGGTGATGCGATCCTCGAAGCGGCCGAGCGTGGTTTGCGGTTCCTGTTCGAGCATCGTCGCCGATCGTCGTCGGGGCTGATCGAACTCGCGCATCCGTGGGAGTCGGGCTGCGATGACAGCGCCCGATGGGATGCCGCGATGCAGGGTCCGTGGAGTCGTGAGCGCTGGCGTGAGCACAAGTGGCACCTTGTCTCCACCGTCGTCACCGACGACGAGGGCGCAGCGATCGCCAACGATGCGTTTCCGGTCGCGTCGGTCGGCTTCAACGCGTTGGTCGCGTTCAATGCGTTCGAACTCGCTTCGGTGCGGGGCTCCGATGTATTGCACTCACACGCTTCAGCACTTGCCGAGCGCATCTCGTCGCGCTGGGACGATGACCTGCGCACGTGGGTTGATGACGGAGCCTTGGCGACGTCGACGGGTCGAACACGCACCGTCGATGCTCACTTTGCTCTGCTGGTCGACCCGGATCGAAATCACACCTCGATCGGGCTCGCGGACCTGATCGATCCGGCAGCCTTCGGTGCCGCGTATGGTCCGGCCGGCATCCATCGAGACGAGCCGACTCGCGACCCTCGCACCTATTGGCGCGGTCCTGCATGGCCACAGATGAGTTACCTGCTCTGGTTCGCCGCTCGGCGCCTTGGCGACGAGGCCGTTGCCGACGCGATCGCGTCCTCGCTCCGGGCGGGCGCCACGTCCTCTGGTTGGGCCGAGTTCTGGGAGCCGGACACGGGCGAGGGGCTGGGGGCGATCCCCCAGAGCTGGGCGACGGTCGCGCTCTTGGTGGTGTAACGACCACAGATGTGACGGTTCCGGCACAAATCGCGCGACAAACCGTGCCGACCCAGCGACTGGATTGACACACCCACTACGGGGATCACATTTCGGCACCGTTGCATCGAGCCCGCCTGGCGGGGGCTCAGGTCCGGTCGTTTGCCGAAACATTTCGAGGAGAACTGTGGCATCGAACCATGAGCGCGCGCGCCAGCGCGGATCCAAAGCTAAGTCAACAGCGGCCAGGACTGCGGCGTCAGCTGGTGAAACCGTCACTGCGTCTGCTTCCACCTCGGTGGGCACGACCGCGACCACCAAGACGACATCGATGGCCGGAAGAAAGGTCACGGGCTGGACCCAGTACCTGCCGCCAAACCGACGAGGCAAGTTTCCCTGGAAGCTCCGATGGCTTGGACTTGTCCCGCTCGGCCTGCTTGGGCTGTTGGGCGGCGGCTGGGCGTGGGACCACATGGAAGACGGACTCGACGAGCGGGCGCGAGCTCACCTGGCCTGCGAGGGCATCGACGCGGACCGGCTCGATATGGACTGGAGCTATCGCGATGTCACCGTCGAGGGCGAGCTTCCCACCGGCATCACCGTCGATCGGTTGAAGCAGGTCATCGACGGCGGTTCCGATGACGCCGCATGTCTGGCCAGGGCCGGCATCGATGCCGACGACGATCCTGGCGTCTACGACGTGAACGTGGCGGGGCTGACCGCTGCTGCGCCGCTCGTGGTGCCGGACCCCGAGCCAACCGCAACGCCGGTGCCCGAACCGACGGCAACGCCAGTGCCGGAGCCGACGGCGACGCCAGCACCGGAGCCGACGGCGACTGCGACCCCTGAACCCACGGCCACCGCGACGCCGGAACCAACGACGGTGCCGATCGCGGTCGCGCTCGACACGAGCGGCGGCTATGACGGACGCACCATCACCCTGAGCGGCGTCGTTGCCTCCGAAGAACAACGCGAACGTCTGGTCGACGCGGCGGTCTCTGCCGTCGGCATCGACAACGTGATCGATGAACTCGAGATCGACGACACTCGCGCCGCCGACGGAAACGACGAGCTGGTCGGTGACCTGGCCCTGGTCGTCGGACTCTTCGGCAACGAGCTGCTCGAGGGCAGCGCCCAGCTCACCGACGGTGCGCTCACGTGGGATCTGCTGGCAGCGAATCCCGATATCGCGGCCGCGCTCAATCTGCCCGGCAGCGGAACGCTCGATGCCGCCGAGGCTCGTGTCCCGCAGTTCACCGGATGAGCACGCCGATGCCTCGCCCCGAAACCTCAATCGTCACTCGCCCTACCTCCACCAGCGCCACGGTCTGAAAGGACACCGCCATGCCTCATTTCCTCGCCGAATACATCCTCCCGCTCCTCCTCGCCGCACTGTTCGGGCTCTTGCTCGGTTGGCTGCTGTGGCGTTGGCGGCGCCGCGGCCTCAAGGTCTCCGAGTACAACAAGCTGCTCGAATCCGAGACCACGTGGTCGACCGAGCGTGAAGGCCTGCGCTCGCAGACACTGTCGCTCCAGGGCGATCTCGATAGTTCCCGAGCTGCCGAGGCGAAGCTGCGAGCCGACTACGACGCAGAGCTCAATGCCCGCTCGGGTCTCCAAGCCGAGCTCGATGCGGCGAACGTGCAACTCAGTGCCCGCGAAGGTCTTCAAGGCGACCTCGATGCGACATTGGCTGCACGCGACGCGCTGCAGAGCGAACTCGATGGCGCCCGCTCGGCCAACACGAATCTGCAGAGCGAACTGGACGAAGCCCGCTCGGTCAGCACGAATCTGCAGAGCGAGCTCGATGCGAACGTGAGCCGTATCGCTGGCCTCGAGAGCGATGCTTCGCAGGTCACCGCGCTGCAGGCGAGCCTCGCCGCCGCAACTGCTCGTGCCGACCAGAGCATGGGTCTCCAGGGCGATCTCGATGCGGCCCGCTCGGCTCATGCCTCTCTCGAAGCTGATCTCGATGCGGCCCGCTCGGCTCATGCGAGCGTGCAGGGTGATCTCGATGCCGCGAACGCAGCGAAAGCGTCGCTCGAAGCAGATCTTGAAACCGCTCGTTCGACGCAGTCACGCCTCCAGGTCGAGCTCGACGAGGCCCGAAGCAATGCGGCATCACTCAAGGGTGACCTCGACGCCGCTCGCTCCAACGAAGCCTTGCTCAAGAGCGATCTCGATGCCGCCGTCGCCGGACGCGATGGAATGAAGGCCGAGCTCGATGCCAGCGTGAGCCGCATCGCCGGCCTCGAAGCCGACGTGTCGAACGGCGAAGGTCTCCAGGGCGAACTCGCGGCCGCGATTGCGGCGCAGGCTGCGCTTCGTGGTGATCTGAGCAACGCGACCGACGGCCAGGCGTCGCTGCAGCGTGAACTCGACGAGGCGAACAAGGCCCGAGCCTCCCTCGAGGCTGAGCTGAGCGCCGCCGGCGACGCTCAGCGCACGCTCGCCGAACAACTCGCCGCGGCCCAGGCGACGCAGGCGTCGCTCCAGAGTGACGTCGACGCTGCCGCCGACCTTCGTGCTCAGCTCGAAGCTTCGCAGGCCGCCCAGACGGCGCTGTCAGGTGACCTAGATGCGGCCAAGTCGGCTGAGGGTTCGTTGCGAGCCGAGCTTGATGCGGCGAAGTCGGCTGAGGGTTCGTTGCGAGCCGAGCTTGATGCGGTGAAGTCGGCGCAGACGGAGGCCGCCGGCCAGCTTGCCGCGGCAGTAGCCGCCCACACGGCGCTCCAAGGCGAACTCGATTCGGCCAACGCGACGCGGCTGAGTCTGCAATCCAACCTCGACGAAGCAGCCGACCTGCGAGCAGAGGTCGATGCGGCCAAGGCGGCTGAGGCTTCGCTGCGAGCCGAGCTTGATGCCGCCAGGTCCGGTGAGGGTTCGTTGCGAGCCGAGCTCGATGCCGCCAAGTCGGCTCGGGCGTCCCTGGCGGGTGAACTCGACGGAGCGAAAGCCTCCGAAGCGACGCTGCGGACCGATCTTGCGGCCGCCGTCGCCGCCAGGAGCCAGCTCCAGGCCGAGGTCGAACAAGCAGCCCAGCTGCGATCCGAGCTCGACGCTGCCCGCAACGGTCACCAGACGCTCGAAGCCGATCTGGCTGCGCTGCGCAACGAGCACGGCCGTTGCGGCCTCGAACACGAGTCGCTGCGGGCAGAGCTCGCCGCCGCCAAGGCCGACCTCGAAACGCAACGCAACGAAGCAGCGGCAGCGACGGCCACCGCGGCCGACGTCGCCAAGATGCAGGCCGAGCTCGACGCTCGCCAAGGACGCATCCGAGAGTTGGAACAGCAACTCGCTGCCCAACAATCTGCCGCAGCCAAAGCAAAAGCCGCAGCGGACAAGGCCGCAGCCGATGCTGCTGCCGCCGAAGCCGCTGCGAAGGCTGCCGAACCGGTCGCCTCTCTGGCGGCGCTCAAGGCCGGCGCATGGAAGCAGGGCACCACGAAGCTCGGCACCCCTGGCGCCAATCACAAAGACGATCTGAAGCAGATCAGTGGCATTGGCCCGAAGATGGAGGATCTCCTCAACAGCTTCGGCATCCAGAGCTGGGAGCAACTTGCGGCGCTGAGCTCGGCCGAGGTCGCCACTGTCGACGGTGCGCTCGAAGAGTTCCCGGGTCGCATCGAGCGTGACGAGTGGGTCGCACAGGCGCAGGCGTTCATCAAGAACGGCCACCAGCCCGTTGACCGTGAGCCCCGGGTCCGCAAGGACAAGTCGGGCCGCACGATCATCTCGGACTGGACCAAAGGTCAGACCAAACTCGGCACGCCGGGAGCTGGCCACAAGGATGACCTCAAGGTCGTCAATGGCATCGGCCCGAAGATGGAAGGCCTGCTCAATGGCTTCGGCATCACGAGCTGGGAACAGCTCGCCGCCTTGAAGAAGGCCGACGTCGCGACCGTCGATGCGGCGCTCGAGGACTTCCCCGGTCGCATCGAGCGCGACGAGTGGGTACCCCAGGCCAAGGACCTGGTCCGGCGGTTCCCGCTGACCGATCCCTACCACCGGCCGACCCGCAAGACGTATCTCAATGCGTCTGACGATGACAACCCATGGGAGTGACATCGACGCACTGATGCTCGAAGCGTGAATCTCCGGATGGCGTCGGTCAACGCCATCTTCACGCGGAGAAGGAACGGGCGCCTTCGGGCGCCCGTTCGTCTTTTTCGGGTTCACCGTTGCTCGGCGCCTGCTCCCTTTACAATTTGTTAAGCCCAGGTCACGCTGGGTGCCGGGGCGGTTCCCGGCAATAGCAAGCGAGAGAGCTGGAACACATGACGACCGACGCAGCCGAGACGACTTCGGGTTTGGCCGTATTTGGCGAGTTCGCCGAGGACGGCGCCGACGCGTACGCCAACGCGGTAACCCGATTCCGCGACAACCAGATCCTGTTGCCGACCTTCGCTCAGTTGCGAGATCCGTCAACGATCCCCGCGTCGATCACGACATCGCTTGCCGGTGTCGAAAAGGATGCACCCGACGCCCGCAACCTGTTCCGCGTGCATTGGTTCAATGAGCATGCGGACGCGCCGGGTGACAACTTCCCCGGGTTCGTCGATGTGCCGACCCATATCGAGCTCCCGTCGGAGCTGACGGGTGTTGACGCTCGCATCGTGTTGGCGTTCGGCAACCGTTTCCCGATGATTCGAGCCCACAAGGTGCTGGCGGCGTACTCGTGCCTGGCCGCTCGGCTCGTTACCGGCCGGTTCGACCCCATCAACAATCGTGCGATCTGGCCCTCGACGGGCAACTATGCGCGCGGCGGGATCGCCATCTCCAAGATCATGGGTTGTCGCGGCGTCGCGATCTTGCCCGAAGGCATGAGTCGCGAACGTTTCGAATGGCTCGAACGGTGGACCACGAACCCGAGCGAGGACATCATCCGCACGTTCGGCACCGAGTCGAACGTGAAAGAGATCTACGACGCCTGCAACGAACTGTCGCTCGATCCAGCCAATGTGATCCTCAACCAGTTCAGCGAATTCTCCAACCACCTGGGCCACTACGCCGTCACTGGCCCGGCGATGGAGACGGTGTTCAATCATGTCACCGCCGATCGTCCCGGCACGTTGGCCGCGTTCGTGTCGGCCTCGGGATCGGCAGGCACCCTCGGCGCTGGCGACTATCTCAAGGACGAACACGGTGCCCGCATCGTTGGCGTCGAGGCGCTCGAATGCCCGACGATGCTGCACAACGGTTTCGGTGATCACGACATTCAAGGCATCGGCGACAAGCACATTCCGTTGATCCACAACGTCACGAACACCGACCTTGTCGTCGGCGTGAGCGACAACTCGACGAACCGTCTTGACGTGCTGTTCAACACCCCTGCCGGCAAGCAGGTGCTCGCCGACCGAGGCGTCGCCCCTGCACTGGCGAACGCACTTGTCGACTTCGGCTACTCGTCGATCTGCAACACCCTCGCGGCAATCACGGCCGCCAAGGAATGGGGCCTCGGTTCCGACGATGTCATCATGTCAGTCGCCACCGACGGCAGCGATCTGTACAACTCTGACCGAGAGCGCGTCATGTCGACGCTGTATCCGGCGGGCTTCGACACTGCCGAGGCGAACGAGGCATTCGACAGCCAACTGTTGGGTTTGCCCACCGAGGCAATGCACATGGGCGAGGCCGAACGCAACCGGGTCTTCAACCTGGGCTACTTCACCTGGGTTGAGCAGCAGGGCGTCGACATCCCCGATTTCGAGGTCCGCCGCGATCAATCCTGGTGGAACGATCTACGTCCGCTGGTCGGTCAGTGGGACGAAATGATCGAGGGCTTCAACGCCGAGACCGGCGTCGAGCTCTGATCGCATGAGCGAGCTGGCTGGCGAGCAGAACCCGTTCATTCGCTATCGCGAACGCCTCGATTCGTACCAGGGCGCGGTCGCCGGTGGGTTGAGTGACGAGCGGTTCGTTGATCTCGTCGGCGAGCTCGACGACGCCGTGAAGTCCGTCGACGGTCGCGGCTTCCGCGTGACGCCGGTCATCGACGGCGCCGCAGTCGTGTCCGATGCGGCCCCGCACCTGCGCGTGTCGGTCAAGGTAGACGCAGGCAATGTGTCCGGGTCACACAAGTCGCGCCACCTGTTCGGCGCGGCGCTCCACCTGTTGGTCGAGCGCGAACTTTCCGGCAACGAGCTACCGGATCGTTTGGCGATCGCAAGTTGTGGCAATGCGGCGATGGGCGCAGCGGTGGTCGCACGCGCTCTGGACCGCACGCTCGACGTATTCGTGCCGACCTGGGCCGAGGCCAATGTCGTGGAAGCACTCGACTCGTTCGGCGCCACCGTCAATCGCTGCGAACGCCGTGAGGGCGAGGTCGGTGACCCGTGCTACCTGCGGTTCAAGGAAGCGGTGGCCGCTGGAGCGCACTCGTTCAGCGTCCAGGGCACAGACACGCCAACGACGTTCGATGGCGGTCGAACGCTCGGCTGGGAGATCGAGGAACAAGTCGCCACGCCGGACTCGCTCTACGTCCAGGTCGGTGGGGGAGCGCTCGCCACGTCGGTGGGAACGGCGCTTCCGACCGCCCGGCTCCACCCAGTCCAGGCCGAAGGCTGCGCACCGCTGGCGCGAGCGTGGGACCTTCTCGCTCCCGATTTCGACTTCGCTGCCGCGGCCGCAGACCCTGAGAAGTACATGACAGCCTGGGAGAACCCCCAGAGCTTCGCGACGGGGATTCTCGACGATGTCACCTATGACTGGTTGCCCCTGCTTCGCCAGACCGTGGCAAGCGGCGGATGGCCCATCGTCGCCCCCGAGGCCATGGTGCGAGACGCGTGGGATCTGGCGCGGAGCCGGACCGATGTGCCGGTCTGCTCGACCGGTACGTCCGGCCTCGCCGGGCTTCTTGCCGAACCGCCCGCAACCGAGGAACATGTGGTCGTGATCTTCACCGGCGTGGACCGCAACTGATGTCAGACGTCGCAAGCAGGGCATTCGAACCCCATTGGGTGCAGCGCCCGGGCACAGCCGTCGGGCGCGTGCATCGGCCTACGACACAGCGGTCCGCGCTCGAGCTATTTGCCGAAGACCCGACGCGTCGCTTGGTGGCGGGCGGAACCGACCTGGTCGTCGAGCTCGACCGTGACTCGGGACCGTCGGTGGAGCTGATCGACGTCAGCCGCATCGACCGGGCCCGTATCGTCGAATCCGGTCACCTCGACGGGCGAGCCCATCAGGTGCTCGGCCACGGCGTGACCCACAATCAGGTCGTCACGACACCGAGCCTGGTGGAGCGCGCGCTGCCGTTGGCCCAAGCCTGTCTCGAAATCGGTTCACCGCAGCTGCGCAACCGCGCCACGATCGCTGGCAACTTGGCAACGGCGAGCCCGGCCAACGACTCGATTAGTGCGTTGTTGGCCTTGGACGCCCAGCTCCAACTGGCCCGCCTTGTCGATGGCGAGGTCGCCGAACGGATGGTGGGCATCGAAGACTTCTTCCTGGGCGTGCGCTCGACCGTGCTCGAGCCAGGCGAGATGATCGCCAGCATTTGGGTGCCCGAACCGCATGAACACCAGACCGGCATCTGGGTCAAGGCCGGGTTGCGCAAGGCACAAGCGATCTCGGTCGTGCACTGCGGCATCAGCTTGGAGTTTGCATCGTCGTCGCGGGACTCATCGATCGTTTCTGCCCGCATCGCGCTGGGGAGTGTGGCCCCAACGGTCGTCTTGTCGTCCGCCGCAGCCGATGCCTTGATCGGGCGTTCGCTCAACGACGACACCATCGCCGATGCGGCGCGGGCCGCGGCTGCCAGCGTGCGACCAATCGATGACGGTCGGGCAACTGCGGACTACCGCTCCGCCACGGTCGAGACCGTCGTCCGCCGCGCGCTGGCATCGTTGGCTAGCGAAGACGAGCGCGGCCGCTGGCCGGCGCGGATACCCACGCTGGGCACCAACGCCCCCGCGACCTCGACCTCGACCACGACCTCGACCTCGACCTCGACCTCGGCTTCGGTCATCGATGACCAGTCAGAAATACGCGTCGCGATCAATGGCAACGACATTGCCGCCGGCGGTGCCGCTTCGACGACCTTGCTCGACTGGCTGCGCGAACATGCCGGCACGGGGACCAAAGAAGGCTGTGCCGAGGGCGAATGCGGCGCCTGCACGGTGATGCTCGATGGGGCAGCAACCATGTCGTGCCTGACGCCCGCAGCCCAGGCCGACGGCGCTCGGGTCACGACGGTCGAAGGGCTCGCGGGCGACGCGCCACTCAGCGTCATGCAGCAATCGTTCGTCGATAACTTCGCGGTCCAATGCGGCTACTGCATCCCTGGCTTCGTCGTCTCGGCGACCGCACTGCGAGCTGAGTTCGAGGCACCGACCCGCGACGAGATCGAACTCGGGCTGTCGGGCAATCTCTGCCGCTGCACCGGCTACTACGCCATCCTCGAAGCCGTTCGTGCAACCGGAGGCACCCAATGAGTGTCGGATCGTCGCCTATCCGTTTCGATGCTGCGGCCAAGACCACCGGCGCTGCCGGCTACCCGGGTGATCGCCGTCCCGCCGATGCCTTGATGGCAAAGATCGTGTTCACCGGCCAGCCGCACGCTCGGCTACGTTCGCTCGACCTGGGGGCCGCCGAGTCGGTCGACGGTGTCGTGGCGATCGTGACCGCCGCCGATGTGCCCCGCAACGAGTACGGCCTGACCAAGTTCGACCAGCCGGTTCTCATCGGACCAACCGATGATCCCAACGTCGCCGTCGACTGCACCATCAGCCGATGGGAGGCCGATCAGCTGTGCGTGATCGTGGCCGAAACGATCGAGGCCGCCGACCAGGCCATGGCGCTTCTCCAGGTCGAATGGGAACCGCTTCCGGTGGTGCCGGATCTCGACACGGCCCGCACTGACGAGCATCTGGTGCACCCCGAAGACGGCACCAACGCGTATCACCATCTCCGGATCCGGCGAGGCGAGACGGCGGCTGCCTTTGCCGATGCGGCCGTCGTGGTCGAACACACCTATGTCGTGCCCCATCAAGAGCACGCATATCTCCAGCCCGAAGCGGCGACGGCCTGGATCGATGAACTCGGCCGCACCACCGTCGAAGTCGCCGGCCAGTGGACACACGAGGATCAGGAACAGATCGCGCACGCGCTCGATGTTCCAGCCGACCAGGTGCGCGTGATCTACCCGGCGATCGGCGGCGCATTCGGTGGCCGCGAGGACATGTCCGTCCAGATCGCCCTCGCGTTGGCCGCTCGCAAGGTCGCCGCACAGGGCATCGAACGACCCGTGTTCACCCAGTGGTCCCGCGAAGAGTCCATCATCGGCCACCACAAGCGCCACCGAGGCGAAATCCACGCCCGAACGGCCGCCGACGCCGACGGGCGGCTGCTTGCCGCCGAGGCCACGGTGTGGCTTGACGCCGGCGCGTACAACTACACCTCGAACAAGGTCTTGGGCAACGCCCACCTCAGCGTCGTCGGCCCGTACGAAGTCGCCAACGTGAGCGTGGACTCCTACGCCGTCTACACGACCACCGTGCCGGGTGGCGCGTTCCGTGGCTTCGGCGGCCCCCAGGGGGCCTTTGTCGCCGAGATGCAGATGAATCGCCTGGCAGCCGCGCTCGGCCTCGACCCGGTCGAGATCCGTCGACGCAATCTGGTGAGCGAAGGCAGCGTCGGCGTTACCGATGTGGTTCTGCCCGAGGGAGTCTCAGCACCGCAGGTCGTCGAAGCGTGCGCGGAGGCCGCTGCCTACGCGGAGCCCCTCGGCGACGGCGCCCCGTTCTCGCCGTTTGCATCGCTACCGCCATCGCCGGGAGCCGTGCGCCGAGGCCGAGGTTTTGCTGCCGGCATGAAGAACGTTGGCTTCTCGTTCGGCTTCCCCGAGCGCTGCGAGGCCGAGATTCACCTGCGAGGCGAGCCCGGTGACACCGATCCCAGCTCAGCTGACCTGTTCCACGCCGGCGCCGAGGTCGGACAAGGAGCGCATCAGGCTTTCCTCCAGATGGCTGCCGAAGCCGTCGGGCTTGAGGTCGATGCGGTGCGTGGCCATTTCAGCGACACCGCGTTTACCGGCGATTCGGGGAGCGCTTCGGCCAGCCGGCTGACGTTCATGGCCGGGAACTCGATCGTCGAGGCTGCCGCAGCCGCGGCCAAGGCGTGGGCCGACGGCGATCGCCCGGCAATCGGTCATGTCCGCTACACGCCCCCGGCGACCGAGACGCTCGACCCCGAGACCGGTGCCGGACAGCCAAACTTCTGTTACGGCTACATGGCGCAGGCGGTCGAAGTGACCGTCGACATCGAAACCGGCCACCTCCGGGTCGACCGTGTGGTGTCCTGCCACGACGTCGGCCGAGCCATCAACCCCGAACTGCTCCGAGGCCAGATCGAGGGCGCGGTGGTGCAGGCCCACGGTTACACGCTGAGCGAGAACCTGCAGGTTGTCGACGGTGAGATCCGGAACCCACGTTTTTCGTCGTACTTGATCCCTGGCATCGGTGATGTGCCCACGACGGTGGACAGCGTGGTGCTCGAGCTGGCAGATCCGTTGGGCCCGTTCGGCGCCCGCGGCGTGGCCGAGATGCCCTACATCACCTATGCGCCCGCGGTCGTCGCCGCAGTACACGATGCGACCGGCGTGTGGTTCGACGAGTTCCCGCTCACCCCGAGCCGGGTGCTCGCCGGTCTTCGCTCCGCAGGCGTCACCCGGTAGCGGGACGCACCCAGAACGAACGGGACCGGGCCACGACGGCACCATCGCGGTCGAACAGCATGGCGGCTGCGCCCCGCTTGCGGCCATCCCAATCAGGTGCATAATCGCCGGGCCAGGCCACCAGGGCGTAGTCGGTCTCGGCTTCGATGGGCGCGACGATGTCGACGGCGAACTGCACCGTGACCCCGCGACCGCCGTTCTGATCCCCGCTGTGCGACGTGAACCAGCCGCATGCGCAGTCGACGGCCATCCACACCAGGCTCTCGTCGATGCGGCCGTCGACGGTGTGTGTTTCAGGAATGCGAAATGGCGTGGCCCAGCGCCCGTCGCCGAGCGGTCCGGCGTGGACCCTGAGCGACTCCGGCCCCGTTCCGCACGAGCAGCAGTGCGGCGCAGGGTGCTCGTCGTCGGTGAGCGGGAAGGCGGCGCGTGCCGCGTCGGCCGATGCGACGCTGACCGGCTCGGTGGCGGCGAAGTGCGAGTCCCAGCGGGTTGCCTCGAGGATGATCGTGTCGGGTCGCTGCGGGTCGACGAGCGTCCATCGGTCCCCGTGATCGATGACCGCTAGGTCCGTCTCGAGCGGTAGCGGGCTGCGCAGCGCAATGCTCACGGGTTCGCCGATCGCTTGCTGGAGTTGGTAGCAGCCATAGCCGCCTTGGCCCATGCCGGTCTGGCCTTGGCGGGCGGTGGGAATGCGGAACGTGATCGACACGTCGCCATCATGCAGCCGGTCAATTCGCTGAACCAAGCCGCGGCGAGCTGTAACAGTGTCACGGTGACCGACAAGCTGTGGACCGAGGTCCCTGAACTCGCCGCGGTCTACGACACCGAATGTGCCGGGCGCCGGGATCATGATTTCTATCTGGCGCTCGTTGCCCGGTTCGACGCGCGAACGGTCGTCGATCTCGGTTGCGGCACCGGTGTCTTCTGTGTCGACGTTGCTGCCCGCGGCCGGACATCGATCGGTATCGATCCAGCGGAACCCATGTTGGATATTGCTCGCCGCCGCCCCGGCGGGGACCAGGTCGAATGGGTCCATGGAAGCGCCGCCGACGGGCCGGCCGGCGCTGCGGAACTTGTCATCATGATGGGCCACGTCGCTCAGTACTTCGTCGACGACGATGCGTGGGCGTCGACCCTCGCGCATGTACACCGCATGCTGGTTCCGGGCGGGCGTCTGGCCTTTGAGGTGCGCAACCCTGCGATTGACTGGGCGAGTCGTTGGACCCGCCAGAGCACCGAGAGCGCACTCGACCATCCCGACGGTGGAACCTTTGACTCGTGGGTCGAGGTCGTCGATGTCGTAGGTCCGCCCGAGTCGTATCGCATGACCCACGAAGGCCATACGGTGCTGCCTGACGGGCGTCATCTTTCGGCCCGGGAGACGCTGCGGTTCCGATCCCGCGAGCAGATCGAGGCCACCTTGGCGGCGCACGGGTTCACGGTCGAGCAGGTATGCGGAGACTGGGATCACTCGCCCGTGCGCGCCGACAGCTTGGAGTTCATCTTCGTTGCAAAGCGCACCTGACAACGATCGTTGGTTCACCTACGGTGTCGGGGCGGATCAGAGTCGGGGAGCAGGTGGGATGGCTTCGGAACACGAACCTTCAGGTCAAGGAGTCGCGGCATCTGGCGTGGCGTGGCTACCTCGGTGTGAGATTGCATCGAAGCCCGTTGAGATCGAACGCGTGGGCGCGGCCGCGATCGAGGTCGAGCGGGCCCGGGTGCAAGACCGTGAGCTCTGGGAGGCGTTCGATCACCGCCTCGAGCGCGGTCTGAGCATGCTCGACACCCTTCGTTCCTCACACGTGGGCCTGGTGACAGACGCCGAGTTCGATCGCACCGAAACAGTGTTGCGCCGCGCCCACGCGGTGCACGGCGGTCTGGAGTCGGTCGAGCCGTTCGACTACGCCTTCGTCGTGCCGACACGCACGTCGACATGGTTCTACTCCGGCCCCCAAGGTGATGACCCCGCGCTCGTCGGCCGAGAGCTACTCGATCATCCAGGCATGGAGTATCGGGAAGAACTCGAGCAGACGATTCCCTTTGTGGATCGGCTCGACCCACTCACGCGAACACAGCTATGCAGCGCGATCCCGCCGACGATCATCGACCGGTATGACGAGTCGCCGGCCGGATGCCGCGGTGCCATCGTCTATGCGCCGCTGACGATCGATCGGATCCTGTCCACGCCCGACCGTCGAACGCTGCGGGACATCGCCGTCGCAGAAATCGGCGCGGGACTCGACTTTGCCCAGCGGGTCGGCGGGGCGAGCTTTGCCGGGCTCGGAGCGTTCTTTCCTTCGCTCACTCGCTACGGCCGCCAACTGGAACGACCGGGTATGCGGTTGACCACGGGGCATGCCGGCACGATCGCCATGATGGCCAAGACGCTGGAACGCATTCTTGGTGCGCCGGGCTACGAGGACTGTGTCGATATCGGCATCGTCGGCGCCGGAGCCATCGGCACGGCGACGGCCGACCACCTTGCGGCGACGACCGACCATCGCTTCGTCATCTTCGACACTGCCGTGGACGCGTCGAGACGACTCGCTGAACATCTCAACCAGCACTACGGCGATGGCCGTGCATCGACCGTCGACAGCATGCAGGGCGTGTGCGATGCCGTACGCGTGGTGATGGCGGCCACCACCACGCCGGTTCCCTTCGACGAACTCACCGATGTCTCGGCATTGCATGGCCTCGTCATCGTCGATGACAGCGAGCCGGGGGCATTCAACGACGGTCGCTATCGCGAGGCCGGCGCGCGACCCGTCGGGGTTGTCGGCGAGGTGCCGCTCGAACTCGGTCGGCGAACCAACGGCTTCAACTACGGCCGCGAGCTCGCGGCACCGCACCATGTGTACGGGTGCGAGGCCGAGGTCAAGACGATGGCTGAACTTGGCCTGCAAGACGACGGCATCACCCGACGCGCCGAGCCGGCCGACGTTGCTTTCATCGCCGATTGCTTCGACCGGGTGGGTGTGCGGGCATCACCGCTGCAGCACCGCGGCGTGCTCGAGCTACTTGTCGACGACGCCGATGTGAACGAGTTGCTGTAGCGAGCGCCCTACGTTGTGGCGTGCGGGTGGTTCTCGTTGAGGCCCGCCCCGGTGATTCGCACCATCCTGGCGTTGGTGCGGAACTCTTCGAGGTTGGCGGCGTTCTGGTACGACATCGCGCTCTTGAGCCCAGCCATCAGCTCGTTGACCAACAGCCGCACAGAACCTCGGTAGGGGACCAGGCCCTCGACGCCTTCGGCCGCGCGGTGCTCGAAGTACTCGTCGTCGAGTTCCTCGCCGGAGCGTTCGGCTCGCTTCTCTGCGGCTTCACGCGAGGCCATGCCTCGCACCCGCTTGAACAACCCGCGCTCGGTCTGCTCGACCTCGCCCGGCGCTTCTTTGGTGCCGGCGAACATCGAGCCGATCATGACGCTCTGCGCGCCGACAGCGAGCGCTTTGGCGATGTCGCCCGACGCACGAATGCCACCATCAGCGATGATCGGGACACCGCAACCGCTCTTCGCTGCCTCGGACACTGCGGTCAGCTGCGGTACTCCGACACCCGCAACCAGTCGGGTCGTGCACACCCCGCCAGGTCCCACGCCGACCTTGATGGCGTCGGCGCCGACTTCGGCCAGGTCAACGGCGCCCTCGGCAGTGGCCACGTTGCCGGCGATGATCTGGACTTCGGGACACTCGTCTTTGATGCGCTTGATGCCCTCGATCGCGTGCTCGGCGTGACCGTGGGCAATATCGAGAACGACGATCGACGCCCCGGCCTCGGCACAGGCTCGCGTGCGGGTGATCATGTCATGGTCGGTGCCAATCGCTGCGCCGATCGTGCCGCCCTCGCTGGCCTCGTACGCCTTGCGTACTTCGGCTTGCATCGCGTCGATGGGCAGGAACCGGTGGATGATCCCAACGCCACCCATCTCGGCCATCGTGGCTGCCATCTCCCAGCCGCACACGGTGTCCATGTTTGCCGCGAGCACCGGCGTGTCGAGCGAGATCGTGTTCGTGAGCTGCGAGGTGATCGAGACCTGCGAGCGGGAACGAATGCCGGAGCGTTGGGGGACAAGCAGCACGTCGTCGTAGGTGAGCGCGAGTGGCAGGGCATCGAGATTCATGAAGCGTCCTAGAGAAAGGTTGCGAACTCGTCGACCGGCGCCCGTTCGGACACCAGCGAGTTGATTGGATGGTCAAGGTTGGCTTTGCCGATGGCGACGCCGCAGAACAGCATGAGTTCTTCGGGTGCGCCGGTGAAGCTACGAACTTGTTCATGGGCGGCCGCCCAGGCTTCCTGCGGGCAGGTCTGCCAACCAGCTTCTTCGGCGAGCAGCATGAACGTTTGCAAGAACATGCCGAGGTCGCTCCACTGGGGCGGGCCGAGCTTGCGATCGACAAAGCAGAAGATGGCGGCCGGCGCACCGAAGAAGTCCATGTTTCGAGCAAACTGCTGTAGCCGTCCGGCCTTGTCGTCGCGGTCGACGCCGATCGTGGCGTACATCTGCTCGCCGACGGTGTAGCGACGCGTGCGGTATGGCTCCCAGAGCGACGGCGGATAGATGTCGTACTCCATCTCGCTGGTCGGTGCTGCGTCGGCCATGTGCTGACGAAATGCGGCCATCGACTCGCCATTGATGACGTAGATCTCCCACGGCTGAAGATTCCCGCCCGAAGGCGCCCGGGAAGCGGCAGCCAAGAGGGCGGCGATTACGTCGTTGGAGATGGGATCAGCCAAGAAGTCGCGGATGGTCTTGCGGCGCTGGACCGCGTCGCTGACGTTCATGCAGACCCCCTTCTGAGCTGTCGGAGCCCCTTGACGCTACTGGCTTTGGGGCGATTGGGCGACGCTGGCGACAAGGCCCTCGGTGACCCGTTGCAAGTCGGCGGGTGTGAGCTCGAAGACGGCGTCGGGCGCGCCCGCGGCCGCCCAGATCCGGTCGTAGCGGAGCAGGTCTTCGTCGATGGCGACCCGCAGCGGCGACGGATGTCCACACGGCGGGATCCCGCCGATCGCGAACCCCGTGGCCGCCCGGCACTCATCGGCATTGGCGCGCCCCAGCTTGGTGACCTCGAACAGCGGTGCCGCGCGCTTTTCGTCAACGCGGTTGGCGCCCGAGGTCAACACCATCACGAGCTCGTCGCCCGCCTTGAAGACCAGCGACTTGACGATCTGGCCGAGTTCGCAGCCGAGCGCGTCGGCGGCTTGCTGGGCGGTTCGGGTGTCTTCGGGAAACCGCTGAACGACGACGTCGAGTCCGACCTCGGCGGCGGCACGGGTGAAACGTTCCGTTGCAGGGGTACTCACGTCAGTCGATAGCGCCGAGCAGAGTAAGCGTGCGACCCCAGGCGACCTCGGTCGCTTCTTCGTTCCATGCGCCCATCGGGTTCTCTTCGTTGGTGAACCCGTGTCCGGTGCCCGGGTAGACGTGGAACACGCAGTCCTTGCCCGCATCGCGCAGTTGCTGGGCGAGTGCTTCGCACGCTTCGGGCGGGAAGAAGTCATCGGATTCAGCGAAGTGCCCTTCGATCTTGGCCTCGACGCCGGACCAGTCGATCGAGTCGTCGCCGAGCGGTGCACCGTAGAACGGGGCGGCGACGCTGATCTTGGAGCCGCCGAGCGCGCAGAGTCGCAAGGTGAGCAGTCCGCCCATGCAAAAGCCCGTGACGCCAACCGTGGCACTCGAGCATGCGTCGTGGGCGAGCAGCACGTCGATGGCGCCCAACATGTCCTTGGCGGCGCGGTCGGGGGGCAGATTCGTCATGAGCTCACCCGCCTTGTCCATCTCGGTGTGCTCGGCCATCTCGCCGTGGTAGAGATCGGGAGCGAGCGCCGTGAACCCCTGCTCGGCCAGGCGATCGCAGACTGCCTTGATCTGGGGCACGAGCCCCCACCATTCCTGCAACACGATGACGCCCGGCCCGGAGCCGGAAGCGGGCGTTGCCAGATACCCGCGTGCGTTGTGTCCATTCACGGGAAATTCGATCATCTCTGCGGGCATGGTTATTCCTCCTCGGGGACTCGTACCGAAGCTACTGCACCGCGATCCCGAGCGTCCCAAGGAGTCGCTCTCCGATGGCCCGCATCACTGGCGCGGCGTCGCCAGCGGCGAGGTAGATCAAGGCGAAGTGGATAGCCCAACCACGGGCACGACGCCACGCATCGGCGTCGGCTCCCGCCTCGTGGCGGACAACATCGACGTGATCGGGCACCAGCATGAACGCGCCGGCCAGGTCGGTGGCCCGGTCGCCGGCACACACGTCGCCCCAGTCGATCACCGCGCTGAGGTCGCCGTGGTCCACGACCATGTTGCGAGTGTGTAAGTCACCGTGGAGCCACACGCGCTCGTTGGTCGTTGGCGCGCTGGCGGCTTCGTCGAATGCCGAGCGGACGGCGACCGCGTCGATCCGATCACCGAGTCGTGCGATCCGGTCGGCGACTGCATCGCGCCGCTCGACAAGCGGTCCGCCTCGGAATGGGTTCGCCGGCGCGTTCGTCGCGGCTTCGACATGCAAGCAGCGGAAGAAGGTTCCCAGTTTCGTGGCAGTGGCGCCAGGGGAAGCAAGCGGCGCGTTTGCGGCTTCGCTGCCGGCGTGCCAGGGGACGATCGACCAGACCCACGGGTAGTGGTTTGCCGGGCTCGGTCGTCCGTTGAAGACCGGCACGGGTATCGCGACATTGAGGAGCGGCGCGAGGGTCGGTAGCCACCGTTGTTCGTGGTGAATGAGTGGCTCGGCCACCGCTCGATGGGGGAGTCGAACGATGAGGTCGTCTCCGAGGCGCCAGTTCGTGTTGTCCCAACCGGTGCCAAGCATCTCGATCGATTGCTCGGCCAGTTCGGGTGCTTGCTCACGTAACAGCGCGGTGACGACTGAGGCAGTGATGTCGATTTCGGGGCGTGGCCGGTCGGACACCGCTCAGCGCAGGTCGATGCCGGGCGCGCCAGCAGCGACGGAGCCGATCTTTCGAGCCGCATGATCCGATTGGGTCAACTCGGCCAGGACGGCCTCGGTGTGCGCCGGGTCAACCCCGAAGACCAGCCCGCCAGAGGTCTGCGCGTCGGCGACGATCCATTGAGCGACGTCGCCGTGGGAGCCGGGATCGAGCAGCTCACGATTGCTGTCGAGATTGCGTAGCGTGCCGCCGGGCACGATGCCGGCCTCGGCCAGCGCAACGGTGCCTTCGATCAGCGGGAGCGCTTCGAAGTCGATGGTGGCTCGAACCGCCGATTCGACGGTCATGCGGCCCAGATGGCCCAGCAGCCCAAACCCGGTGACGTCGGTGCAACCGGTCGCCCCGGCCGCCCGGGCGACTCGCGCCCCGACATCGTTGAGTCGCTGCATCGAGGCGAGCGCGCCCGCCGCGGCATCGGTCGGCGCCACATCGGCTTTGATCGCGGTCGTGATGATGCCGATGCCGAGCGGCTTGGTCAAAATCAAGTCCTGGCCGGCGACCAGACCTGCGTTGGTCATGACCTCGTCGGGGTGGACCATGCCGGTGACCGCCATGCCGTACTTGGGTTCGGGGTCGTCGATCGTGTGGCCGCCCACGACAACGAATCCGCCCGCGGCCGCGATGTCGCTTCCGCCAAGCAGTACTTCGCCGAGCAGATCGATGGGCAGTTCGTCCTTGTTCCAGCCAACCAGGTTGAGGGCGAACAGCGGGTGCCCACCCATCGCGTAGACATCGCTCACCGCGTTGGCGGCCGCAACGCGACCCCAGACGCGGGCGTCATCGACGACCGGGGTGATGAAGTCGGCCGTCGAAACGAGGGCGCGCTCGTCGTCGAGACGCCACACGGCCGCATCGTCACCGGTAGTGGCGCCGACGATCAATTCGGCAGCATCGGGTGTTGGCAAACGGCGCAGGACCTGCGCCAGCTCACGAGGAGCAATCTTGCAGCCTCAACCGGCGCCGTGACTGAACTGCGTCAGACGGAAGGCTTGCTCATCACCCATGGGCGCAACCTATCCCGGCAGGTGGGGACGCGCCGATCGCGGTGGGGTAGTCAGATCCCGCTGTTGCGAACCGAATCGAGCAGCCGACCGCCTTGATCGGGAAACACGTAGCAGATGACCGCCCGGTCGCCGTCGTTGGTCCAGGCCTCGAAGGTTGGCACGACCGCGCCGATTTCGAGGGCTGACAGCACGTAATCGTTACCGACGAACGCTTCGAACTCTTCGAGGCAGGTGATGTCCGCCCATCGCTCGAGCTCGTCATTGATCGGGTAGCTCGCTGACTCGCCCCCGGGATACTCCGTGCGGAAGTAGGCCTCGCGATCGTGTGGTCCGTTGCAGGACACGACGGTCGTGACCTGTTGCAGGAAATCAGACGCGTCGCGAAACAGGTACTCGTTGAAACAATCCCCGAAGTCGAGTTCCGACGGGTCGATCGAGGTCCCGGAGAGTTGCAACGGGTCATTCGGGTCGAACACGATCGCCGTTGGCGTCACCGCTTCGATCAAGACACTGAGATCGTTGCCGTCACCGCCGATGCCGTCCGAGCCGGAGCAGGCGCCACCGATCAGTGCCAGCGCGATCAGGCTTGAGCAGATGGACAGCAAGGTCCGCAGCGGCAGGTGCATGAGTGCAAGTGCAGCCGTGACGGCTGCGGGGTCGAGTCGTGGCTGGCTAGTAGCTCGGCAACGCCTGGTCGATGTTTACAAAACACGACCATAGGGCAGGGGCGAATGGCACCAGGCCGATCAGGTAGAGCGTCCACTTGCGATTCAGGCGCTGGCCGATGAACCAGGCCGCGAGCCAGATGGCGCCGCCGGCGAGCCCCCACATGACCGCGGGGCGAATCTTGGTCGGGTCACCGTTGAGACCCTCGCCGAAGTCGTCATCGTTGAAGGGGGTCTGGGCCGAGGTCAACTCGACCTCATCGACAGATCCGGCGGCTTCGCTTTCGTCGAGTGCGTCGAGTGCCTCGGCCGCTTCGGTCTCTTCGGCCTCGACCACGTCGCCAGCTGCATCGGCGACTTCGCTCGTTGCTGCTTCGGCCCCGTCAGTCTCGGTCGTCGCATCGTCGGGAAGATCCGAGGCGTCCTCGGTGTCGTCGGCCCCGTCGATGGGGTTACCTTCGGCGTCGACGCTTGGGTCGTCGTCGGCGGCGACCTCGTCGCTCATGACCTGTTCGAGATCTTCGGCGGGAGCGTCGGCGACCTCGGAGCCGCGAGCTTCGTCTTCGGCGCCGGCGTCGAGTTCGACCGGTGCGAAGTCGACATCGTCGCCCCGCGGGATGGTCGGTGCCGGCTCGCCGACGAGTTCTGCCTGCACGATGATCCGCTGACGGGCGCTGTACTTGGGATGGCACGCGGTCAGCGTCAACAGGTTCTCGCCGCTCTCTTGGCCAAGTACCCACGTATCGCTCGGGCTCACGATGAAGTGTCCTTTGGCCGAGCCATCGGGAGCGATGTTCTCGCGCACCAAATAGGTGAAGGTTCCCTGGATCGTCTGGACAATGATCTCGTCGCCGGGGTTCAGCTCATCGATGCGGTGGAAGGGCGCCCCGTAGGTGGTGCGGTGGCCGGCGATGGCCGAGTTGCCGGCCTGACCCGGGTTCGGCGTGGAGCTGTAGTGGCCGGGGCCCTTACGCAGATCCTCGACGGATACGCCCGCCACCGTGATCTGATCCACATTGATTGCGGGGATCACGATGCGAGCGAGGCTGTCGCCCGGCTCCGGGTAGAGGGCTTCGAGCAGTTGGGGCGAGTACTCGATTGCTTCGGGAGCAGGCGCCTCGGGGGCGGCGGGGGCGTCGGCGGCTTCAGCATCGGACGCGGCGTCGTCGGTGGCTGATGGGTCGGTGCTGTCGGCCGCGGTCGGGGCCGTGTCCGTTGCGGCGGCGGTGAAGGTCGCTTCGACCTGCTCGGCCTCGACGGCCAGGCTCGAATCGAGGAGCTCCAAGAAGTCGTCCTCGAGCGACCCCTGCGCCGCTTGGTGCTGCAGGCCCGTGCCCCACAACTGATAGGCGACAAAGAGCAGAACGATGACGCCTGCGCTGATCAGAGCTCGTCCAATCGCTCCAAGTACCCGTGCCAATCTCATGCCGGAAAGTATGGACGCCGCTGGACGGCGCGTGGTCGCGGCTCACGGTTTCGACGCACAAACGAAACAAGAAGCGACGCACGGTGGGAATCGCCCCGGGTCGAGCCGTTCAATCCAGGTCCCGAGACCTACGCTCAGGGGACGACCCCGACCCCGACGGAGCCGTCGTCACACCCATGGACCTCGCAGTAGAAGTAGATCAAGCCGTCGTGCTGCTCGATCGCTTCCCCGCGCTCGCGCAACTCGATCTCACCTTGCCGGTCGGCTCGGTGAGTTTGATCCAGGGACCGAACGGCGCCGGGAAGACCACGTTGCTGCGCTTGCTGGCCGGCCTGGCCACGCTGGACTCAGGTTCAGCGCGAGTGCTCGGCTTCGACGTCGCGACCCAACGTCGACAGGTGCGGGCGTCGGTCGGGATGCTGTCGCCCGACGCAATGCTCTACGAAGACCTGAGCATCGACGAGAACCTTTCGTTCTGGGCGGCGCTCGGCGGGCACGGAACCGACGCGGTGGGTGCCGCGCTCGAACGGGTCGCCATGACCGGCGCCGCCGACCAGCCGGTCCGCAGCTTGTCGACGGGGCAACGACGTCGCGCTGCTCTTGCCGCGGTGGCCGTGCGCCGCCCGCGACTCTGGTTGCTCGACGAGCCCCACGCAGGCCTCGACCAGGCCGGACGCACCATCGTCGACGATCTCATCGGCGATGCGATCCGCGCCGGAGCCACGGTCATCGTCGCGTCGCATGAACTCGACCGCGTGCGCCCGCTGGCCACCCATGTGCTGACCGTCGCCGGTGGCGTCGTCCACCGGTCCGAAGTGCGCGAGGGCGGGAGCGCCCATGCGTGAAGTCTGGGCGGTCGCTCGCAAGGACTTGCGCATCGAATGGCGCTCCAAGGTCGTGGCGAGCCAGGTGCTGCCGTTCGCCGTGATCGTGCTCGTGCTCTTCGGGCTCGCCCTCGATGCCGACCGATCGACCTTGCGATCGTTCACCCCCGGTCTGTTTTGGGTCACGGTGCTGTTCGTCGCCATCTTGACCATCCAACGCTCGGTGTCGATCGAGACGGCGTCGTCGGCATTCGAAGCCTTGCGACTGTCCGGTGCGGCCGGCTGGAAGATCTTCGCCGGTAAGGCCCTCGCTGTCGCCGCGCAGCTGCTCGCGATCGAGGCCGTCATGTTGCTCGGCGTCGTCGTGCTGTATCGGTCGAGCTTCGAAGATCCCGTGCTGGTTGTCACAGCGGCATTGGCCGCGACCGTCGCGATCGCCACGGCCGGTAGCCTCTACGGCGTGCTGGCCGTTGGTATGGGTGTCCGCGACACAATCCTGCCGATGCTGTTGCTGCCCATTCTCGCCCCCGTGCTCGTCGCGGCCACGAGAGCCTTCGACGACGGGCTGAGCACGGCCGCCGTCAACGGTTGGGCCTGGTGCTCGCTGCTCGCCTGCTTCGCGCTTCTGTACGCAATCATCGGCGGCGTCGCCTATGCCGTCGTACTCGAGGATGCCTGATGGCTATCACCACTGCCCCGACCGACAAACCCGTCAAGCTCGTCGAACCAGGTTCGGGCACGGGGTCACGCACGTCTCGCATGCTCGGCGTCGCATGTCTGGTCGGTGTCGCCGTGCTCATGGTGTTCGCGTTCGTTCTGACCGAAGCCGACCTGGTGCAACAAGACGTCGTCCGGATGATCTACATCCATGTGCCATCGGCGATCGCCGGGTACACGGGCTTCGTGATCACCGCGATCGCCAGCGTGATGGTGCTGTGGAAGAAATCGCTGTGGTGGGACATCGTGGCCGTCGCTGGTGCCGAAATCGGTCTGCTGTTCACCGGTCTCATGCTCGCAACCGGCGTGATCTGGGGACGCCCAACCTGGAACACCTGGTGGGAATGGGGCGACGTGCGGCTGATGACCTCGCTCATGCTGTTCCTGGTGTACGTGGGGTACCTCGCCTATCGGCGCGTCGTGCCTTCGGCCGAGGTGCGAGCGCGTCGCAGCGCGATCATCGCCCTGGTTGGCGTCATCAACGTGCCGATCGTGAACCGGTCGGTCGAGTGGTGGGCGAGCCGCACCTTGCACCAGCAGTCAAGCCTCTCCGACGGCAAGCTCGAGGACCTCACGTTGTTCACACTGGCGATGGGCTTCGTGGTGTTCGCCATGATCTTCGCGTGGATGCTCATCCATCGATTCCGCATCGGCTGGCTCGAAGTCCAGGCCGACACTGTCGGCCTCCAGGCCGCGATGGCCGAACGCCGTGCCCAGATGGAAGCCGACATCGACGACGCCGTCGCGCATCCGGGCATCGGCGCTGACACCAACGCCGACCCCAACAAGAGTGGCCCCGACGACAGCGGCCCCAATGAAAGAGGCGGTGCAGCATGACGCACCTTGGCTACTTGATTGCCGGCTGGGGCATTGTCCTCGTGGCCATGGCGCTGTACGCGGTTTCGCTTGCCCGTCGAGGACGTGAGCTCAGCGCTCGAGTCCCGGCCGAGCGCCAACGGTGGATGACGACACCCGACGACGCCGATACCGCAGGCTTCGTCCGATGAGCGAACTCGATCTCACACCACGCGACATCGAAGCCTCGCTCGAGCGTCCTCGGCGCAAGCTGGTGCCGACGATCTTGCTCGTCGCCGTGATCGCCGGAATCGGATTTCTCCTGGTTCGCACGCTCGGCGACGCGGCCCTGTTCTTCTACAACGCCGACGAGGCGGTCGAACGTCGAGACGAACTCGTCGATCAACGGTTCCGTGTCCAAGGCACCCCCTTTGGTGAGCCCATCGAGACCGAAGTCACCCGCAACGGGCGCACCGACGTCGGCGTTGTGTTCCCGATCCAGTTCGAAGGCGCCATCGTCGATGTCGTCCACATCGGTTCGCCGGCCGAACTGTTCCAACCCGGTGTCCCCGTCGTGCTCGAGGGCACGTGGACGGCAGGCCTGCCTCAGGGCGTGTCGTCGATCGAGGGCGGAGCCAACGACGGCTGGCACTTTGCCAGCAACGACATGGTCGTCAAGCACGACAACGAGTACCGCAACGACAATCGTGAGCGGCTCAACGAAGCCGAGTCCGGCGGACAGTCGGCCACGCCGTGAGCATGTCGGTGACTGCCGAGACGCCAGCGCGGGCTCTTTCATGAATGTTGCGCTCGGCGACGCGGGAGTCGTCATTGCGCTCGCGGCATCGATCGTTGGAGCGATCACCATCATCGTGGCCCAGCGGTCGGGCGACGAGCGTCTGTTGCGCACCGGCGCCAAGGTTGCCTGGCTGGTCGTATTCGGCGCCGTGCTCAGCTTCGTGGCCCTTGAACGGGCATTGATCACCCGCGACTTCACGATGCGGTTCGTGTTCGAGAACGGCAGCCATCGCACACCACCGCTGTACAACTTCGCAACGGCTTGGGCGGCGCTCGAGGGCACGCTCGTGCTGTGGGGACTGGTGCTCGCCGGCTACCTAGGCGTCGTGTTGACGAAGTTCCGTACTCGCCTGGCCGACCCGCTCGTGGCGTGGGCCATCGTGGTCATGCTGGCGGTGTGTGTCTTCTTCTTCGGTCTCATGATCGGACCCGGTGACCCGTTCACCCGAGTCATCATTCCCGACGGCTTCGTCGATGGGCCCGGGCCAAATCCGCTGCTGCAGAACAATCCACTCATGGCCGTGCATCCACCAATGCTCTACCTGGGCTATGTCGGGTTCACGGTGCCGTTCGCGTTTGCGCTCGCCGCACTCATCACCGGCAGGGTCGGCGAAGGCTGGTTGGTCGAGACGCGTCGCTGGACACTCTTCGCGTGGGGGTTCCTGAGCCTGGGCATCGTGCTCGGTGCCTGGTGGAGCTACGACGTGCTCGGTTGGGGTGGTTACTGGGGTTGGGACCCGGTCGAGAATGTGAGCTTCCTGCCGTGGCTGACCGGCACGGCCTATCTCCACTCGGTGATGATCCAAGAACGCCGGGGCATGCTGCGGGTCTGGAACCTGTCGCTGCTGTGCGCCACGTTCTCACTGACCATCCTCGGCACCTTTATTACCCGCTCGGGTGTGCTCGAGTCGGTGCACGCCTTCAGCGAAGGTTCGATCGGTCCGATGTTCCTGGCCTTCTTCGGGCTCGTCTCGGTCGTGTCGATCGGGCTGATCGGCTGGCGAGGCGATCGACTTCGCGCCCCCGGACGCATCGATTCGCCGCTCAGCCGCGAAGGCTCATTCCTGGCCAACAATGTCGTCTTTGCGATCTTCGCGTTCGTGATCCTCTTGGGAACCGTGTGGCCGCTCATCGTCGAGGCGCTGCGCGACGAGCGCATCAGCGTCGGGGTGCCCTACTTCGAACGGATGACGATGCCCGTCGGCATGGTCCTGTTGTTCCTCATGGCCGTCGCTCCCGTACTGCCATGGCGCAAAGCGAGCGGTGAGCTGCTGCGCACTCGCCTGGAGTGGCCGGCTTGGATTGGCGTCGGGTCGATGGTGCTCGCGTTGGTCCTTGGCGGCCGCGGGCTCACCCCGGTGCTCGCGTTCGGGCTGGCCGGATTCGCCGGAGGCGCGGCGCTTCGCCAAATCGTTCTGGCAACCCGCCGCAACGGGTGGCGAGGACTCGTGGGACGGACCAATGGCGGCATGATCGTCCACCTCGGGGTGATCCTGGTCGCCGTCGCGTTTGCCGCCAGCAACAGCTACCTGCGCCAAAGCGAGTTCACGATCGAACAAGGCGAGACCATCGAGTTCGCGGACTCGACCTTCCGCTACGACGGCATCGAGATCGAGGACCGTTCCGAGAAACGCGTGACCGCTGCGCTCGTCACCGTCGACGGCGAACAGCTGCGTCCGGCCATCAACCAGTTTGTTGTCGGTACCACCATTGGAACTCCAGACACCCTCGGGGGGTTCACGCGCGACATCCAGATCGCACTCATTGCGCTGCCCGACGAGACGGGCGAAGCGGTGGTCATCCGCGTCACGACCCAGCCGCTGATCGCGTGGCTGTGGATCGGGGGAGTGCTGATCGCGGTCGGCACCGTGTTCAGTGCGTTCCCGCATCGGATCCATCGACGGCCGATC
>CALLPT010000151.1 GCA_938015575.1 uncultured Acidimicrobiales bacterium
GCCGCGCTCGAACTCGAGTGGATGCAGCCGCACTTCGCCACCCCCGAGGGCCGCCTCATCATGAGCATCCACGCGCTCGTGATCGACACCGGCGACAAGCGGATCATCGTCGACACCTGCATCGGCAACGACAAGCAGCGCAACATCCCCGCGTGGACAAACCTGCAGACGAGCTTCCTGCAGGATCTCGAAGCGGCTGGCTACCCGCGGGAAACAATCGATGTCGTGCTGTGCACGCACCTGCACGTCGATCATGTCGGCTGGAACACGATGCTCGTCGATGGCGAATGGGTGCCGACGTTTCCGAATGCCCGCTACCTACTGGCCGACAAAGAGTTCAACTATTGGAACGACAGCGACGACGAAGACGCGTACGGCGACATCATGGCGGACTCGGTGCAGCCCGTAGTCGACGCTGGTCTGGTCGATCTGGTCGACTGGGAACATGTCGTGTGCGAGGGCGTGCAGCTCGAGCCGACGCCGGGGCACACGCCCGGGCATTGTTCGATTCACATCTCCTCGAACGGCGACGAGGCATTGATCACGGGCGACTGCATTCACCATCCGTGCCAGATGACGCGCACTGACTGGTGTTCGTCGGCCGACTATGACCAGTCGGCGGGCGAGGCCACGCGCAACACGCTGTTGGCCAAGTACGTCGATACCGACGTGTTGTTCATCGGCACGCACTTCGCCACCCCGACCGCCGGGTACGTGAAGCACCACGATGGTGGCGGCTGGTGGCTCGACGTCACCGGCGCCCCGCTCCTTTGAAGTTGCAGGACTCTGACACCCGCAACTCGCGGTAGTTGCGGGTGTCAGAGCAACGCAACCACCAGACACCCAACCAGTCGTAGTTGCGGGTGTCAGAGCAACGCAACGGGTGGGCTAGTTGTTGGTGAGGCCGGGGAAGTCGCTCGGCGCGCGAGACGACGCGGCGATGCCTTCGGCCTTGGCTTTGATTCCGTCGAGCGTCCGACGCATGTTGTCGCGGTGCTGATCCTGACGGAAGTCGATCAGGCTCGGCTCGGATTCCGGGTTCGCCTCGATCATCGGGGTCATGCCGGAGCGGCCGGGACCGAGCCGCATATGGAACCGCAGGCGACTTCCGCCCGGCACCTTCTCGCAGGTGAAGCGCCAACGCGCCGCCGACTGCTCCATGTCTCCGACGTGCCAAGCAAAGGAACGGGGCGGGTCCCACTCAGCGACATGGCAGGTCGTTGACCACTCGCCGACGACTTCGTGCTTGTTGTGGCCCGTAAACGTCGAGCCGACTCCTGGTTCCCCCTCGGGGTCGTCCCAGCTCCCACCCTGAAACTCTTCGCTGAACTCGGCCGGCATGTTCGGATCGCTGATCAGTTCCCACACGACCTGGGGAGACGCCTTGATGTCGGCCTCGACGACAATCCCGGGACCGTCGGCCATGCGTCTCGGTTCGCTCCGGCTCTCGGCAAGCGTGCGCCCATATCGATCGAAGTAGGTGATCTCGCGCGCTGGGTACCGCCGGTTCGTGGCCTTGAAGTCGGTGCCGATCGTGTGGGCGACCGGGAACAGCGAGATCATCGTGACCCCCGACGGGATGTCGAGCAGCTGGTTGACCGCCGGCGCCTCGTTGAGAAACATCGTCGTCCAGACCGTGCCCAGACCGCGAGCCCGGAGCGCAACCATGAAGCTCCAGGCGGACTGAATCACCGAGTCGAACAAGCCGGGGCGACCCGAGCCATCGTGGGTGCCGATGATCGTCGGGATCACCAGCGCCGGTGTGCGTTGGATGTTCTCGCCCAGCCGCTTGGCGCCGAGCATCAGCTTCTCGTTCTGGTGACCGGAGCCTTCGAGCTCCTCGGCCTTCTTGATCACCCACTCGACCCCGGCTGAGAGATACAGCTCGGCCATCCGATCCTTGGTAGCTTGATCACGGATGACGATCCAGCGCCGACTGCCGTTGTTGCCGCCCGTTGGCGCCTGCTCGGCGACATCGATGCAATCGAGGATGTCCTGGTCGTCGACGTCACGATCGAAGTTGAGCCGGGCGCGCACGCCGCGGGTCGTCATCAATGCATGGTCGACGAGGTCCTGATACTCGGCCGAAGCCGGAGCGAACGGAGGTAGTGGAGCAGCAGTGCGGGGCGCGGACGACATGACCCCAGTGTGGCTTGCCCCCGAGGTTCAGGCCGAGTTGACCGCCCGGCCGACCGTGAACCAGGCGGCCGATTTCGGGCGTCCGACGAAACGAGCGTCGGACCACTCGATGTCGAAGCCGGCGGCCTCGATGTCGGCGACAATGCTGCGGTTCAGATGGCATCCATCGGCGACGCGCTTCTGGATGGGCGTGATCCGGTGCTGCCAGCGTTGCACCGACTCGTCATCAGCCAGTCCGTGTTCAAGGAAGTGCAGCGTGCCACCAGGACGGATCACACGGCGCAGCTCCGCAAGCGCCGCCATGTGGTCGGGAATCGTGCACAGCGTGAATGTGAGCAGGCCTGCGTCGCAGCTGTCGTCGTTAAGCGGAAGCTGTTCGCCGGTCAGGCCCACGGGTTCGATCTCGACCGGCGAGGCGGCGACGCGCTTGGCGGCGAGCTTCTGGCCGAGCTTCGACGGATCAACGGCGAAGACCTTGGTCACACCCGACGGGTAATGGGGCACGTTGAGCCCGCTGCCGAAGCCTGGTTCGACAACGACCCCGGCCAAGCCTTCCATGCATCGACGACGCCAACGAGCCACATCGTCGGTGCGCAACGCGACGTCGACGATGCGCGGAACGACCTGCTTCGCCCAAAGACCCATCGGCGCGAAGCTAGCGAAGTCGAAACAACTTCGAGTATCGGGTCCGGTGAAGTGGTTGCAGAGAGATCAGGGCGCGAGAATGCCCCTCGTGTCCCGGGTGCCCCAAGACAATCAGGAACCCGGTGCGCAAGAACCCAGTGCGCAAGAAGCCAGTGCCCAAGAGCCCAGTGCGCCTACGCGGCGGACCTTCCTTGCGGGTGCGGGGGCGGCCGCGCTCGCCGGCCTTGCCGCCGCCTGCAGCGATGACGAAGCGCAGCTGGGCGACGTCGACGTGCCCGAAACAGCTTCGGACCTCGATGCCGCTGCGGCGCAGACCACGCCCCACGTCGACGTGCTCGACCGTTTGCCCGTCGAGCTCGCTGCCTTTCGCGGGCGCCACCAGGCGGGTGTCAGCGCCGCGCCCCGAGCCGCGGGCCTCGTCGCCACGTTCGACGTGTTGGTCGACACTCGCGATGAGCTTCGCACGGCCTTGCAGGATCTGAGCGGCGAGATCGAACGAATCATGGACGGCCGTCCACCCGAGCCAGACGAGGGCTTCCGGCCACCCGCAGACTCGGGCGCGATTGACTGGGGATCAGGCGACCGTGGTGAGGCATCGCCGAGTGCGGCGACGGCCGGCACCGCGATCGCGCTTGGCGTCGGCGCATCGCTGTTCGACCAGCGGTTCGGCCTCGCCGATCGTCGGCCTGCAGAGTTGATTCCCATGCCGACATTCTTCAACGACCGCCTGGTGCGACCTGAGCTCAGCCATGGCGACCTGGCGCTCACCATCAGCGGGCGTTCCCAACAGGCGGTTGCCTATGCGCTGCACCAAGCGGTTCGCGTGAGCGATCGACGGCTTCGGCTTCGTTGGGTGCAAGAGGGTTACAACCAACTCTTGGCGCCATCGCCGGAACGGATCGCGCCGACCCGGAATCTGATGGGCTTTCGCGATGGCACGTCGAACCTCGACACCGACGACCGCATGGTCATGGAAGAACATGTCTGGGTCGGCACCGACGATGCCGAGCCGGATTGGGCGACCGGCGGCACCTACCAGGCCGTCCGCGTGATCCGGATGCTGATCGAGTTCTGGGCGACGGCTGCGCTGGTGCGCCAAGAGCAGATTTTCGGGCGCCATCGCGACACGGGCGCTCCTCTCGGCCAGGAGCGCGAAGGCGAAGAGCCCGCATTCGCCGTCGACCCGAGCGACGAGAGCGTCCCCCGCCGCTCGCACATCCGTCGAGCGAACCCGCGCACACCGGGCACCGCCCGCATTCTTCGCCGTGGGTTCAGCTACCTGAACGGAGCCACGAGCGACGGCACCCTCGACCAGGGCCTGCTGTTCCTGGCCTATCAACGCTCGCTCAACCGCGGTTTCCTCGAGGTACAGAGTCGCCTCGAGGGCGAACCGATGGAGGACTATGTCAAGCCGGTCGGCGGCGGGTTGTTCTTCGTACTCCCAGGTCCCGGCGACGGGCCGAACGGCTGGCTGGGCGAATCCCTGCTCGGGTGAACGCCTATCGGAACGCCGGAAGCAGTTCTTCGGCAATCAGGCGGACGTTCTCATCAACGTGATGCTTGGGGCATCCACTGCCGAAGATGATCGTGTTTGCGCCTGCGTCACGCCAGGTTTCGATCTGCTCGATGCAGTCCTCAGGTGAACCAGCGATCGTGTACTTCGAGACGAGCTGGGAGAAGTCCATCGCGTACTGATGGCTGAGCTGTTCGCTCGCCAACGCGAGCGCCGTCTCGCGGTCCTCGTGCACGCAGGTGAAAATGTAGAGCGCACTGTCGACCTCGTCGGGCGACCGGCCGATGTCCTCGCAGTGCTGGGCGACCGAGATCACCGAGTCGCGCAGCATCTCGGGCGTGTACATGTAGGGAAGCCACACGTCGCCGTAACGGGCGACCCGCTTCATCGCCGCATCCTTGCGGCCGGCGACCCATATCGGCACCCGCGGTTTCTGGATCGGCGATGGCGAGATCGTGATGTCGTTGAGGGTCGTGAACCGCCCGTCGAAACTGACGTTCTTTTCGCGCAGCAACAAGTCGATGATTTCGAGCGCCTCGTTGGTGCGCGCACCACGCTCGGTCACGGGCACACCGACCGCCTCGAACTCGGCCGGGAACTCGCCGCCGACACCGATGCCCAATTCGAACCGGCCGCCGCTGACCACATCGAGCATCGCGACCTGCTTGGCGAGCAGGGCGGGCGGATAGAGCGGCACCAGCGTGATGCTCGAAACCAGCTTGATGTGCTCGGTTGCGCCCGCCGCCGCCGCCAGCGAAACGATCGTGTTCGACGCTGCGACGGGAAAGTTGATGTGCTCGCCCGTGGACAGGTAGTCGAACCCGTACGCCTCGGCCTGCTTGGCCTCGGCGACGGTGTCGTGCAGCAGGCTCATG
>CALLPT010000152.1 GCA_938015575.1 uncultured Acidimicrobiales bacterium
CGTCACCTTGAGTCGCCTCCGCGAAGGGTGGCGAGGTGCCCTCGAACGCGTCAAAGGTCACGCTCGGAGGTCACCGAGATGAGGGTCGCGACGTCGTACTGTCAATGCTCGGATGAGCACGAAAACCGCATACGAAGCAGACCAGATCCAGGCGCTCAGTGGGCTCAGCCACGTACGGGCACGGCCGCTCATGTACCTCGGTTCAGCGGGCGTCGGGGTGACCGGGCTGCATCACCTGATCTGGGAGATCGTGGACAACTCGGTCGACGAGGCAATGGCCGGGCACGGCGACCGAATCGTCGCCACTCTCCACAAGGACGGCTCGGTGTCGGTGACCGACAACGGGCGAGGCGTCCCGATCGGCCCGATGAAGGACGGCCCGCACAAGGGCCGCTCGGCGCTCGAGGTCGTCTTGTGCGAAACAAATGCCGGCGGCAAGTTCGACTCGGACAGCTACAAGGTCTCGGGCGGCCTGCACGGTGTGGGCGCGTCGGTCGTCACCGCGTTGTCGAGCAAGGTGGTCGCCGAGGTTCGACGCGACGGGCAGGTTCATCGGCTGGTGCTCGAAGCAACGAAGGTCGGCAAAGGCAAGCCCGCCACGGTCGAGCCCGGTGTCGCTACCGAGGCGCTTCACCCGGTGAAGAAGTGCGCCAAGGGCGACACGGGCACGATGATCCAGTTCTGGCCGGACCTCTCGCTGTTTCACGACGAGCACGGCCACAGCTTCAGCACGCCGCAGTGGTCGCTGCGCATGATCGCCGACCGCTTCCGCCACAAGAGCTTCGTGCATCCTGGCGTGACCTTCGCCGTCGTCGACGACCGTGAGGGAGCCAAAGAACTGCACGAATGGTGCTCCACAGGTGGCGTGGCTGACCTCGTCGCGGAGATGACCGCCGACACCGGCACGGTGGCACCGGTCGTCTCGTTCCAAGGCGAAGACGGCGACATCACCGTCGACGCGGCCATGGCGTGGACGGTCGAAGGCCGCGATACGAGCATCGGCTTCGCCAATGGCGTTGCGACGCCCGAGGGCGGCACCCACATCAACGGCTTCCGAAACGCGGTGACCGAATCGGTGCAGAAGTACATCGCTGAGCGGTCGATGTTGAAGGACAAAGAGGCCCCACCGAACACGCGTGACATCTTCGCTGCGGGCCTGATGGTGGCCTCGATCATGCTGCCCGGACCGCAGTTCGCAGGGAACTCGAAGTCGAAGCTGATGAACCCCGAGGCCACGTCGCGGACCCGAGGGATCGTCATGCCAGCGATGAGCCGGTGGTTGGAGGAGAACCCTGACGCGGCGAAAACGATCACCGAGCTGGCGATCGCAGCAATGCGGTCGCGCACCAAGTCGAACGCCGAGCAGAAAGCGGTACGCGAACTGCTCGGCAAGGGCAACAAGTCCCGCAGCGGCCTGCCGGCCAAGCTGCGCGACTGCACCTTCAAGACCGACAGGCCCACCGAGCTGTTGATCGTCGAGGGCGAGTCGGCCGGAGGCACGGCAATCGACGCTCGCGACCCGTCGTTCCAGGCAATCCTGCCCCTTCGTGGCAAGCCGCTGAACTCGTATCGCGAGTCGATCAGCCGCGTCGTCAAGTCGATGGCCGACCTGATCCTGTCCATGGGGTGTGGCATCGGCGACGACTTCGACCTCGAGAAGTTCCGGTATGACCGGATCGTCGTGCTCGCCGACGCCGACGACGACGGCCTCCACATCCGGGCGCTGTTGCTCGCTTTTCTCTACACCTGGTGCCCTGGGATGGTGGAGTCGGGCCGCTTGTTCTACGCGTTGCCGCCACTGTGGACCACGGTGCACCAGGGCGAGCGGGTGTATCTGGAAGACGATGCGGCGATGCGCGAGTGGCGTGAAGCGAACCCGTCACACAAGGCGCACATGGGTCGCCTCAAGGGGCTCGGCGAGATGGACGCCGACGAGCTGCGATCGGTGATGGGCAGTGACCGCAAGATCGGAGTCGTCAACATCGACAACCCGGCCAACCTGGCTCGACTCGCCGAGCGGCTGTTCGGCCCGAAATCCGACCTGCGCAAGACCTGGTACCTCGAGCGATCGGGTGAATCGTTGACGATCGGAGGAGGCAGCTGATGGCACGGAAGAAAAAGGGCAAGGACCCCGTCGAGTTCCTCGAAACGATCGTCGGGCTGTCAGCTGGCGATCAGCTCGACCGCGACTATTTCGCCTATGCCCGCGCCGTGGTCGAGGACCGTGCGATTCCTGCTGCTGCCGATGGCCTCAAGCCGGTGCACCGGCGCATCTTGTGGGACATGTGGACGCAGCGATTGCTGCCTGACCGCCCATTCGTGAAGACCGCCCGCGTCGTCGGCGACACCATGGCGCTGTTCCATCCGCACGGCGACGCGTCGATCGCCGATGCGCTCGCACGCCTCGCACAGCCGTTCTCGAACCTCGTTCCACTGCTCGACTTCCATGGCAACGTCGGGTCACCCGACTTCGCTCCGGCTGCGGCTCGCTACACCGAGACCCGTCTGGGCCAGTTCGGCATGATCCTGCTGGAAGAGATCGACCAGGGCGTCGTCACGATGGTCGAGAACTACGAGGGTTCGACCGTCGAGCCCGTGGCCTTGCCCGCCGCCTATCCGAACCTCCTCGTGAACGGCGCCAACGGCATCGCCGTGGGGCTCTCGTCGTATCTTCCACCGCACGACCCGCGCGAAGTGTGCGAAGCCGCCTTGATGCTGCTCGATCGCAAGTCGTCGAGTGTCGACGACTTGATGACCGTGCTGCCGGGTCCCTCCTTCCCGTCCGAGTGCACCGTCACGAACGGCGACGAGTTGACGGACATCTATCGATCCGGTCAGGGCCGCATCATCGTCCGAGGCGCCTGGGAGGTCGAGCCCGTCGGCCGCGGTCGTCAACAAATCGTCGTCACCTCGCTCCCCTACGCCGACACGACGCTCGGCTCGGTGGAGAAGTTCATCGCACAGGTCGGCGACGCACTCGACAGCGGCGACCTGGCCGGCATCACGACGTTCAACGACGAGTCGTCCAACGGCCTCGTGCGCATCTCGCTCGAACTCGCAGCAGGCGTCGACGCTGAGATGTTGATTCCGGGTTTGCTTCGCTTCACCAACCTGCAGGTGACCAACAAGGTGCAGATGCACTTCCTCGATGAGCACGACACCGTCAGGCTCTACAACCTGCGCAGCGCATTGCAGGCTTGGATCGCCCATCGAATTCGCGTCGTCGTGGCACGCTCGGAGTTCCGTTTGGCGAAGATTGCCGAGCGGCTCCACCGGCTGCGCGGGTTCCTTGCGGTGTTGATCGACATCGACGAGACGATCGCGATCGTGCGGACTTCCAAGACGCGTGCGATCGCTCGTGGCCGTCTGATCGACCACTTCGACATCGATGAATCGCAGGCCAACGCCGTGCTGGATTTGAACATCGGCCAGCTGACCGAAGATGCGGTCATCGAGTTC
>CALLPT010000153.1 GCA_938015575.1 uncultured Acidimicrobiales bacterium
GACCGCATTCGGCCGAGTCGCCGCCGTGCTCGGAGCGCTGTTGCTAGCCGCAGCCGTGCCGCTCGCGTGGTTCGGATTGATGCGAGGCAGCACCGATCTCGAGATCGCCGTCGACGACCAGCGGATCACTACCGAAGAAACCGACGACGGAAGATTCCGATGTCTCCTCGAGGTCGACATCGCGATCGAAAACAACAGCGACGAGATCTGGGCGTTCGAACAAGCAACCGCGGTGATTGATCGTTCGCGCAAGAATCTGTCGATCCGAAGCGCATCACGTCGCATCTTTCCGCCCGATTCGGGCGCCGAGATCACACTGAGCGCTGTCATCGCACCGATCACCACGGATCCGTGCCCTTCGTTGGAGGACTTCGACCGAGGGACGCTCACGCTCGACTTCACCCGCCGCGGCGGCGAATTCGGGGAACTGCGGCGCACGGCCAACCTCTGATCCTGCGCCCTCCCGCTCCCTCGCTTCCGTTCTCACCGACTTAGTTCCCGGAAACCGGGTTGTGAGTCGGTGAGAAGCCAGAGGCGGGTTCTGAGTCGGTGAGAAGGCAGAGGCGGGTTCTGAGTCGGTGAGAAGCCAGGGGCGGGTTGTGAGTCGGTGAGAAGCCGGGGGCGGGTCCTAGATCGGTGAGAACGCACCGAGTAGGGCCGGGGAAGATCCGACTGCGTTCGGGAACAAAGCACCCGATAACATTTGTTATTGGCTTCGGGCGACCTGGTCGCCACGGTGGCTCTGGTACGCCACGCACCCTCCACAAGCCAGAACGGGACCACATGACTGCACGCACTCGGCCAGCCCCCGGCGCATCGCTGCGCATCGCACTGCTCACCTATCGAGGCAAGGCCCATTGCGGCGGCCAGGGTGTCTACACCCGCCACCTCGCCCGGGCGCTCACCGATCTTGGCCATCACGTCGAGGTCTTCAGCGGCCAGCCCTATCCCGAAGTCGACGACGACATCCAGCTGCACAAGCTGCCAAGCCTCGACATCTGGAACGAGCACTTTCCCGGCCGCATGCCCGCGTTCTGGGAAGTGAAGAGCTTCGCCGACCTGGCCGAAACCGGCAGCCACATCATCGGCAGTTTCGCCGAGCCGATGTCATTCAGCCTCCGGGCATGGAACGAGCTGAAGGATCGTCTCGACGACTTCGACCTGATCCACGACAACCAGACGCTCGGCTACGGAATCCTCGCGCTGCAACAGGCCGGCATGCCGGTGCTCGAGACGATTCACCATCCGATCACCGTCGATCGCAAGCTCGAGATTGAGCATGCTCGCAGCCTCCCCGAAGAGTGGGGCAAGCGCCGTTGGTACGCCTTCACCAAGATGCAGACCCGCGTCGCCAAGCGCATGATGCGAGTCATGACCGTGAGCGAGTCGTCGCTCGACGACATCTGCAACGACCACGGGGTCAACACCGACCGCATCCACGTCGTACCCGTCGGCGTCGATCCCGACCTGTTCAAGCCGCTTCCGGACATCGCCCGTGTTCCGGGCCGCATCGTGACGACAGCGAGCGCCGACGTCGCGCTCAAGGGCCTGCACTACTTGCTCGAGGCCCTCGCCAAGCTCCGCACCGAAAATGCCGACGCGCACCTGGTCATCATCGGCAAGCCTAAAGAGGGCGGCAAGGCCATGGACACGCTCGAGCGCCTCGGCCTCGAGGATCACGTCGAGTGGATCAGCGGGGTGCCCGACCAGCGCATTGTCGAGCTGTACAGCGAATGCTCGGTCGCTTGCGTGCCATCGCTCTACGAGGGATTCTCGCTTCCCGCGATCGAGGCAATGTCTTCGGCCGCCCCTCTGGTCGCAACGACCGGCGGTGCGCTGCCCGAAGTCTGCGGCGACCACGAAGTCTCCGCCCTGCTCGTCGAGCCTGGCAACAGCGACGAACTCGCCGCAGCGCTCGCCCGGGTACTCGACAACCCTGCGCTGGGCGAAGAGCTGGGCCAAGCAGCGCGCCAGCGGGTGCTCGACAAGTGGAGCTGGTACCACACCGCGCTCCGCACGATCGATCAGTACGAAGCACTGCTCGACGAGTTCTACGACGCAAACAACCCGATCATCAGCGCCGACGACGGGCTCAAGGCCAAGGCGTCTCGCTGGCTGCCTCGTGCATTCAAGCCCGGCACCGCCCCGACTGGCGGCGAAAGGGTTTCCGCAGAGCAGCCCGAGCGGAGCGAAGCTGCGATTGCGAAGGAACACTGATGCTGACGGTTGACTATGACCGGCTCGGCCTGAAGCCAGGACAGCACCTGTTGGATCTCGGGTGTGGCTTCGGCCGTCATGCCTTCGAGGCGATCCGCCGCGGCGCTCACGTCACCGCCTGCGACATGGCCATCCCCGAACTCGTCGACACCAAGAACACCTTTGCAGCGATGGCCGAAGCTGGCGAGTTCTCGCCCGACAAGATCCGTACCGCGACGATCGCCGGCGACGCAACCAAGCTGCCCTTCGACGACAACACCTTTGACCGCATCATCGCGAGCGAGGTGCTCGAGCACATTCCGAGGGACATCGATGCGCTCCACGAACTGACCCGGGTACTCAAACCAGGCGGCGTGATCGCGGCGACCGTGCCGACATTTCTGCCCGAGCGCATCTGCTGGATGATCAACAGCGACTACCACGCGCCAGCCGCGGTCGGCGGCCACGTTCGCATCTACACCCGCGATGAACTGCGGGCGAAGATGGTCGGCGCGGGATTGCGTCCGACCGACGCGCACAACACGCACGGATTGCACAGCCCCTATTGGTGGATCAAGTGCGCGGTGGGTATCGAGAACAACGACCACCCCCTGGTGAAGAAATACCACGACCTGCTGGTTTGGGAGATCACCGACCAACCCAAGGTCCTGCAACTCGCCGGCAAGATTCTCGATCCGGTCATCGGCAAGAGCACCGTCATCTACGCCGAGAAGCCAGCGACGTTGGCCGACGCCATCAAGCGAGACGAGGCCACGCGTGCCGCCTGAGCTGATGATCCCCTCGGTCGATGGATTGCTGACCAGCGCCGACATCCGAGCGACCGGCGAAACCATCGCCGAACTCCAGGTCGCATCGGGCCAAATCCCCTGGTTCCCCGGCGGCCACTGCGATCCGTGGAACCACGTCGAGACCGCCATGGCGCTCGACGTTTGCGGCCTTCACGACGAGGCACGACTGGCGTATCAGTGGCTTGTCGACATCCAACGCGAGGACGGCAGCTGGTATCAGTACTACATCGGCGACGAGGTCGAGCAGTACAAGTTCGATGCCAACCCGATCGCCTACATCGCGGTCGGCGTTTGGCATCGCTGGCTGCTCCATGGCGAACGTAGCTGGCTCGAGTACATGTGGCCGGTCGTCGACAAGGCGATCAACTGGGTGCTCGAACTGCAACGCCCCGCCGGCGACATCGTGTGGGCGCGCCACGCCGACGGCACACCCTTCTCCTTCTCGCTGCTGACGGGGTCTTCGTCAATGAGCCACAGCATCCGAGCCGCACTCGCCATCGCCGCCGAACTCGGTCACGAGCGGCCGCATTGGAACACCGGCGTCGATCAACTCATCGGCTGTATTCGCGACAACGAGGCCGCCTTTGCGCCCAAGAAGCGTTGGGCCATGGACTGGTACTACCCCGTCATGACCGGCGCCATCCAAGGCGAGCGGGCCATCGAACGGCTGCGAGCCGGCGAACAGAAATTCATTCTTCCCGGAGGCGGCGTCCGGTGCGTTTCGGACCAGGACTGGTGCACGTCGGCGGAGACCTGCGAAGCCGTCCTGGCCTACCTGGCCGTCGATGATCATGCGATGGCGAACACCCTGTTTGAGTGGGCCCAGATCAACCGGGACGACGACGGGGCGTACTTCACCGGCATGGCGTTCCCCCAGCAAGTGAACTTCCCCGGAGGTGAACGCTCGGCGTACACCGCCGCGGCGATTGTGCTGGCGGCCGATGCTCTCAGCGCGACAACGCCCGCGTCTCGCCTGTTGTGGTCGCACGACTCGCTGCCGAGCGGCAGCTTGGTCGACGCAACCTGAAGCTCCGAGGCTCCCAACCGACCTCGAGCGTCTCCGGTTCGGTCGCGACTGCTGTCGACCGACGCCTACAAGGTGGGCGACGCGCTCAGCCCGACCACGACATGCATGGCATCGGCGACGGTGGGCGACGGGATTGGTAGGACCTTCAAGAACGCCAGATCCGGAAGTGACCCGTGATCCCAGACCGCCGACGCGTGCCGCAACCGGGCGGCTTCGATTGAGTGTCGGACTTGGTCGACGCCGTCGGCGACACCGTCGAGGAGGGCATCGAGGGCAGCGGGTCCCGGCTTGGTGAACCCGACCAGGGCTTCCCAATCGCCACCCACGTAGACCACGGCACCAGCGGTGTCGAGTTCGATCATCGGTTCGCCGTCGATGCCGATCCTCGCTCGCTGTTCCACGCGTCGCGCCGGCACGTCGTCGCCAGGTGGGATCATCTCGCGGGCGGTGTCGGCGGCCTGCATGCGAGCCGGTAGATCAGCTGCCGGGAAGCCCGGATCGGATGGTTCGGTCATCGTGGATCAAGAGTTGTGCCGCACGGGCGTTCACGGCTCGCCCGCTGAATCATCGCGGCAAAGACTACTTGGGCTCCACGACATCGCCCGGATCACAATTGGCCCCGCAAACCACGACCGCCACTCGCTCGCCGACCGAAACCTCTACCGCCTCTGACCACAACGCGGCGGCCGCCGCTGCGCCGCCCGGTTCGACGACCAGGCGAAGCTCGTTCCACAACCGGTGCTGAGCGGAGCGAATAGCGGTGTCGGTCACCGTCACCGGTGACGCATGTGCCTGGAGGGCCAGCCAGTTCGTCGCACCGATGCGGCGTGCGCCGAGCGAGTCGGCCGCAACCCCCGAAACCTGGACGTCGACCGGCTCGCCTGCTTCGACCGCGGCGGCGAAGCACTGCGACGTCTCGGGCTCGACCGTGATGACGCGTGTGCCGGAGTCCCGGTACCAGGCGGCGAGACCCGACGCGAGTCCTCCACCCCCGAGCGCGACCAGCACGGTGTCGACTCCGCCGGTCTGCTCATCGATTTCGAGCGCGATCGTGCCCGCGCCCGCGATCGTGTCGACATGGTCATAGGCATGAATGTCGAGCGCGCCGGTTTCCAACTGCCGGGCGCGACAAGCAACGAGGGCATCGTCGTAGAGCGCGCCGACGACGTGCACGGTTGCTCCAAGCGCATGCAGCTTGGCGACCTTGGCCGGTGGTGAAACTTCGGGCACGAAGATCTCGGCCGGAACACCCAGGTGACGGCCAACCCAGGCGACCGCCAGCCCGTGATTGCCCCCTGACGCGGCAATCAGTCCGCTGTCGGGAACCTCGCTCGTAAGCGCACGGTGCAGCGCACCGCGCGGCTTGAACGAGCCGGTGTGTTGCAGCAGCTCCAACTTGGCGACGACATGCGCCGGAGTGTCATGAAACCCGACCCCGGGCTCGATGGTGGGCGTCCGGCGGACGATGCCGTCGAGATGGCTTGCGGCGGCTTCGATTTCGGCTCGCCCGACCAGCCCCGTCATTGGCCGACGCCCGTACGACGTAGGGTTCGTAGCGATCCCGTCACACCGATCTCGTCAAAGGCGCCGCTTTCGATCGCCCGTGTCCAAATCTCGAACGGCGGGCGTCCACCATCGGCCGGGTCGGGGAACACGTCGTGGATGAGCAGCACCCCGCCGATGGCGACCTTGGGCACCCACTGGTCGTAGTCGGCGTGGGCGGGCTCGTGGCCGTGCCCCCCATCGATGAACAGCAGCGACAGCGGCGTTGACCAGTGTCGGGCGACCGTCGTCGAATCGCCCACGAGCGCAACCACGGTGCCTTCGAGTCCGGCATCGAAGACCGTCCGCCGAAAGATCGGCAAGGTGTCCATCAATCCGATGTCCGTATCGACCAGGTCCGGTTCGTGGTGCTCCCAACCAGCCTGGTTCTCTTCGCTACCGCGGTGGTGATCGAGTGCGAACAAGGTGGCGCCCCTCGCCTCGGCTGCATAGCCCAGGTAGAGGGCGGACTTGCCGCAATAGCTGCCGACTTCGAGCCAGGGACCATCCACGGGGGCGGCACTGGCCGCGGCGTGCAGGGCGAGACCTTCGTCGATGGGCATGAATCCACGAGCGGCTTCGGCACGAGCGCGTTGGTCGTCGGGCATCTGCGTACTCACGCCGATGCACTGTACGGCTCAGATAGGCAAGCGATTCAGACGGCGATGGGTTCCGCCGCGTCGGCATCGTCGGCCGGAGCGCCGAAGAGGAACCGCTCCATCACGAAGAACTTGAACACCCACACGACGCCATAGGCGACGAAGTTCGCAATGAGTGCGGTGATCTTGGGCCAACCCTGGGATTCGACGTACCAGACCGCCAGCGTCGAGAACAGGAACCCGATGAACGCCATCGTCCAGAACGGCAGGACCTCGGTCTTGAAGTTGTTCTTCGACTTCTTGCCCCAGACCCAATACCGGTTCATCAGGTAATTCGGCATCACCATGATCGCGACCGAAGTGATGTTCGAGCGCACGTAGGGCCAGTCAAGCCCGTAGAGCAGGCTCGCGAAGATGAGCTGGCCGAGCACGACAGAACCGCCCGTCACAACCAGAAACTTGACGAGCTTGGCACCGTTGGCTCGCACGTACTCGACGGCGAACTGGAACAGACGGGACACGCTGGGGGTGAGCGTAGCGGTCATGCCGAAGCCCCATCTCGCGCCGCAGCCACGGCGATCCGCGTTGGGGTGCAGTTGTCCAGGGCCATGTCGAACCTACGATCAGGAAGCTATGGGGCTCCTTCGGCTGCGGCACGGTCGCTCGTTAGCTCTGGCCGCGGTGTTCTCCTTTTTCGTACTGAGTGGGTGCGGCGACCCAGACCAGCGCGGATCGGAGAGCGACCCGACCGAACCAGCGGCGACCTCATCGTCGGTCACCGCAGCCTCGGACCTTGACCCCGAGCCAACCGTCGCCGACGCCTCGACTCCAGACGCAGCTGACGATCAGCCATCGCCCGCGGCGGCGGTGACACCAACGGCGCTAGTAGCCGATCCAACGCGTCAACCCGAACCGACCACACCGCCCTCGGCCCCTACTCGGCCGGCGGCACCCAATCAACGCGTCGCCCCACTCGTCGCGGACACGCCCTCCGGCCTCGCCGCTCAGATCGTGGCCGCCGAAGCAGGGCTCGCCGATCCTGCCTCTGATGCGCGTCAACGAGCGGACTGGGGGCACCTGCATCAAGTCGCGATTCGCAAGCTGGGCTACGCACCCGAGTGGGATGTCGAGGTGTTCGAGGCGTTGCCCCAAGAGCTGCGGCCCCGCACGATTCTCCACGTGTCGGCCCGCCGCTCATTGATTGATCTCTCGAGCGGCTACAGCGCAGCGGACTTCATCCCCGCATGGGAGATCGTCGAACCAGAACCGGCCGCGTCATTGCTCGATCACTATCGAGCGGCCGAAGCAGCAACCGGCATCGAGTGGGAGTATCTGGCCGCCATCAATCTGGTCGAGACCGGCATGGGCCGAATTCGAGGACTGAGTTCGGCCGGGGCACAGGGCCCGATGCAGTTCCTGCCCACGACATGGGCCGAGGCAGGCATCGGCGAGGGAGACATCAACGATCCGGGCGACGCCATCGCCGCTGCCGCCCGCTACCTGGTGCGCCGAGGCGGCCCGAGCGACATGGCCGGTGCAATCTGGGGCTACAACAACTCGGACAACTACGTCAGCGCAGTCCAGGCCTATGCCGAGGTATTGCGCCAGGATCCTGCCGCCTACGAGGCGATCTACAACTGGGAGATCTACTTCTTCACCGAAGCAGGCGACGTCTGGCTACCAACCGGCTTCGTGAACGAAGCGACCCTGGATCTCGCCGATTTTCTCGTCGCCAACCCATGGTCTGCCCCTGACGAAGGGCTTCGACAGGCCCAGGCGCCGACGAGCGAGACGGACTGAAGCACGGCGACGTCACAGGTGGCAACATGTCGACCATGAGCATTGCCGATGAGCGATACGTCGCCTTCACCACCTATAAGCGCAACGGCGAAGCCAAGTCGCTTCCCGTCTGGATCGCCGACCTCGGCGACGGCACGGTCGGATTCACGACTGCGTCATCGAGCTACAAAGTGAAGCGCCTGCGCAACGACGACCGTGTCGTCCTGCAACCGAGCGATGCCAAGGGCAATGTGCGAGCCGGCACGGAACCTGTCACGGGAACCGGTGCGGTTCACGAAGGTGCCGAGTTCGACCGAGTGCGCGACATCGTCAAGAAGAAGTACGGCATCCAGTACCGGGCGATCACGCTGATGGGCAACGTTGCCAAGCTGGTCGGCAAAGGAAGCGGCACCTCGGCCGCGATCGTCATCACACTCGACTGATCAGTCCATCCAAGCGGGCCGCATGGCCGCACACATGTCGGCCATCACCGGCCAGAGCGACACATCTTCTTCGTCGAGACTGGCCTTGCACCAGAGAAAATGCGTTGCGTCGTCTGACCACCGTGTCACGGTGATCTCGGCGGGCGTGAACGACGAATCCGGATCCAACGAGACCAACAGGCGGCCCCCTGGGCTTTCGCCCGCGATCGGGGCCAGGTCCTGAAGTACGACCGTCGCGGCCTGCGCCATGCGGGCGAACGGTGAGAGCTCGGGGTCATCCATCAGGGCGCCCCAATCCTGGGGCGAGCAGCTGCCTTGGCAGCCGGCGTCGATCTCGGCATCGGTGAAGAAGTCAAAGTCGTCGCCGGGGTCCAGCGTGATACCCAAGAACGGGTCCGTGATCTCCCAACCGATAGGAAATGGTCCGGTGACCGAGTGATCATCGCTGATCGGCACTGTCTTCCACTCGAAGCTGATGCGCCCCTCGCCAATCGATTCAAGGTGTGCGAGCACCGAGTCCGGGTCGGTGTTCCAGCTCAGGTCGCGATCGGGATCGGACCCTGGCCCGGTTGGGATGAAGCTCGCGTCGCCTCCCCCACTCCCGGTGCTGAACCCGAAGCTGAATGACCCGTCGGCGTCCTCGGCTTCTTCGGCATCGTCGGGATCGATTGCGATCGAATCGGTTTCGTCGGAACCCGATTCTTGATCGACTGCACCGTCGCCTGCGTCATTGCTGACGTCGCTCGCTGTCTCCGCGAGCAGATCCTCGTTGCCGGCGGCGGCAATGTCTCGCTCTATGTCGAACTGGGCCTGGCAGCCGAGCGCAACGAACGAGAGTGCGAGTAGGACAGCCAAGACTCGAGCTCGGGCACCTCGCAACGACATGGCTCCATCGTTGCGGTCGAACCTTGCCCCGTCAATGCGTCCAACGACACATCGGCCGGAGCGCCCAGGGTTCAGCTATTTGCGGGCGATGGTTGGTTGGACGTATTGCCAGCCGAAGCGGCCTTTGATGCAGAGGTTGCCGTTGGTGACGTCGTGGTCGTTGGGTGAGGTGACTTTGACGATGGTGTTGTCTTGGACGTGCATTTCGAGGTTGC
>CALLPT010000154.1 GCA_938015575.1 uncultured Acidimicrobiales bacterium
GTACGCCTTTGCTCGCAGGCTCCCAAACGCTGGGTTCAACCCTCGGGCCCGACGGTCCCAGCAAACCTGCACACCCACCAGTACGCCTTTGCTCGCAGGCTCCCAAACGCTTAGTTCAACCCTCGGGCCCGACGGTCCCAGCAAACCTCGTGTGCGCCCTTAGCTCGCGCTGGCTCGGTAGCCGCGGCGAATCACGGTTTCGATGCCTTCGCCTGCGGGGCCGAGGCGTCGCCGGAGGCGACCGACGGTCACTTCGACAACATGGGCGCCCACGTCTCGGCTTCCCCAGACGGTGTCGAGGAGCTGGTCCTTTGATCGGACCACACCGGGACGCTCGAGCAAGGCCAACAGCACCGAGCGTTCGCGCACGGCCAACCGAACCGGCTCGGAGCCTTCAATGCACACCAGACGTCCGCGCAGCTCTACGGAGCGACCTGCCAGGTCGAACTGTTGGGAGCGTGCCGTCAGCGCGTCGGTGAGTTGTTGCACCATGGCGCCGAGTCGAGGACGCACGGGTTGCATTGGTTCGCCGAATCCGGCTGCCTCGGCTCGCGCTGCCGTCACTGATCCGACGCAGACCGGCAGTACCTGCTCGGCAAACGCAGCCACCATCGCGTCGCCGAGGTCCAAGTCTGCAGCGACGACCTTGAGGTGATCGATCGCAGGTGCCGACGTAAACGTGACCGCGTCGGTCCTGCGTTCGATGATCGACCGCACCAGGATTTCTGCCGGCGCGAGGTCGGTCGGCATCGACCATCGGTAGACGGCTACGCCGCGGGCATCGAAGCCGGCGGACGCCAGTCGTTCGGCCAGGGGTTGGCCGGGTGCACCATCGTTCTGCACGACGATTGATGCGCCCGGCGCGAGCACGGAGCACAGGTGCTCATAGACCTCGTTGGCAGTCGCCGACCGGGCCACCCACTCAACGTCGAGACCGACCGTGGTCGCAGCACCGTGCGCTTTGGGGCCGCGAACGAATGTCCGTGCACCCATGAGCGCATCGAGGAGCTCCGTCCCGAGCGAGAACGCCCCAGCGGCCTCGAACCATCCCCGGACACCAATGCCGGTAAGGGCGACAAAGGCATCGGGAGGCCGAGCGATGACGTCGACAGTCGCCGCGTAGATCGAGTCCTCGGCAAGCAGCGCGTGCGTGCGGATCGTGGGGCCGTGCAGACATTCCGCCCCCCGGCCCTCGAGCAAGGCAATCTGCTCTTCACTTCGTCGATCTGCGGTGACACCAATCGTGTAGCCGCGCAGCACGTCGCTCACCGCGGCAGTGTGTCGACCATTCGTTTCCCGAGTATTTCAGGCCGGTGACATCTCTCCGGTGGCGACCATCACGCGCCGACCGACGATCTCGACCTGCCAGGTGCGCAGCGAGGTCGCCTCGCCGCCAAGGCCAGTGCCGGTGCGCAGGTCGTAGCGCTGCTTGTGTATGGGGGATGCCACGGTTGACACTTCGACGCCGTCGATCATCAACGAGCCGACGAGACCACGAGCCATCACCGGCGCACCGGTTTGTGGATCCAGATGATCGACCGCGAACCATGTCTCATCGACGACGGTTTCGTCGCCTCGTTGGACCGTCGCTAGCCGGAAGATGGCGACGGCGACGCCTGCGACGAGCGCAGCAATCCCTCGGTCGGGGGTGACCGCGTCGACGTCACACACATCGATCCACTCGAGCTGGTCTTCTCTCCCACTCGACCTGTTGGCCGACAACACGTCGGTCATCGACTCACCGATCCGGCGGTTGCGAGCGGACTAGCCAGCGCTGCAGCCGAGGGAACCGGAGTCGCTGGGGCCGGCACCCGTTGGCCGCGGTCACTGATCCAGACGGGCGTCGAATTCTCGTCGGGGGCATTCACGAACTCGACAAATCGGGCGAGCCGCCTCGGGTCCCCCAGCGTCTCGGTCCACTCGCAGCGGTATGTCTCAACATGGCGATCCATGTCGGCATCGAGCTCGTCGACAATCCCCAATACGTCGTCGACGATCACCGACCGGAGATACTCCATGCCGCCTTCTAGCTCTTGGAACCATGCCGCCGTTCGTTGCAGCTTGTCCGCCGTGCGGATGTAGAACATCAGGAATCGGTCGAGGTAGCGGACCGCGTCGGCAGCTGACAGGTCGGCGGCGAAGAGGTCGGCATGGCGGGGCGTGCGGCCGCCGTTGCCGGCGACGTACAGGTTCCAGCCGAGCTCGGTCGCGATCAGGCCGAAGTCCTTGCTTTGGGCCTCCGCACACTCGCGGGTACACCCGGATACACCGCCCTTGATTTTGTGTGGGGCGCGCAAGCCGCGATAGCGACGCTCGACGTTGATCGCCATCGTGACCGAGTCTTGGACCCCGTAGCGACACCAGGTGTCGCCAACACAGCTCTTGACTGTCCGTAGCGCTTTTCCATAGGCGTGACCGGACTCGAGGCCGGCGTCGATCACACGTGCCCAGATCAGCGGGAGCTCGTGAAGTTGCGCTCCGAACAGGTCGATCCGCTGACCGCCGGTGATCTTCGTGTACAGATCGAACTCTTGGGCGATCTCGCCGAGCGCAATCAGCTGCTCCGGGGTGATCTCGCCGCCAGGTACCCGAGGCACCACCGAGTAGGTGCCGTTGCGTTGCATGTTCGCCAGCGCGTGATCATTTGTGTCTTGGAGGGCCGCCTGGTCGCCGTCGAGGATGTAGCCGTTGCCGAGCGAAGCCAGGATCGACGCGACGGCGGGTCGACAGATCTCGCAGCCTCGGCCGGTCCCATGTTCACGCAACACCTCGGCCCAACCCTGGTGGCCGTGGAACCGGACGAGATCGAACAATTCCTGACGGCTGTACGCAAAATGTGGACACAGCGATCGGTCCGCGCCGATGCCGAGGCGGTCGAGTTCGTCGCGGAGCAGCGCGACCAAGTCGGGAACGCAGCCGCCACACCCGGCACCGGCACGGGTGCATGCAGTCACCTCGCTCGGTGTGTGCTGGCCGCCCTGCACCGATGCCCGGACCGCTCCTCGGTCCACGTTGTTGCACGAGCACAGCAACGCGGAGTCGGGGATGTCCACCGACACCGCACCGGCCAGGCCCGCTGGCACGACCAGGCTGGCGAGCGGTGCATCGGCTGCTGCTGCTCCCACCAGTGCTGACAGTGCGTCGAAGTTCGATATGTCCCCGACGAACGCGCCCCCCGAGATCAGCCCGTCGGCAACGGTGACTCGACGATGGGTGCCGGTAGCCGGATCGGTGAACTCGACCCTCTCGCCGCCGTCGCTCGTCGATGCGCCAAAGGTCGCGACGTCGACGCCGAGCAGTTTGAGCTTGACGGCCGTCTCGCTGGGCGCGAACTGATCGATCCCGGAACCCGCCAATTGGTCCACGACACAGCGGGCCATTGCGTAACCAGGCGCGACCAGCCCATGGACTCGACCGGCGTGACACGCGACCTCTCCAATGGCCGAGATCGACGGATCAGACGTCCGACAGCGATCGTCGATGACCACTCCCCCGCGCTCACCAATGAGGAGCCCGGCGTCGGCGGCTAGCTGGTGGCGGGGACGAATTCCTGCAGAGAAAACCACGAGTTGTGCGGGAACGACTTCGCCCTCGGCGCCTTGGAGCGAGCGCACGCCGAGCGGCCCTCCGACGATGCGGCTCGTGACAAACCCGACCTTGGTCTCAACTCCTAGTGCGTGTACCCACTGGGCCAGCATCGTCGACGCTGGTCGATCGAGCTGCTGGGGCATCAGTCGGTCCGCCATTTCGATGACCGTGGTCTCGAGGCCAAGATTGCGCAACGCATTCGCGGCCTCGAGACCGAGCAGCCCACCCCCGACGACGACACCTTGTTCGACGTCGGATCGCGCCGCCCATGCCCGGATCGCGTCGAGATCCGCGATCGTGCGGTAGACGAAGCAACCGTCGTGATCGGCTCCGTCGATCGGTGGAACGAACGGATCGGATCCCGTAGCGAGCACGAGATGGTCGTAGCCGATCGTCGACCCGTCCGACAGCGCGACCCGGTGCTCGCTCGCCGCGAGCTCGGTTACTGCCACGCCGAGGCGCAAATCGACGCCGTTGTCGATCATGTCGGCCGCCGGTGTGAGGGTGAGATCCTCGAGGCTGATCCCTTCGAAGTAGCTCGACAGGGCAACCCGGTCATAGGCAACAACCGGCTCCTCGCCGACGACGGTGATCTTCCAGTCCGTCCCCGCGTCGATCAGATCATCGACGAAGCGTTGACCGACCATCCCGTTGCCAACGACGACCACGCGTCGGTTCGATTCCGACGGTTCCGTTCCAGGCATGGCGCCAGGCAACCAGGTGCATGTGTCGGCTGCGTGGACGACAGATGACGATCAAGTACCCACAGCTGCACGATGAAGCTCACTGATCGATCACGAACGCACAACCGCTTCGTACCGCTGTGCGGTGAGAAGGCTGGCGTGCCCAGCGCACCATCTCGGCGTCGCTACGCGACCGATACGTGCGCCATTCGGCGAAGCCCGAAAACCTGGCGACCGGCGATGACCTCGACGCCAGGTTCGACAACCATCGGCACGCCAGCCTGCACCGCCTGCACCCGACCATCGGGGTGCCGCAACGACGTGCCGTTGCGAGAACCGTGGTCGATAGCCAGCACCATGTTGTCGTGACGTTCGATGGTCAGGTGACGGGCAGAGAGATAGCGGTCGTTGATGCGCAGTGACTCGTACCCGACGGCAGCGCCCGGGCGGCGCCCGATCGTAACGGGACAGTCGAGTGCGACGATCTCGCCCGAGGCCAACACGAGCGCGACCGTCGCCGCTTGAGGCATCACGTCGGCGGCGGTCCCCGCGATCTGGGCGACGACGACGGCCGGGCTCTCAGGACGGTCGGCGACATCGGTCGACGGCGCCGGTTGGGTGGGTTGCGTCGGGCGGGTCCGCTGCGGCATCAA
>CALLPT010000155.1 GCA_938015575.1 uncultured Acidimicrobiales bacterium
GCGTTGTCGCGCAGTGCTTGGGCGAGGGCGTCGACCATCTTGTCGACGTCTTCGTCACTGATCACCAACGGCGGGCAGAACGCGATCGAATCGCCGATCGGACGTGCAATGACGCCAAGGTCGAGCATGCGATCGCGGACCGCGACGGTGGTTGCCAGATCGTCGTTGTTCAAGCGAGCGGCCCAGACGGCGCCCACACCCCGGACCTCGCGGATACTGCCGTCATCGGCGAGTGCCTGAAGACCGGCCGACAGCCGCTCGCCGATGTGGTTGGCACGCTCGGCCAAGCCCTCACGCTCGATGATGTCGATGTTCACCAGCGCGGCCGCACACGACGCCGGGTGAGCGCTGTAGGTGTGACCGTGGCGCAGGATGAAGTCGGGATCGGCTTCGAGCACGTCACACACGGCTCGAGAAACGATGACGCCGCCGAGGGGCTGGTAGCCGCTCGTGACACCCTTGGCGAAGGTGATCAGATCGGGCGTGACGCCATAGGTCTGCGCAGCGAACATCTGGCCGGTACGGCCGAAGCCAGTGATGACCTCGTCGAGAATCATCAGTGACCCGTTGCGAGTGCACAGGTCGCGCAGCTGATGGAGGTACTCGCCGTTCGGCGGGAACACACCGCCGGCACCTTGCACCGGTTCGCTGATCACGCCCGCGATGTTCGGGCCATGTTCGGCGAAGACCGATGCGGCCGATTCGATGTTCTCGGGGTCGATCTCGATGATGTGTGGCATGAGATCGCCGAACCCGGTGCGGTTCGGCTCGATGCCCTGCATCGACGTGCCGCCGACGTTGACGCCGTGGTAACCACGGGTCCGTCGGAGCATGATCTGGCGATCGGGCTCACCCTTGAGTTGCGCGGTGGCGCGGGCGATCTTGAAGGCGGAGTCGATCGCCTCGGAGCCTGAGGAGCACATGTAGACGCGGCCGTCGGGCAGCGGCGAGATGCTGGTGATCTTGTCGGCCAACGTTTCCGCGACGTCGTAGCCCCACGGGGGAAAGTGGTTGTAGACGAGCGTCGAGAGCTGGTCGGTGACGGCTTGGATGATCTCGGGGCGACCCCATCCGACCTGGCACAACCACAGACTGCCGAGACCGTCGATGTACTCGTTGCCCTGGTCGTCCCATAGGCGAACGCCCTCGCTCTTGACGAGATTGCGATGGCCGGGCGTGCCGGGCTTTCCGAACGGATGAAGCAGCTTCGGTGTCGTCATGTGTTCCCCCCTCTGGGCAGCCCGAAATGTACCGCAGCCGTGACGCCACGTGCTTGTTGGTGGCGGTTAGCGTCGTCATCCGTGCGGTCTCGCTTTCGTTTCGCCATCCTCGCTGTTCTCGTCATTGCCGCTGGATGCAGCGGGTCGGCGTCACAAGGCGGCAATTTGCTCGAAGCGGCCCAGGATCTCTCCCCGGCTGCGCCGCTGCCCTCGCCGACACCGCTGGCCACGACTGCGCCTGTTCTCGATGCTCCCAAGCCGCTGCCGACGGCGATCGCGTTGAGCGAGGCGACCGGCTTCGTCGTCACACCAACGCCAGAGGGCGGTGCCCCCGACGATGGTGCGGCCGCTGCATCTGATGACGGCGAAGTCACCTACAACGAGGCGGTCGGTATCTCGCCGACGCCCACCTACAACGAGGCGGTCGGTATCCCCCCGACGCCGACCTACAACGAGGCGGTCGGTATCTCGCCGACGCCCACGCCCGTTGCTCAGAACCCGCAGCCCACGACACCGCCGACAAGCCAGTCACCGACCCCGACGCCCCAGCCGACTGCTGACAGCAACAACCAAGCCGTCAACGTCACCAACGGTGGCGAGGTCTACACGCTCAACTGCGCTCGTTGCCACGGGGCCGACGGTCAGGGAGACCTCGGCTACCGAGGCGTGCTCGGCGTCGGCGCGCAGTTTGGCTTCGCCGGCCTGGTCGAGGAACTGACGAACGGCCATCCGTTCACCTTTGGCTTCGGCGACAAGCTGAGTCCCCAAGAGATCAACGACGTCGTCGCCTACGTCACCGCCACCTTCGGCTGAGCACCCCTACCGGCGCAATGGGCGCAATGGGCGTAACGGGGCTCAGTTAGTCGACCCAGGCGAGCGGCGGGCGGCGAAGAAGTCCGTCAGCAGCTGGCCGCACTCGGCGGCGTGGACGCGGCCGGTGACGCCATATTCGTGGTTGAGGCGAGGGTCCGCGCCGATGTTGTAAAGCGAGCCGGTGCTTCCGGCCTTGGGATCCTCGGCGCCGAACACGACCCGATCAACACGCGCGAGTAGGGCCGCGCCAGCACACATCGGGCAGGGCTCCAGTGTGCTGACCAAGGTGGCGCCCACCAGGTGGGAGGAGCCCATCACCTGGGCGGCGATGCGCAGCGCGAGGACTTCGGCGTGCGCGGTCGGGTCGTTGCGCAACTCGCGTTCGTTGTGGGCGGCCGACACGATCTGGCCGTCGATGACGACCAGCGCGCCGATGGGCACGTCGTCGTGCTCGAGCGCCTTGCGGGCTTCGGCGAGTGCATGCTCCATGAGTGTCTGGTCGTCCACAACCGCCACGCTAGCGTCGTCGCGATGACCGACGTTTGGGGCGATGCGGCCCGTGTGCTGACCGACCATGTGACCATCCTGACGGGACCCGACAATGGGGCGTACCCGTCGGGCAACTCGGTGCTCGTCCGTGGTGCGGGCGAGACGATCGTCATCGACCCGTCGGTCACCGTCGTGGAGAAGGGCGGGGTGGGCATGCCCGTCGACGCCATCGTCAACAGCCACGCCCACGAGGACCACTTGGCCGGCAACGGACTGTTTCCCGACGCTCGGGTTCACATCCATCACGACGATGTGCATGGCGCGGTGAGCGTCGAGGGTCTGATGGACGTCTACGGCCTCGAGGGCCAGACCCGAGCCGATTTCACCGCCCAGGTGATCGACGAGTTCCACTTCACCCCGCGACCCGACGCCGAGGGGTTTGGCGACGGCCACGTGTTCGATCTCGGTGGCGTCAACGTCGAAGCCGTGCACCTGCC
>CALLPT010000156.1 GCA_938015575.1 uncultured Acidimicrobiales bacterium
TGCTTGGAATGTGCTCGAACGACGACGGGGCCCGAGACCTTGCCGGACTGGGCGGTGCCCGGATCTGGCGTGCGCACGAGAACGAACGCGACAGCGTCCCGTACCGAAGCATGTTCGCCGTCGCGAGCGACGCGATCGAGCGCGTACGCGCTGTCGCTGATGTTGGGCTCTACGTCGTCTTCGGGCGTGTCATCAAAGCAGCTCCCGAGGCACAGCACCCAGGTGCCCCCCGGGTCATTGCCTCGTTTCCCATGGTTCGCCACCCGGAGCGCACCCACGCCGAGTCCGATGCGCACTGGCGCGACATCCATGGCCCGTTGGCCTTGCGCTGCCATCTCGCAATGTGTGACTACGAGCAGCTCAGCGTGACCGCGACGCTCCACGGCCCGGAGCTCGACGGTGTGGCGATGTGTGCATTCCCCGACCGTCAGACGCTGTCGGACAAGTTCTTCAACGACGACGAGGCAAAGGCTGCGATCATCGCCGACGTCGCCAGCTTCGCGGACACGCGCGCATCTTGGCCGCGCGTCGTACTAACCGAACGCGTCTAGTTGGCAGGGGCCGCGTCGGCCTCGGCGATCAGGCGTTGCAGGTTCACAACCGCAGCGAGACCGTTTTCGGCGATGCTCTCCATGGCCCGCTTCTGTGCGTCGGTCTCGAACTCACCGGTCCGTAGGTTCGTGAAGCCATCGAGGCGAGCCGCAGCCAGCCAAGCCAACAATTCGGGGTCCTCTCGCCACCGGGCCGAGTTGAGCATGTTCCCGAGGGCGGTGCGCATCCAATCGCTGGCGCTGTTTGGGTGTGGCACGACCTGCATCAGCTCGTTCTTGCGCGCTTGGTCCTGGTAGCTGACCTCGACGTGGGCGATGAGCGCAGCACTGAACACCTGTTGACAGTGGCGCACCGTCTGGAGCGTGATGCGGTCGCCGTCAAACACCGGCTTGGGGTCGCGGCGCGCCAACCCGTCGGCGGCACAGTGCACGTGGACGGTGTTCAGCGTGGTCGGGATCTCGCCGCCTTCGAGCACGATCCGGTCCGCTTCGATCGAACGCACCCGACCCATACGGACGACGTGCTCGATCCTCTGCAGCTGTTCAACCTCGGCCTTGGTACAGGTGGCGCATCGGTACATCTCGGGTTGCACGTTGGCGTCGATCCGCAAGAGTGCACCCATGGCTTCGAGGCGCTCAAACAGGTCGGCGATATCGCTCGCCTTGGCGCTGCACTCGATCTGGGCCGCGAAGTTCGCGAGTGAACCGTCGGCGTGCTCCGCCCCCGGCTGGATCTTCGATCGATCCAGGATCCACGAATCGCGGGGCATGATCCAGGTGATTCGGGCCGGATCGACATTGTTTGCGAGCAACCAGAGACAGGCGTCCATCCCGGTCTTTCCCGCGCCGACGACGACCCATCGCTCGGGCGCTCGGTCGAGCGTCGGCAGGTCGTTGAGTGGCACGCACCACGCATCGGAGGCGAGGTCAAAGGCCGGCGTGGTCTGCGAGGGAACCCGCACGTCCATGTAGGTCGCATCGACGGTCGTGCTCGCGGCAACCTCGAACGTTTCGCCAGTGACGAGGGAACGCACCCGACCGCCACCGAGATAGTCACAACGCGGGAAGTACTGCACGCGCCCAGACGGCAACAGGTCTTGTTGCATGACCTGCTCGAAGTACGTGACGACTTCGGTACCCGACGCAAGTTCGTACAGGCCGGCGTTCCAGCCGACCTGGTCGATCGTGTCCGCCCCAAGGGCGCGACTGTTCACGCCATAGAACGCCGACGGTTGGTGCAGCCGGACGAATGGGTAGGCATCGTTCCAGTGGCCGCCGGGCCGAGCGTGGCGATCGACAATGACCATCGTCGCGTCGCTCTCCTGCAGCACCGTGTCGGCAAAGGCCATGCCCATCGCCCCGGCTCCGACAATCAGGTAGTCGGCATGGGTTGGTTCCATCGGGCGAGCCTAAATGATCGCGGTCTCCAGAAACGGCTCGTTGTCGACAATGCGCCGGTAGCCCAGCGGACTCAGATCCAATGTCCGGAACTCGCCATAGGTCACCAGTTCGGCGGCACCGCGGCCGATAGCCGGAGATTGCTGCAGGCCGTGCCCCGAGAAGCCGACCGTGAACACATAATTCTCGACCTCGTCGTGGGGGCCGATGATCACGTTCTGGTCCAGCCGGTTGTGGGCGTAGTGACCGGCCCAGCGATTCGTGACCTTGATGCGTTCGAATGCCGGAATGCGGTGCGCGAGCGCCGGCCACACCTTGTCCTCGAAGATGTCGGGGTCCATGACGAAATCGTCGTAGGCGACGGCCGGGTCGTGGTCGGGCGTGCAGCCGGCCATGTACGCATCGCCGTCGGTGCGCACATGCACACCCGACGGATCGATCGTTAGCGGCAAAGCTCGATCCAAGGGTTCAGCGGCATTGAAGATGAACGTGTAACGCTTCCGAGGCTCGACCGGTAGCTCCAGCCCGGCCATCCGCGCGACCTCGACGGCACGCGGCCCCGCCGCATTCACCAAGGTCCCGCAGTTGATCGTGCGACCCGAAGCCAGGGTCACGCCAGTGACCCGATTGCCCGAGCGTTCGATGCCGGTGACTTCGGCAGCGATGTACTCGGCGCCGTTTTGTCGCGCCTTGCGGCGCCACCAATCGAACATCGTGCCGCCGTCGAAGTAGCCCTCGTCGACCAGATTGTGACACCCCAGTACAAGATCGTCGACGGTGTAGAACGGGTAATCGGCCTTGATCTGATCTGGCGTCATCACCTTGGTGCCGGCGCCGAAACTGGCTTGGATTTGCTGATTCGTGCGCAGCGTCTGGGCGAAGTCTTCGTCCGCGGCAAGGTACATGTAGCCGAAGTGATCAACCGCAAGCTCGGGAACCTCGGGGTCGTCGCCCATGTAGCTGCGGAAGTTGCGCACGAACTCGGCGCCAAACTGTGAAATACGAACGTTGACCTCGTTGGAAAACTGCTGGCGCATACAGCTATTCGTGTGCGAGGTCGACGCATTCTCGTACGTCATGTCACGGTCGAGCACAAGAATCGTGCCGTCGAAGTCTGCGTTCCTCGACAGCCACCAAGCAACGGAGGATCCAATGATCGCACCGCCGACGATCACGACGTCGTAGGTGTCTCGCCGGGGGTCATCGATGACGGGCATGACGGACGAGGTCATTCGGTGTACCCCTGTGCACGATCATTGTCGACGTCTTCGGCGCAACGCTCGGCTGGGTCGCCGAAGCCGCCGCCACCAGGCAGCTCGAGAATGAGACGGCGTCCGGCCGGAACGGTCTGCTTGCCCTTGGTGGGGAATGGTGTGCCGTCGTCGAGGTACACGGCGCCGGGCGCGCCGTCCTCGCCGCCGGCTCGACCGCGCGCCGGGTTCGCGACCCGATCGAACATGGCCGAGAACTGAAACTCGTAGCCCTCGGCAGGAGCGATCTCAACGACCTGGCCGAGCCCACCGCGGTACTTGCCGGCTCCACCACTCCCCTCGCGAATCTCTTTCCGCCACACAACGATCGGCCCGATCTGCTCGGTGGCTTCGGAACTCATCGTCATAACGCCCGACGGAAAGGCCGTCGCGGTCAGGCCATCGAGCGTCGGCCGTGCACCGGTTCCACCGCTGTTGAACATGAGCATCTCGACCGGAGGCAGCCCAGACATGGGGTCTGTCGCCCGTGCGCTCGCTTGGAAGTTCCACAGCGCGCCCGCGCCTTCGGCCGGGACGACCTCGGGGAGCGCCTGGGCGATAGCCCCGAGGCAAAGGTCAGTCACGAAGTGCCCGAGTACGTGGCGCACGGCGACCGGGTCGGGGTCCTGCGCGTTCAGGATCACCCCGGTCGGTGCACTCACGGTGAACGGTTCGAGCGACGCGAAGTTGTTCGGCAGCTCAGGAGCGAGCGCCACCAACATGCCGTACGTGAAGTACGCCTGGGCGTAGGTGATCGGGACATTGACGCCGAACCGGCTGAGCGGCGAGCTACCCGTGAAGTCGGCGTGCATGCCGTCATCGGCCACCGTGAGCTCAACGGCCAACGTGACCGGGTCGTCGTAGCCGTCGACCACCATGGTGTTGCGATACGTGCCCTTTTCGACGGGACCGAGCGCCGCAAGCGTGGCTGCGCGGGTCCGCTCGAAAATGAACGCCGCAAGGTCCCCCAGGTCAGCCAGGTCGAACTCGTCGAGCATCTCGAGCAGGCGACGGCGTCCGGTCTCGTTGCAGGCCGCAAGACCGTGGATGTCGCCAACGACCTGGTCGGCTTCGCGCACATTGTTGCGCACGATGGCCACCAGATCTCGATTGAGTTCGCCGCGTTCGGCCCACTTCATGATCGGGATGCGGAGGCCTTCTTCGTAGACCTCGCGAGCGTCGGGCCCGTAGCCGCGGCCACCGATGTCGACGACGTGCGCGGTCGAGGCAAAGAAGCCGATCAGGGCCTCACCCTTGAAGACCGGTGTCGTGACGGTGATGTCGTGGAGATGACCCGTGCCCTTCCACGGGTCATTGGTCAGGTAGACGTCGCCGGGGTAGATCCGTTCGGGGCCGATGTCGGTGATGAAGTGGCCGACCGCAGCCGCCATCGTGTTGACGTGGCCGGGTGTGCCAGTGACGGCCTGAGCGATCATGCGGCCTTGCGGGTCGAACACCCCGGCGCTCAGATCTCCGGCCTCGCGCACCGAGGTGCTGAACGCGGTGCGGATCAACGTGAGGGCTTGTTCTTCGACCACCGCAATGAGCCGGTTCCACATGATCTGGTTGTGCACGTCGCGGGTGCTCATGATGCTGCTCCTTGGGTTGCGGTCACTCGAGTGACCCGCAGGCTTCCGTCTTCTTGCAGTACGGCTCGGTGATGCGAACCGAGCACCGTGGTCGTTTGGGCCTCGACAATCAGGGCCGGACCGTCGACGGCGTGGCCCGTGGACAAGGCAGAACGCTCCACGATCGCTGCTTCTACCGTCGCCGAGGTAACGGGGTCATACATCGGGCGCCGCATGGCGCTGGTCACGATCTCGGTGCCCTCGGTAATCGCGACTCGCGCCGGCGGTGCTACGACGCTGCTCACACGCACCGACCAGCTGACGGCCTCGATCTGGACATCGTCGATGGCTCGCCCGAAGAAGCTTTCGTAGGCCTTCGTGAACACGCCCGTGATCATTTCGGCTGCGAACTCGTCAAACGTGTCGCCGTCAAGTCGGACCGGGATCTCCCAGCCCTGCCCTTTGTAGCGCATGGAGACCTGGCGCTCGACGACAAGGTCGACGTCGGTGCCTTGGCGGACGAAGCTCTCGGCTTCGGCCGTCAGTTCGGCCAAGACGCGGTTGGCGCCTTCGAAATCAAAGGCCTGTGTCGTCGTGTAGAAGCTGCGCACGGCCTCGTAGGAGAACGGGGCCCGCAGGAAGCCGATCGCAGATCCCACTCCTGCACCCGGCGGCACCCAGACTTCGTCGAGTCCCAGCTTGTCCATCAGCCGGGTCGCGTGCAGCGGTGCCCCTCCGCCGAAGGCGACCATGGAGAAGCCGTTGAGGTCCTTGCCGTTTTCGACGGCATGGACCCGGGCGGCATTAGTCATGTTCTCGTCGACGACTTCGGCGACGCCGATTGCGGCGGTGTCGTCGTCCATCCCGAGTGGTGAGGCGACACCCATGTGCAGGGCGGCTGCTGCTGCTTCGGGATCGAGTGAGATGTTCTTGGCACCAAAGGTGTCGGGATGGAGGCGCCCGAGCTGCAAGTTCGCGTCGGTGACGGTCGGGTCGGTCCCGCCCAACCCATAGGCGGCAGGCCCCGGTTCGCTTCCGGCCGAATGCGGTCCGATCCGGATCTGGCCGAGCGAGTCGACGCTCGCGATCGATCCGCCGCCGGCACCGATTTCGATCATCTCGATCACCGGTATCGAGATGGGCATGCCACTCCCCTTCTTGAACCGGGTCGTGCGGGCGACCTCGAAGGTCTTGGCGGTTTGTGGCGTGTAGCCCTCGATCAACGCAATCTTGGCGGTCGTGCCGCCCATGTCATAGGACAGCACACGGTCGCGGCCGTAGCGGGCAGCCAGATCGGCGGCGAAGATGGCGCCACCCGCCGGCCCGCTTTCGACCAGGCGCACCGGAAACGCGGCAGCCGACTCGACACTCATCAGGCCACCGCCGGAGTGGATGAGGTAGAGCGGGCAGTCGGCGCCGCGGGCTCGCAGTTCGTCGCGGAGGCGCACGAGGTACGAGGCCATGAGCGGCTGGACGTAGGCGTTGGCGCAGACGGTGTTGAAGCGCTCGAACTCGCGCATCTGGGGCGAGACCTCGGCACTGATAGAGACCGACAGGTCCGGGAGCCGGGCCAGCAACTGGTCTCGGAAGCGTTGCTCATGCACGTCGCTCACGTAGCTGTGCAGGAAGCCGATGGCTACGGCCTCGTAGCCACCGGCCTCGATCGCATCGATCACGGCACTCGCTGCCGCATCGTCGTAGGCGAGCAGAACCTCGCCTTTGGCGCTCAGCCGCTCGGGGATGACGTAGCGGTCCTTGCGTTCAATCAGTGGGCGGGGCAGGA
>CALLPT010000157.1 GCA_938015575.1 uncultured Acidimicrobiales bacterium
CGACTCGTTCCTGGCTGGCGCCCGGATCTGGCCCTCGTTCGTGCCGACCTCGCCCGACGATCCCGAGTCTGCGAACAACCGAGCCGCCTGGGGTGTCTTGCGCGAGTTCGACGGGCCGATCTTGTGCTGCTTCAGTGACCAGGATCCAGTGACCGCTGGTGGCGAAGCCCCGTTTATGGCGCTACCGGGAGCGCAGGGCCAACCTCATGTGACGATCGAGGGCGGCGGTCACTTCCTGCAAGAGGACAAGGGGCCCGAGATCGCACAGCTCATGATCGAGTTCATGGCCAGCTGAGATCTCTGACGCCGCCCAGGGCGAACAACTAGCCTGCGGGGCGCATGCGCACCGAGCCATTCGTTCCGCCGCCGTACCCGTTCGATCGTCTCGACGCGGTCAAAGAGATCGCAGCACTCCATCCGCTCGGCATGCTCAATCTGTCGATCGGTGCGCCACACGATCCGCCGCCAGCGGTCGCGATCCAAGCGCTCGCAACGTCGGGCAACGAGGCGGGCTACCCGCCCTGCGTCGGTACGCCGGCGTATCGAGATGCCGCTGCGGCGTGGCTCAATTCGATCGCTGGAACCGACATCACGGGCGCTGACGCGATTGCCATCGTCGGGGCGAAGGAACTCGTTGCGGGCCTGCCGCATTGGCTGCGGCTGCGTCGTCCCGATCTCGACACGGTGCTCTACCCGGCGGTGAGCTACCCGAGCTACGAGTTGGGTGCACAACTTGGCGGGTGCCGAGCCGTGCCCGTGCCGCTCGACGACCAGTGGCGGATGGATCTGTCGGCGGTTTCAGCCGACGACGCCAAGCGGGCGCTGTGCCTGTGGAACGCTTCGCCCGGCAACCCAACCGGCGCGATGGACGACCTGGCCGAGCTCGCTGCATGGGGTCGGGCGCACGACGTGCCGATTTTCTCCGATGAGTGCTACATCGAGTTCACGTGGGACCGTCCGGCGACCTCGATGCTCGAACACGGTTCTGAGGGTGTCGTCGCCGTCCACTCGCTGAGCAAGCGGTCCAATTTCGCCGGCGCCCGAGCAGGCTTCATCGCCGGCGATCGCGAGATCGTCGACTATCTGGGCAAGGTTCGCCAACACGCCGGGCTACTGGTCTCCGCGCCGGTGCAGAACGCGGCGATCGCGGCCTGGGGTGACCCGGCCCACGTCGCCGACCAACGAGAGCGCTACCGCGGACGAATGACCAAGATGATCGCTCGGCTCGCTGACATCGGCGTCGACTGTGCAATGCCGAGCGGTGGGTTCTATCTCTGGTTCCGCGACGAGACCGATGATGGTTGGGCGCTCGCCAATCGCGTCGCAACTGAGCTCGGGGTCGTTGGCACACCAGGCGAGTTCTATGGCGAGGACTGCCACGGCTGGCTGCGGCTCGCGATGGTGCAAGATGTCGACGGGCGCTGACGGCTCCCTTTCCAAGGAACGGGTCGAGCGACTCGGTGCAGGTTGGCACGACGAGCCGACCCGATCTTCCTCCCTGCATGCCGATGCCTATGTCCAACCCGAGTGGTTTGCTGCTGACCAGGAAGAGATTGTCCGTCGCACCTGGCAGTGGGTCTGCCATGGCGAGAAGCTCCGGGCACCCGGCAGCTTCATGACCGAGCTGATTGGCGAGATGCCAATCGTCATCGTGCGCGGTGGGGAACAAGGTGAACCCGGTGAGCTACGAGCGTTCTACAACGTGTGCAAGCACCGGGCCCACGAACTCTTGTCGGGGGAGGGCACGACCCGCAACATTGTGTGTCCGTATCACGCATGGAGCTACGACCTGGGTGGGCAACTGCGATCGGCTCGCCACACCAAGCATCTGGTCGACTTCGAAACCGAGTCCATCTGTCTCGACCAGGTACAGGTCACCGAGTTCGGCGGGTTCGTCTGGGTCAATCTCGATCCGGCAGCGCCACCGTTGCCCGAACAGTCCGGTGATCTCGGCGCCGAGATCGCGCACTGGGCGCCCGATGTCGAACAGCTGACGTTCGCACACCGTCTCACCTACGACATCAACTCGAACTGGAAGAACGTCATCGACAACTTCCTCGAGTGCTACCACTGCCATGTCGCCCACCAAGATTTCGTCTCGCTAGTCGACATGGACACCTACTCGGTCACCACCCACGGCATCTACTCGAGCCATATGGCCGAGGCTGGTCGCAGCGACGAGAACTCGGCCTATGACGTCTCCGAAGCGACGGTGCGCGATCACGCGGTCTGGTGGCTGTGGCCGAACACCTGCATGATGCGGTACCCGGGCCGCGGCAATTTCATCGTGCTCAAGGTCATCCCGATCGGACCCGAGCGGACCCTGGAGACCTACGACTTCTTCCTCGAAACTTCGGAGCCGAACGAGGCGGAACTCGAATCGATTCGTTACCTCGACGAGGTGTTGCAGGTCGAGGACATCAACCTCGTCGAGAGCGTCCAACGGGGCATGCGCACGCCGGCGTTCGAGAGCGGTCGCATCGTGGTCGACCCCCAAGGCTCCGGCTTGTCCGAGCACGGGCTGCATCACTTTCACGGACTCGTCCTCGACGCCTATCGACGCGCCACGAAAGGGAGCTCATGATGGGAACACTTGACGGCCGAGTCGCGATCGTGACTGGTGGACGCGGCGGCGTCGGCCGGGCCGTCTGCGCACGATTTGTCGACGAAGGCGCTCGAGTGTTCGCCGCCGACCTGACCGACGCGGGTTCCGTCGGTGCCGAACCGGCCCCGGGTGAATTCTTGGCGTTCGACGTCACGTCGGAAGACGCGGTGCGCAGCGGCATGGCGCACATCGAGGCCGACGTCGGACATCTTGACATCGTCGTCAACGCGGCCGGGATCGAGATCGAAAAGACCATCGAGGAAACGTCGCTCGATGACTGGAACCGGATCTTTGCGATCAATGTCACCGGCACGTTCTTGACGTCGAAGCATGCGCTACCGCTGCTGCGGCGGTCACCAGCCCGCGACCGCGCGGGTGCCTCGATCGTCAACTTCGGTTCCTATGACGGGTTCATCGCCGACCCCGGCCTGGCCGCGTATTGCGCTACCAAAGGAGCCGTGCACGCGCTCACCCGTGCCATGGCGTGTGACCACGGTGCCGAAGGCATTCGCGTCAACGCGATCTGTCCCGGCTATGTCGACACGCCGATGCTCGGATCGTTCTTCGGTGACGCCGACGACGAGGCGGCGGTTCGGGCCGAGGCGGCGGCTGTGCATCCGTTGCGCACGATTGGCACGCCCACCGACATCGCCAATCTGGTGCACTGGCTTGCGTCTGATGAAGCCCGCTACGCCCACGGACAACTCTGGGTGATCGACGGCGGGCTGTCCGCCCAGGTGCAGCAGATGCGGCTGTAGCTCGCGCTAGGCGATGCGTTCGCCGGCGGCATTAGCCGGCGCGTGCTGCGCGTCTTCTTCGCTGAACGGCTGGGTCCAGCAGGCGAACTCGAGCATGACGCCGTCGGGATCCCAGAAATACACCGAGCGCACGTACACCCCGTCGTGCATGTCCACCGCGACCGTCGACGGGCTGTTGTCGTGGTTCAACACGTGGCCGATCTCGACACCCTTGGATTGCAACCGCTCGACGTACTCATCGAACTTGTCCACGGGAACGCTGAACGCGAGATGGTTCATGGACCCGTGGGCCGTGCGCAGATCGCCCTGCCCGGGAAGCCCCTCAGGGCTCGCGATCCCGGGAGCTCGTTCGGGCGCGTCGGGGAACCAGAAGAAGGCAACACAATCGCCGTTGCCGCAGTCGAAGAAGAAGTGCTGTGCGCCACCAGGAAGCTCGAGCGTCTTCACCAACGGCATGCCGAGTGTGTCGCGGTAGAACTCGACGGTGCGAGCCATGTCACTACTGACGAGCGCCACATGGTTGACGCCCTGGAAGTCGAAGTCGGGATTCGTCGCCATCCCCGAACCGTAGACGGCAGCTCGTCGCTCGTCGCTAGTAACGCAACGTCACGGTGCGGTGGTGCTCGCCGAACATCGCGGCGTTCGGGCCGAGAACTGCCTCGGACCACAGTCGGTAGTCGAGTCCCGGCGAGGGCACCTCGACGTTGCGTTGGCGCAGTGCACGACGCAACTCGGCGCCAGCAAAGACCGTTGCCCAACGCAGTGCATGTTCGTGGGGGGAATCAGCGGCGATCAGTTGCTGGGCGTCGATGGCGGCAGCCAGATCGGCCTGGTACACCAGGATGCCCAGGTGCCGAAGCACCCGCGGGAGCATGTAGTCGGGGTACACGGGAAAATCGTCGTAGCCGTGAAAGCCGCCGGCGTCCCACCCGGCGCCGGCCGCCATGATGGCCGCGGCCAGGTGCGAGAGCTTGTCGAACGGCAACGTCCCTGCCGCGGTGTCCGGCCGGTCCTGATACGCGGGCATCGTGTCAGACAATGCGGCCGCGATACGCACACCGTCGCGGCCCATCGCGTCGACGAGGTTGCGAGCCGACCCGTCCCAACGGTCCGTGATCGTTGTGGCGACGCGCCGAAGCAGGTCGACGCGTTCGGGGATCATCTGCAAGGTCCCCTGTCCAGCGAAGAGCTCCGCTCCTTCGCTGTCGCCGAGGTTCGCGAATCGAGCCAGGTCGAGCCCATCGTCTTCGAGCGTCTTGGTGAACACGGCGAAGATGCCGGGCGCATCGTCGAGCCACTGCCCGTCGAGTTCGCAGTGCCACATCTGCTCGCCATCAGGCGGCCACAAGCACGCGAGCACCGAGACCGAAAGCGTCACGTAGTCGAACCACCATGACTCGTCGCGCTCGGGCGGTGTGCCGGGATAGTCGAACGTCGGCAACGGAAACGTGTCGTCCTTCCACATGTCGGCGACGCGAGCGATTGCAGCATCGTCGACGGCGACGCCCCACGAGGTTGGGGGGCGTTGCTGTTCGAGATCTACGAAGTCCACGGCCGAACCGTACCGGCCCCTCGTAGTCGCGTGGGGCGCCGCGGCTAGCGTTTGGCCATGATTCGACACCTCGAAGTTTCCCGTGACATTGCCGCATCGCCCGAGGCGGTCTACGACGCAATCGCTGATGTGACACGTATGGGGGAGTGGTCTCCGGAATGCCACACATGTGAGTGGGTCGAAGGCGCAACCGGCCCCGAGGTCGGCGCCCAGTTCATGGGCCACAACGCCAACAACGGTGCGGAGTGGTCGATCGTGAACACGGTTACGGCCGCGGATCGAGGCAAGCGCTTCGCCTTTGACTGCACGAGCCGTGACTTCCATTTCGCCACGTGGGCCTATGAGTTCGAGGCGACCGACGGCGGATGCCGAGTGACCGAGATTTGGGACGACCTGCGTCCAGACGAGGTGATCAACCGCCCTTCGATCTCTGGTGTCGAAGACCGAGCCGAGTTCAATCGCCAGTCGATGGCAACCACGCTCGAACGCGTGGCGGCCGCCGTCGAGTAGCCGTGCCGCGTACCCGACAGGTCGCGCGAGACGACGCGCATCCTCGAGCCCAACAGCTGTACTCGTTGCTCTTCGGGTCGCGCGATCCGGTCGCCGAACCCGGTACCGAAACCGGCACGCCCGGCAACTGGTGGACGGTCACGGCGGCAGTCCCTGACCTGTTCGATCACATCGTCGACGGCTTCGCCTTTTACCGATCGCCGGAGCGGGTTCTCGATCCGCAACTGCGTGAGCTCGGCCAAACCCGCACTGGCTATACGCGCGGCAGCCAGTTCGTGTTCTCTCAGCACTGCAAGGCCGCCAGGTCGGTCGGGTTGAGCGAGGCGAAGATCGACGCGATCCGCCACTGGAGCGTGAGCGACGTCTACTCGCCGATCGAGCGGGCCGTGCTGGCCTATACCGACTGCCTGGTGCTCCAAGGTGGTCGAGTGCCCGACGGTGTCTTCGACGCGCTGCGAGACGAGCTCAGCGAAGAAGCGATCCTCGAACTGACCTACATCGTCTGCACCTATGACATGCACGCCACCATGACCAAAGCGCTGCGCATGGAGTTCGACGATGTCGACGATCGCATCGTCGAGGTTCCTGCTCCGCCCTCGACCGAGCAGGGCGCGGGCGTCGACGCGATGGCCGTCGTCGATGGAGCGAGCGTTGATGGAGCGAGCGTTGATGGAGCGAACGACTGACCTAGTCGAGTGTCACCGCAGCGGGGCTGACGGCGAGGCCGGCGACCTCGGTCTCCAGCACGAACACGGCACCGGCCCGGTCCGTGGGTGCTCCCTCGGAGCCCGAGACGATGTAGAGCTGGCGAAGATCATCGCCACCAAAACACACGCTCGTGCACATGGGGAGCGGGATATCAACAAAGGTGCGCACCGCGCCGGTTGACTCGAGGACCGCGACACCACCGCCGCCTGCAGCGAGCGCAACCCAAACCGTTCCGTCCTCGCTCACGACGAGCCCATCAGGTACACCCCGGTCGAGTTCGGCGAAGACCGTCTTCGGCCCGAGCGTGCCGTCCTCGAGCACGTCGTAACGCATGACGGCCCGGCGAGTTGAGTCGGCGTGATAGAGCGTGGCGCTGTCGGGTGAGAAGCCGAGCCCGTTCGTCAACAGGATCTCGTGGCCAACGACCTGGGAGGTGCCATCGGTGTCGATCATCCAGAGCGCGCCGGGCACTTGACCGGCATTGTCTGCGAAGGGGCTGGCCCGAAGCTCGCCCACGTAGATGCGACCGGCCGCGTCGGTGGTTAGGTCGTTGAACCCGACCTGTCCGAATTCTTCGGCTTGCGTCAGGAGCGCGATCGAGTCACCACCGTCGAAGGGCTTGAACGCGACGTTGCGTCCGCTCACGATCATCCCTTCGCCATTGGCGTGCAGCGCCATGCCGCCGATACCGCGCCGATGCTCCAGCACCGTCGAGACCTCGCCGTGCGGCGTGACGGCGTAGACACCACCACCCTGCACATCGCTGAACAGAAGACCACGATCGGGGTGCCAGACCGGACCCTCGATCAGGCCATATCCCTCGGTCAGTTTCTCAAGAGCCATAGTCGAGTCTGTCACTCACCGACGAGGCCAACATCAGTCGACGAGAACGCACCGCTGCTCGGTGTTCGGCGCGCGGCCTGCGTTACAACGCGGTCATGCCGCCATCGACAACGAACTCGCACCCGGTGCAATAGCTGGCATCGTCGCTGGCGAGAAACAGTGCCATGTTCGCGACCTCGAGCGCCGAAGCGGTCCGCCCCATCGGCACGAACTGGTTCACGGTTCGCTCACTGTCCTGGCCGTCGAGGACCGCGTTGTTGAGCATCTCCGTGTCGATCAATCCCGGGTGAATCGAGTTGACGCGAACGTTGCGCCGGCCGTTCTCGACCGCGGCTGCTTTGGTCATGCCGCGCACCGCCCACTTCGACGTGAAGTAGGCAAACGCGTTAACGCCGCCCTGCATGCCGGCGACCGAAGAGATGTTCACGATGGAACCGCTTCCGGCGTCGCGCATGTGTGGCGACACGGCGCGCATGCCCAAAAAGACGCCGGTGCAGTTGATGTCCATCACGCGGTTGAAGTCGTCGACGTCGATCTCGAAGTGGCGGCCGTGGGTATAGATGCCGGCATTGTTCACGAGCACGTCGATCCGGCCGTGTGTCGCGACGACCTCGTCGATGATCGATGACCAGGCGGCCTCGTCACGCACATCGAGACTCCGATACGTGCCCCCCATCTCGCCGGCAACGGCTTCGCCTTCGGCATCGAGCACGTCGGTCAGCCAAACGGTTCCGCCTTCGGCGCCAAACAGGCGGGCCTCGGCCTCGCCTTGGCCGCGAGCAGCACCAGTGATCACACAGACTTTGTCATCGAGTCGTCCCATAACCCGATCATGGGGCGTGACGTGTCGATCATCCAAGGCTGATCGCTGGATCCACGAGACATCCGTCGCTGATCCGAACCGTGGCGGGCGAGTCGTAGTCTGCGGTGCATGGGACTTCTCACGGACAAGGTCGCACTGATCACGGGCACGAGCAGCGGTATCGGCTCAGCAATTGCCGAACGATTCGTCGCCGAGGGCGCCACGGTCGTGGCCTGGTCGCGACGCGCGACGTCGATCGAGGGAGTCGGCTGGCGCCCGGTCGACGTCGCCGATAGCGCTGCGGTCGACGACGGCGTCGCCTCGATCTTGGCCGAACACGGTCGTGTCGACATTGTCGTGAACAATGCCGGCGTGCAGCTCGAGAAGTCGATCGCCGATACCACCGACGAGGACTACGACCTGGTCATGGACGTCAATGTGCGGGGCGTGTTCAACGTTGCTCGAGCTGCGGTTCGAGCGATGGCCGGGGCGGGCGGAGGGGCGATCGTGAACATCGGCTCCACCGCCGCGACACACGCCGACCACGGCATGGCCGTCTACAACGCCAGCAAGGGTGCGGTGCATTCGCTGACGCGGGCCATCGCCGTCGACCATGGCGTCGACGGGGTGCGCTGTAATGCGATCGCTCCTGGTTGGGTGCTGACGGCGATGGCCGATGCCGCGTTCGAAGCGATGGACGACCCCGCGGGCGCTCGCGATGCCGCGACTCGGCGACATCCGGTCGGGCGAATGGGCGACCCGAGTGATGTCGCCGGGCTGGCCGCATGGCTCGCGAGCGACCAGGCCGCGTACGCGACCGGGTCGGTCTTCACGATCGACGGCGGCGCAATGGCACAGAGCGCAGTCAGCGCGTAGTCCGCTGGCTAGGTATCGGCTCGGCTTCGGTACAACTCGGGGAACAGCGGATGAATCATGGGTGCGCCGGTCGCCAGCTCATCGTCGAGGCCGTCGAAGGGCGGCGATGTTGTCCACGGGCGCGGGGCATGCACCATGTCGTCGCCCAAGAAGCGCACGGAAAGAACCCGGCGCCGGCCGGTGCCGGTGACGCCCGGCGCGCCATGCACCGTCAAGAAGTTGAAGAACACCGCATCGCCCGGCTCCAACGCCCAGGCGAGTTTTGGCCAGCGGTCCGGTTCCGCGTCGAAGTCGGGCAACTCGCGCAGGCTTCCCTCGGGAAACCACCGGGCCTGTTCGTCGAGGAACGTACGCGGCAGATACCAGGGGCCGGTGTGCGTGCCCGCGATCAGCTGAAGCGAGGTGTCGAGTGGCACGGGGTCGACGGGCAGCCACATGCTCGCATTCAGCGAGCCTTCGACGTTGTAGTACGGCTGATCCTGATGCCAAGGCGTGCGTTGTCGGGTGCCGGGCTCCTTGGTCAGCATGTGATCGTGGAAGAGCCGGATCGTCGACGAGCCCGTGAGGTGCGCCGCAATCTGCGCGGCCGGGGACTCGCGAACGAACCGTTCCATGGCCGGGATTCGGTGCCAGTTGCAGAAATCTTCGATGAACGGGGCGTCGTCGTCGGCGCTTGCTCGCTTCGCGAGGGGTGACAGGTCGGCGAGGTTCGCGTCGATCGCCTGCTCAGCCAATCTCATGTCGTCGGGCCCGAATGCTTGGCGGACACACACCGCGCCGTCGCGTTTCCAATCGCCTTCGATGATCACGATGTCCAGCATGCCCGAGCGACGGATAGCTTCGACCCATGGGTGCCCTCCAACACGTCATCAAGGTCGAAGGCATGAGCTGTGAGCATTGCGTCGCGGCCGTCACTGCCGAAGTCGAAGCGGTCGCCGGTGTCGAGACCGTCGTCGTAGATCTCGAAGCCGCGACGGTCACCGTCGACGGCGGCGACATCGCCACGATCCATGCGGCGATTGACGAAGCCGGTTACGACGTGGCCTAGCGGGCTCGCTTCGGGCCGAGCGGTTCGGACGATCCGCGTCCTGGACCTAGCCCGATCGCGACCAACACGAGCGGCACCAGGCCGAGGGCGGCCGCGAGTAGGAACGCGGCGTTGACGTGGCGTTCGATCACCGGCACGAGCAGAAGCGGTCCGAGCGCGTGTCCGAGGAACCGGAACGAGAGCAAGAAGCTCAGCGCGCCACCTCGGTTCTCGGGCATGAGGCTGGCGCCGAGCGCCTGGAAGACAATCACGGTCAGCACCGTGAGCGCGCTGACGACCGCCCAGATCAATGCGAGCGACACGGCACCGGTCGCAAAACTCAGGCAGGCGACGGACACGCTCGCCAACGCAATCGCCGTCAGCCCGACCCGTCTGGGTCCGTGGCGGTCCAGGACCCGACCCCAGGCGGGCCCCAACAGCAGTGACGTCATGCTGCCGGCGAACAAGACGATCCCGGCCACGGTGCCGGAAAGTTCCAGAACGTCTCTCGCGGCGAGCCCCACCAGGACCCCAATACCGATCGGTCCGGTCGCCAAAAACAGAAAGGCCACACCGAGCAGCAACATCTGTTTGGTCAGCAGCGGGCGCAGCCGGGGCATCGCGTCGGCGTCGGTGCGGGGTTCGCCAGGGGGAGGTGCGAGTGCGAGCAGGCCGGCGATGACGGCGGTGCCCACGAACGCCAGCTTCCAGTCCGTGTCGGCGGCGATGCCACCGAGTACCGGCCCAAGTCCTCCGCCGAGCGCCTGGAAACTCGAGTAGATCCCGACCTCGCGCCCGAGACGGTCGGCAGGTACCAACTCGGCCAGGCCGGCAACGAGCAGTGGGGTGATGAACGCATTGCCGATCCCGGCCAGAGCGCGGGCGGCGATGAACAAGGTCAGGTTCGGGGCGAGAGCGGCCAACAGGCTTGCTGCCGCATACAGCAGGTAGGTGGCCCGCACGGTCCGCCGCCGCCCGAGCCGTTCACCAATCGTGCCGGAGAAAAGCAAGAAGACCGCGAACGGAATCAGATAGAGGCTGTACGCGAGCGAAACCTGGCTGGTGGTTGCGTCGAACTCGGTTCGCAACTCGGGGTACATCGGGATGATGACAATCGTGCCGAACGGCCCCATGAAGCCGCCGACATACAGCGGCAAGCGCTCGATGAATCCACGCACGCTCGTCGTCGACCTCCCCGACGGAGCGTAGGCGGTCGCAGGTGAGGACTTGGAAGTCGGCGTTAACCGTTCACCTAGGATCGCTCCATGGGGATGAACATCGATGAGATCGACGTTGCGTCGATCGACCACGTGCTGACGACAACGAGGGCGGTGCGTCGTCGCCTCGACCTAGAGCGGCCGGTCGACAACGAGCTCCTGTACGACTGTATCGACATCGCCGAACAGGCGCCTTCGGGCGGAAACCAGGGGAGTCGACGTTGGGTGATCGTCCGTGACCCACGGGTCAAGGAGCAGATGGCCGAGCTGTACATGGAGACCGGCGGCCAGTTCATGATCGGGGCGCGAGACAAGATCGCGGGCACCGGTCATCCCCAAGAGCGGGTCATGGAGTCGGCCGCCTATCTCGCCGAGCACCTGGCCGAGGTCCCCGCGATCATCGTGCCCACGATCATCGGCGTGCACGACGGCAGCGGCAGGCCCGGCCTGTTTGACTCGGTCGTGCAGTCCGTCTGGAGCCTCTGCGTCGCGCTACGTGCCCGCGGCCTCGGCACTGCGTGGACGACCGCGATTCTCGGCAAGCGCGAGGAGCTTCGCGACGTGCTCGGTGTTCCCAAAGGCAACACGCAAATCGCGATGATCCCAGTGGCGTGGTTCACGGGCGACGACTTCCGCCGCGCCCCGCGGTATCCGGCCCGCGAGATCACGGGCATCGACCGTTACGGCCATCAGTGGGAGCGCGGCCCGAGCGACCCGCCCTCGCTCGCCGATGGGCCCATGACGACGGTCGAGGTCGACATCAAGGCGCCGACCTCGGTCGTGTGGGACCGGGTGAGCGACATCAATCTCAGTGAGCCGTACAGCGAAGAGTTCATGGGCGCCCGATGGGACGACGGCGTCGACGGCCCGGCCCTCGGAGCCAAGTTCATCGGGTCGAACAAGCACGACGCCATTGGCGAATGGGACGTCCCGTGTTTCGTCGATCGCTATGTCGAAGGTAAAGAGTTCGGCTGGTGCACCAGTGACCCGGACAATCCCGGCGCCCGGTGGTGGTTCGACATCGCCTCGATCGCGGGAGCAACGCGGGTGCGTTTTTCGGTCGCGCTCGGACCCGGGCCTTCGGGGATCAGCGCCGCCATCGAAGCGATGCCCGACAAGGAGCCTCGGATCCTGTTCCGTCGCATCGGCGAGCACCGGGCAAACATGCAGCGGGTGATCGATGGCTTGGCTGCCGAATTGGCAAAGCCGGCCGAGGATAAGCCAAACGTCATCTTCGGCGATTGACACGTTGCCGCAAAGTGCCGTCAGTCAGGCGTCGCGAACTCTCGTCGCAGGGCGTCGCTGTGTTCGCCGACCGAGGGCGCGGTCCGGGTCGGCGTTTGTCGATCCGAGCGAACCGGGTGAGCGGGAAGCCGGAACTCGATGCCACTCGAACTGATGCCCTGGCGCGTGCGCAGCGCCGCATGCTCGGCGAGTTCGTCGAGCGAGTTGATGGCTCCCCAGGCAATGGCGGCATCGTCGAGGCGGGCGCGAAAGGTAGCGGCGTCGAGCCCGCCGACGATCGCTGACATGTCGGGTTCCAACTCGGATCGGTTTGCGACCCGCTGTTCGTTCGACGTGTACCGCGGGTCGGTAGCCATTGGTTCAGCGTGCAGCACATCGCGGCACAGTCGCACCCATTCGCGTTCATTCTGAATCGAGATCAGGGTGAGGGATCCGTCGCTGGTGGCGTAGGCCCCGTAGGGTGCGATCGTGGGGTGGCGGAGCCCGACTCGCTTGGGGGCCATGCCCGCGGCGTGCTGCAGGAACGGCACCGTCATCCACTCGGCAGCGACGTCGAAGAGCGACACGCCGAGCGCCGCGCCCTGGCCGGTCACCGATCGCCCCACCAAGGCTTCGAGCACGGCGGCATAGGCCGTCACGCCGGTGCCGACATCGCAGATCGAGACGCCGATACGGCCGAGTTCATCGGGCGAGCCGGACACAGCGATGAGCCCGCTCTCGGCCTGGACCAACAGATCGTACGCCCGCTTCTTGGCCACGGCCGGCGAGTCGCCGTAGCCCGAGATGTCCACGGTGATCAGTCGGTCGTTGGCTTGGCGCAAGGCCGAGGCTCCGAAGCCGAGACGGTCGAGGGCGCCCGGCGCCAGGTTCTGGACGAACACGTCGGCGGCCGCGATCATGCGGTGCAGCAACTCGGCATCCCCAGAGTCCTTGATGTCGAGCACGATCGACTCTTTGCCCAGATTCGCCCAGCCGAAGTAGGAGCTGTCGCCTCCGGCGGCGCTGTCGTAGCCGCGTGCGAAATCGCCCGAGGCACGCTCGATCTTGATGACCCGTGCGCCCGCGTCGACCAGACGAGCCGTGCAGACGGGCGCCGCAACCGCCTGCTCGACCGAGACCACGGTGATGCCATCGAGCGGTAGCCGTTCGCTCATGGTTGATCGGTTCCGCGGGGCCGCTGCGAGTAGTCCTGCCATGGTCCATCGCGCTCGGCAACGACAGGTCGCAGACCATGCTCGGCGATCTGTTCCTCCCAGCGATAGGCCTCTTCGGTGTGACGGGTGACGCCGTCAAAGAAGGTGCCGAGCATCTGGCTGGTTCGCAGACCCATGTTCTCGAACGCCTGGTTGATGAGCATCTTGTTGAGCGCAAGCTGGTTCGCCGGGATCGTCGCCATACGCCGTGCTTCGGCCTCGATTGCCTCGCCGATGTCCTCGGGATCGTGCACATAGGAGACCAGTCCGATCCGGTGCGCGGTGGCGGCGTCGATCGCTCGCCCCGTCAGCAGGAACTGTTTGGCGTGTTCGAGCCCCAATCGGTAGACCCACAGCATGGTGGTTGGTGTGCCGTAGATGCGGCTGGGGGCGTAGCCGATGTGGGCGTCGCTGGCCATGAAGAGCAGGTCGCAGCAGAGCACGAGGTCGGTTGCTCCGCCGACGGCCCAGCCCGTGACCTCGCCGAGCACAGGTTTGGGGCACTCCCAAATCTTCATGAACCGACGAACGTTGTTGCCCATGAACTGGTAGTCGCGCACCGGGTCCCACGCTCCTTCACGTGGCTTTGGTCCGCGAGCTCCGTACGGGGTTGACCACAACGGTGCGTCGGCGCCGGGGCTCAGGTCGTAGCCGGCCGTAAGGGTCCCGTTGGCGCCCCGGAGCACGATCGCTGCGACGTCGGGTGACTTGGTCGCTGCGTCGATGCCATCGGCAACACCCTGGATCACGTCGTCGTTCAGGGTGTTGCGCTTCTCGGGGCGGTTGAGCGTGATGACGGCGATCCCGTCACGTTCCTCGTAGAGAACAGAGTCCATGGGCGGGAGCCTATGTGCCAGCGATCGGCCGTCTGGAACGGAGCCGTTGCTGTCGCGCTCGGTTCATGCGCCCGTGCGCTTCGCGTGTGCATCGGCGGCGAGCCGCACCGCATAGCCGAGGGCAATGACGCCGAATGGCAACACGATCGTCTGCCACGTGGCGCGTGTGGCGACGAACCAAGCAACCGCGAACAAGCAGGCGCCGACCGCGCACACGATCGGCGCGCTGATCGCCGCCTCGACCCAGATCCGACGGTCGATGAGGGGTGCCCGGCGCAGGGTGATTGACAGGTCGACGAGCACCAGCGCGAGAAACAAGGAACATCCGGCCGCCAAGAGCATCCCAGCCCCCGGCTGGGCGAGGCCCGCGACAACACCGAAGAGCAGTGCGCCCGCACCAGATGTCACGGTGGATCCAACGATGCCGCCGACACCGATGACCACCGCTCCCACGAGCATGCCACCGAGCACGCTGTCGACATCGCTCACCCCGGCGACGAGGAAACCCATCGCGCCGACGACGACAACGGCAGCGGCGAGGCAAAGCGTCGCCGACCGAAACAATCGGTCGAGGTGCCAGGTCAGCATCAGCTCGCCACCCTTCGCATCGATTGGCGCAACCGCCGCACGGCGGCGATCACGGCCGTGACGGGTTCGTCTGGCGACCAAGGCACCATCACGACGCCTCGTGCCCGAAGCGATTGCACGCCGACGGCTTGTTCGGCGCTGGCCAGGCGGCGGGCGAGTGTGGTCGTGCGTCCCTCGAACGCGAACGGGAGTCGGCTCGCCGGCGCTTCTTCGACCTGGGGGGCGAGTACGGCGACCGCATTGCCTCGGCTGCGAAGCTCGGCGATGAGCGAGACCATGAGTGGGTCGCGCAGCGGGCTGACCGCGACGACGATGGTTTCGCGGCTGATGTTGTGGACTGCAGGAGGTCGGTACATGCGCAAGCTCGCGTCTGGCGCATTGCTTACGGCAATCAGTTCGTCGGCGATGCGATACAGCTGATTGCGTCCGAGTCGAGGAGGAAGCCAGCGAACGGTGTGGCCAACGACGAGGAGCCCGACCGGGTCGTGATTCGCGAGGTGGCCGCGGGCGAGCGCCATCGCGGCCGCGACCGAGCGCCGTTGTGTCGCAGATCGCGAGTCGCTCTCGCCGTCGTGGGCATCGACGATGACTACGACGGTCGCCGACCGGTCAGGATGCCGCAGCGTCACCCATGGCTCGCGGCGCCGGTTGGTGATGCGCCAGTTGATGTCTCGCATCGAGTCGCCCGGCAAATACGGCCGAATGTCGGCGATCTCGAGCCCTTGCCCCCGGTCGTTGCTGAGGTGGCTGCCGACGACGCGGCGGAAGCGGTCGGCTTCGAGCGAGGCTTGTAGACGATCCTCGGGCAGACCCACGCGCATCGACACGCCGGTGCTGCGGGCAATCGAACCACCGAAGAGCCCCAAGCGATCGGTGACCCGCACCCGTATCCGATCGACGGTCCCTACGCCCCATTCGTCGGCCGAGACCGGAAACGACAAGTGGCGCGTGGTCCCCGCAGCGACCGAGGTGACGGCCCGAAGCGTGTTGCGGGCTGCGATTCGTTCGCCGAGTTCGAGCTCGATCTCGATCCGTTCGAGTCCCTCGCTGCCCCCGTCGATTTCGACGAGGATGTTGAAATCGTCGCCCTCGACGAGATGAGGAGCGTCGATGCCGATGCGAACCTCGCCGATCACGGGTTTCCAGCGCGCGAACCCGACCGCAAGCGCGGCGAGCATCGGTGCGACCAGACCGAGCAGCTCTGGCTTCCGGGCACCCATCGCCGCGACGCACGCCGCGATCGTGAGTCCGAACAACACGTCGAAAAGCGGCGTGCGCCCGCGCAGTTCGCGGTTGCCGGTGAGGCTGATGGTCTTGGCGTCGATCAGTTCCGGCGGGCGTTCAGGCACGGGTGCAGCCATGTTGGTTACGCCATCGACGATGGGGTCGGAACCGTGCTCAGCATGCTCTCGACGATGTCGGCGCCCGTGACCCCGCGGAGCCACTCGTCGGGCTTGAGGATCAGACGATGTGCCAGTGCCGGTACGGCGATCGCGTGCACGTCGTCTGGGGTAACGAAGTTGCGTCCGTGCAGTGCGGCCCAGGCGCGGCTGGCGCGAAGCAAGGCGAGCGAACCGCGCGGGCTCGCTCCCGCATCGGTGCGTGGGGTGTCGCGAGTGGCGGCGACGAGCGAGGCCATGTAGCGAGCGACGCTTGCCTCTACCGGCACGGTTTCGACCACGGCTTGGAGCGACCGCAACGTCGCGGCATCGATGACCTGGTTGAGCTCGACTTCTTCGCGTCCTCGAGAAGCGCGGCGAGCGACGATCTCTGCTTCGGCGTCGAGGTCGGGATAGCCAACCGAGAGCCGCAGCAGGAATCGGTCGAGCTGGGCCTCGGGCAGCGGATAGGTTCCGCCGCTCTCGATCGGATTCTGGGTCGCGATCACGATGAACGGAGCGGGCAACGGATGCGACACGCCATCGACCGTCACCTGGCGTTCTTCCATTGCCTCGAGCACCGCTGACTGTGTCTTCGGAGGAGCACGGTTGATCTCGTCACCCAAGACGAGGTTGGCGAACACGGGCCCTGGCTTGAAGATGCCGGTGCTGCCGCCCGCGTCGAAAACGGCCGACCCGGTGATATCGGCCGGCACGAGGTCGGGCGTGAACTGCACCCGGGAGAAGTCGAGCTCGGCAACCTGGGCAATGGAGCGAGCGATCAACGTCTTGGCCAGGCCCGGTACGTCTTCGAACAGCACGTGACCGCTGGCGAAGATGCCGGTGAGAAGTTGGGTGAGGACATCGCGTTTGCCGACGACCGCCTTTTCCAACTCGTCGAGCATCGCATTGCCATGGGCGGCAACGTCGTCGACGGAGAGATCGGCGCCGTGATTGTTCATGTGGAGTCTCCCGCAAGGGTTTCGAGGTGCTGTTCGAGTGCGGTGAGTCGCGAATCGACCCAGCCGGCATCGTGTTCGGTCGGTGGTTCCGGATCAGGGGTGAGCTCGGCGGCCCGTTCCAGGCGCGCGACTTCGGCGACCAGATCGGGCCAACGGGTCGACTGTTCCCGAGCGCTGATGAGCGAGGTCTGCCAACGACGTTCGTGGGCATCGAGTCGCCGGGTGCGTTGCCATTCCCACGTGAGCACGCCCCAGCGGCCGCGGCTGGCCGTGTCGGTCGGTGTCACCTGAGAGATCGAGCTCATCGACGATCCGATGAGCGCCATGGCGCCGAATGCGGCCAAGCAAAGCAAGAGGACGATCATCCGAACACCTTGGCCCGCGCAATGGCTCGGTATTCGTCTCGGAGCTCGCGAAGCGCATCGATCGCAGCAAGTCGAGCATCGGGGCCAAGCGGCTCCGAAGAGAAGCGGGCGACTTGAAACAGCTCGGTGAGCCGTCCCAGGGCCGGAGCGGCGGACTTGCGACGACCGAACACACGCGCCAAGTACTTGAGGGGTGTCTCGGCCGGCTTGCGTCGAAGCTCTCGGGTGCCGAGTCCGGTTTCGACGGCGGCATAGACCCGCTGGATCGCGATGCGAGGATCTTGTTCGAACTCGAGTTCGGCGATGAGTTCTTCGGCGAAGTCGGCGATCGTTTCGGCCTGCTCCTGTTCGGTCATGCGGGATTCTGACGAAGCAGGCGCCGCTCGCCGCCGCCCGAGCATCAGCTTGAAGCGCTGCCTCGTAAGGAACCACAGGGTCCCGATGCCAGCGCCGATCCCGACCACCCAGATCACCCATGGGGGCAGCTCGGCTTGGCGGATCTCGATCTGGCCCGGGCCCTCGACATCGACCGGGATCGCATCGCGTGACTCGCCGCCTCGGCTGACTTGGCGTGAGCTTTCGGTCGGATCGCCACGGTCGAAGTTGAACTGCTCAGCGTTTCCGGCAATCCCGACGAGGGTCAGCATCAATGCAGCCCCAGCGAGAAAGCCGACGAGTCGGCGAGTGATCATCGAGTGGTCACGTTGCGCTGTACACCACGGGGCATTGTTCGCTGTCGAGCAGGTCGCCGGCGACCTTGCCGGGGACATGGACCGGAGTGCTCGTGCCGACGCGGGGGTCGTAGCGCACATCGTCGCCGCAATAGCGAACGGTGTAGCCGCGGCGGCGACGATTCGCCGTTGCATTGCCCGCGGCGAAGTGCAGGGTCATCGCGCTGAAGACATAGACATCGCCCGGCTCGAGATCCCAGCTCACGATGTCGTAGGCGTCGCGATCGGCCTCGATGTCCGGGATCGTCTCATAGGCGGGATTGCGCTCGTACGCGCTGGCGCCGTTGTTCGGCCCGAACGACTCGGGCTGGAACCAGCGATCCCACTCGTGTGATCCACGCACGAACTCGAGGCGGCCGTTCTCGGCCGTCGTCGGGTCGAGGGCGACCCAGATCGAGATCACGTCGCGTCCACTCACCGGCCAATACGGCTGGTCGTTGTGCCATCGGGTCGGATGATTCGCGCCGGCTTCCTTGACGAACAACTGGTCGTACAACAGGTTCAGATGCGAGGCGTCGACGAAGCGGCGTGCGATGGCAACCGGTGGACCGTCGAGGCAAAAGGCAGCGAAGTCGGGGTCGTTCTGCCAGACCCGCAAGTTGCCGTGGAACCGGCCGCCTTCGACGTCGTAGCTGTGGTCGAACGGTCCCGGCTCGGCGATGTCGCGCTCAATGGCCGCCGCCAACCGCTCCTGCCATTCCGACGAGACCGCACCTCGAACCACCGTGGCGCCATCGCGCTGGTACTCGTCGACATCGGCGTCAGTGATGTGTGGCCCTTCGCTCACGCCCCGAAGGTAGCCGCGACGATGCCTTCGAGGCGAAGCGGCTCTAGGGAAGGATGACGGCTTGGGCGACGAGGACCTGTTCGCCGTCGTGGGTGATCGATGGCGAGCCGTACAGGATGTAGCCGTCGGCCAGCGCGGCGGACACTCGTTCGCAGAATGCTGCGTCGTCGGGGCCGGTGAGAAGTCGATAGGTAAGACGCTCGTCGCTCATTTCCCCGAGGGTAGATGATCCGCGTGGTGCCCTAGCCGAGCGCCTGTTCGAGGTCGTCCCACAGGTCCTCGAGGTCTTCGAGCCCGATCGACAACCGAATGAGCCCGTCGCCGATGCCCACGAGCGCTCGAGCTTCGGGGCCGATCCGGCGGTGGGTGGTCGTGGCTGGGTGCGTGGCCAGGCTCTTCGAGTCGCCGACATTGTTGGAGATGTCGAACAGGGCGAGCTTGTCCATGCAGGCGAAGGCCGCGTCTTTGGTTGCCACGTCGAGGGTGAGCACTGTGCCACCGGCCGACATCTGCTGTTTGGCCAGGTCGTACTGGGGATGGTTCGCCAGGTGCGGGTAGCCGACGCCGAGCACGCCTCGATGGCTGTGCAGTCGTTCGGCGAGCGCGAGGGCGCTGGCGGCCGCAGCATCGACACGCAGCCGCAGCGTCTCGAGGCCCTTCGCGAGTGTCCACGCGTTGAACGGGCTCAAGCTCGGTCCCGTGTGGCGGGTGAAGGGCATGAGATAGTCGGACTTGTAGGCCTGCGTTCCCAGGATTGCGCCGCCGAGCACGCGACCTTGGCCATCGATGTGCTTCGTCGCCGAGTAGACGACGACATCGGCGCCGAGCTCGAGCGGCTTCTGGAGCACCGGACTGGCGAACACGTTGTCGACGATGACCGTCGCGCCGACTGCATGCGCGAGCTCGCTCACCGCCCGCAGGTCCACGATGTCGAGACCGGGATTCGAGGGCGTCTCCAGAAACACGGCCCGTGCGCCCTCGCTGAGCGCTGCTTCCCACGCGCCGAGATCGCACCCGTCGACGAGCACCGTCTCGACGCCCCAACGCGGCAGGATCTCGGTCAGCACGACGTGACACGAACCGAACAGGGCCCGCGACGCGACGACCCGGTCGCCCGCCGACACGATCGATGCCAGCGAAGCGAACACCGCGGCCATGCCGCTCGCGGTGGCCATGCAAGACTCGGCTCCCTCGAGCAGTCGCAGTCGCTCTTCGAAGACGGAGACGGTCGGATTGCCGTAGCGGCTGTAGATGTAGCGCTCGTGTTCACCGGCGAAGGCGGCTTCGGCCTCGGCAGCCGAGCCATAGACATAGCCCGAGGTGAGGTACATGGCCTCGGCGGTCTCGTCGAACCCAGAACGCTGGAGCCCGCCCCGGATCAGGTTGGTGCGTTCTCGCAGCGTGGACGGTTGCGGTGTTTCCGATTCATGGCTCACGGTTCGGTTCGTCCTGATTCAGCGCAGTCACGGCATCACCGATCACCCGTTGACCGGCGGCATCCAAGGGCAGTGTGCCCGCTGCTGCAATGGCGTCGGCGCTCATCTTCGTCAGCGTCTTGGTGACGATGGTCACCATGTGATCGTGATCGGTGCGCTCGACCATCGGGCCGAATTGGGTCTCGAGGAAGACGAGGCAGGCGACATCCTCGAGCGTTTGGGTCTCGGGGTCGCTGCGCAGCAAGGCGCGGCTCAGCAGTTGTCGCACCCGTTCGATCGTCTCGCCGGGCCATCCGGCATCGCTCAGGATGCTCGCCGTCGCCGCGGCCTGGTGAACCTTGTTGTCCCGACGCCAGAGCAGGTAGCCGGCGCGCCCTTCGGGGTACTGCGCGCGGGCCAGTTCCCATCGGCGCAGGTGGTGGGCGCGGCACGCGACTTGGAGCTCCGGCGTCGCCGCTGGATCGAGCCGGCCCAGCCAGTCGCTCGCCAAACGGCCCTCGACTTGGGCCCGTGGCCCGGCAGTCAGCTGGTTCGGGTCGTCGGCGTTGGCGCGGTCGATCGCAGCAAAGACCTCATCGAGTGAGCGGCTCAGGTCGCACATTCGCTCTGGCCGACCTCGGCGACATACGGCCCCGTCTCGGCGTAGTCGACATAGAAGTCGGGATTGTCTTCGGGCGCCGGGAACACGTCGAACTCCTTGAGCCCCTTGGCGACTTCGCTTGCCCCGCCGACCCGGTCGAGCCAGCCGCGGAATGCTTCGCCCGCGACCCGCTCGTCAACGAAGCGACGCAACACGGCGGCGGCCGCGGCGGGCGCGCTCTTGGCCGGCAGACGCAGCGCCTTGTCGCCGAAGTGGATCTGCTGCTGTCCCACATAGCCGCCCAGCAGCATCTGGTAGCCGGGCGCCGACTGGCCGTGGGCTCGTCGTTCGATGCCGAAGAACCCGATGTCAGCCACATGGTGTTGTCCGCAAGAGTTCATGCAGCCGGAGATATTGATACGAACGCCGCCGACCTCGGCAAGGCCTTCTTCTTCGAGGGTCTCGCCGATCGCGTCGGCCAGCCCCCTTGATTGGGTGACCGCCAGTCCGCACGTGTCGGCGCCCGGGCACGACACGACATCGCGTGAGAGCTCGGCACCTGGCTGGGCCATGTCGAGTGCGACCAGCCGCTCGTACAAGGTGGGCAGTTGGGCTTCGTCGAGTCCGCGGATGATGAAGTTCTGCCGGTTCGAAACCCGTACTTCGACCGCGAACTCACGGATGATCGAGGCGAGGCCTCGGAACTGTTCGCCGGTCACATCGCCGAGCGCACACCACGCATAGGCCGAGACGGTCGGTTTGGCGACGCCGCGGACGACATTGGCTCGTTCCCAACGTGCATACGGTGAACTGCCGCCGATGGCGACGGACACGCCCTGGCCGACCGGGGTCGCCTCGACCGTGGCATCTCGCCCTGCCGGCTCATCGCCCTGCTCGAGGACGATCTGGGGGATTCCGCCGGGCCAGGTGGCCGATGCTGGCAGCAGGCGCCGCTGGTTCAGGATCCGTCGTTGCGTCTCTTCGAAGCCGAGCTCATCGACCACCCATTTCATGCGGGCCCGGAGCTTGTTGTCACGGTTGCCTGTCTGTTCGAAGACCCGAAGGATCGCTTCGATGGTTGGCAGCAGATCCTCGCGGGCGGTGAAGTCTTCGAGTGCGAGTGCAGGGTGGGGCGAAGCTCCCAGGCCGCCGGCAATGAACACGCGGAACCCGGCCTCGATTCGACCGTCGTCTCGCGTGCGCGTGACGGCGATGACGCCGGCGTCGTTGAACATCGCTTGGCCGCAATCGGTTTCGCAGCCAGAGAAGTTGATCTTGAACTTGCGGGCCAGTCGTTGGCCGATCGGGTTGCGCAGCAGGTACTCGTTGGTGGCCTCGGCCCACGCACTGATGTCGATGACCTCGAACGGGCACGCACCGGCGAGGTGGCAGCCCTGCACATTGCGGACGGTGTCGCCGCACGCCTCGCGGCTGGTCATGCCGACCGAGCCGAGCTGCTCGAGGATCTCGGGAATCTGGCGCAGCTGGGCGTAGTGGAACTGGATGTTCTGTCGGGTCGTGATGTGGCCCCAGCCGCGGCTGTAGTCCTCGACGACCCGGCCGAGGGTGTCGAGCTGTTCGGCGCTGACGGCCCCGTAGGGCACTCGAACGCGAACCATGTGGTTCTCGCCGCCCTGGCGCTGCCCGTAGATGCCGTTCGTCAGCCGAAAGACGCGAAAGACATCTTCGTCGACGTCGCCGGCGAGGTAGCCGTCGAGCATCGTTTGGAACTTGTCGATATCCGCGCGGATCGCCGGGTCGAGGTCGGTGCTGTCGTTGCCGGGCCTCGGGAGGGTCAGGGGATCGGTGGTGTCCGAGGTGATGGTGAGCGGGCTCATGGGAACGGTCCTTCAGGGTCAGGCTGTGGTCAGCGGTGAAGCGTGATGGGGTTGTGAAGTGGCGGCAGAGAGAACGTTGGGGGCGAGTACGGGCGAACCGGCGACGGCGCCGATGACGATGACGGACGGGTTTGCGACGGGTTCGATGCCGAGCTCGTCGAGCGCCAAGTAGCGGACCCGCTGACGGGCGGTGGTCGCCTCGGTCACGATGGCGACCGGGGTCGTTCCGGCCATGCCAGCCTCGAGGAGTCGACCCCGGATCTTCTCCGCTCGCCGAGCGCCCATGAGCACGACGAGCGTGGTGCCGAGTTCGGCCAGCGCATGCCAGTTCAGGCTGTCCGGCTTGTGCGGGTCTTCGTGGGCGGTCACCACGGTGAAGGCGCTCGAGACACCTCGATGGGTGACCGGAATACCGGCCATGGCGGGTCCGGCGATCGACGACGTGATCCCAGGCACAACCTCGACTGGCACGCCGGCGCCTTCGAGCGCAGTGGCTTCCTCGCCACCGCGCCCGAAGACGAAGGGATCGCCGCCCTTGAGACGTACCACCGTGTTGTGACAGCGGCCCCGCTGGATCAGGATCTCGTTGATCTGTTCTTGCGAGGTGCGCCGGCCGTTGGGGTCCTTGCCGACATCGACGAACTCGGCCCACGGGGCGGCCATGGCCAGAATCTCTGGCGAGACCAGACGGTCGTGGACGACGACGTCGGCGGTGCCGAGCAGGCGCGCTGCCTTGAGCGTGAGGAGTTCCGGGTCGCCGGGACCGGCGCCCACGAGATGGACGGTCATACGGGTGCCTCGGCCGGGTCTGGCTGCAAACCCAGCGCGTAACGAAGGGCGGCGCGGGCGTCGTCGAGGCGTCCCTCGGCGACCATGGTGAAAAGCCCGCGCTCCCCGTCGCCGTCGAGTGCTTCATTCCAGCCGCGGATCTCGCTGGTCCCGAAGTGCGCTCGTGCTTCGGCACGCGCTTCGGCCAGGAGATCGAGCAGCGTCGTGTAGCGCTCGTCGAATTCGGTTTGGAAGCGTCGCCGGAGCCAGCTGGCCATCGCCGGGCTGCGGCCGTTCGTCGACGCGGTGAGGGTCAAGTCGCCGTTGCGCGCGACCGAGGGGAGAATCCAGGCGCAGTTCTCGGGATCGTCGGCAGAGTTGACCCACACGCCGGCCTGTTCGCCTTCGACGAAGACTTGGTGATTCACGTCGGGGTCGTCGGTGCACGCAATGGCGAGGCGGTAGCCGCCGACCTCGCCGGCTCGATAGGAGCGGGTTTTGATCGTGACCGGCAGGTGGGCGAAGTCGGGGTGTACCCAGGGTCCGATCACGGTGACGTCGGCTCTGGCGTCGACGAGTCCGGCGGCCTTGCGCAGGGCGATGTTGCCGGCGCCGACGACGAGGCAAGGTCGGCCGTGGAGCAACAAGTGCACCGGGTAGCTGTGGTGGCTGGTCATGGGTATCTTTCCGGTGGAACGCTAAAAGCGTTAAATCCGATCGGATTAGTCGGAATTAGAAAGATACGCACGCGTCGACGCCGGGTCAACCCCATTCGACGAATGTCACAGCTAGATGTCACGATGCCTGGCGCTGTCAGTGCAGCACCAGGCGACGCACCTACAGCTGGGCGGTCAGCACGGCCCGGGTACGAGCGATCTCGTCGGGGTTGGCGCCCATTGGCACCGCGGTGAAATCGGTCGCGCCCGATTGCGAGATCTCGCCCAGACGTTCCGTGACTTCGGCCTCGGAGCCAACGAGTGAAAGCTCGCCGAGCCCATGGAGCCCCTCGATGTCGAGCATCGCGCGATAGCTCGGCAGCTCGGCATAGATCGACAGGATCTGGGCGATGAAGTCGCGCGCCGGCTGGGGATCATCGGTCACCCACACCGGGATCGAGCACACGATCGATGGCTGCGACCGGTCTGCGGCTTCGGCTGCGTCGTTGAGTACCGGAGCGATGTGTTCCTTGATCGTCTTCGGACCCACGCACCACAAGATCGTGCCGTCGGTCCGTCGACCAGCCAGCTTGAGCATCTGCTCGCCAAGCGCCGCGACCATGACCTTGGGTCGTTCGCCCTCAAAGTGCGGAATCTCGCTTTCGAGGCTCCAGAAGTGGCCGTCGTGCGAGGCGGCGCCGTCGTCGATCAAGGGCTGCAGAATTGACAAGAAGTCGATCATCTGGCGAACTGGCTTCTCCCATGTCATCTTCCACCGATCGACGACCGCGGGTTCATGGGACAGGCCAATGCCAAGAATCAGCCGGCCGCCGATGGCGGCCTGGGTCGTGAGCGCCTGGCCGGCCAGCACGTACGGGTGCACGGTCCAGGTCGGAATGACGGCAGTGCCGAGCTCCATCGTCGATCCGGTGTTGCCGTGTGCGGCCATCACCGTGAGCGCATCGACCCCGCCCGTTTGCGCCAGCCACCACGAGGCGAAGCCGTCGGCCTCGGCCGCCGCGATGTCGCTGGTGATCGCTCCCAGATTCGGGTTCGCGAGTAGTCCAGAGCCGTTGATTCCAATACGCATCGGGTCAGCCTAGACGTGAGCGTTCCTCCGCCTCCGAGCGCGGGAGCGTCAGGCGAGTTCTGTCGGCGCTCGGGCCGAAGTAGCGTCGGAGGATGGCCGATTCGCTCGTCGAGTTCCGCAACGAAGTCGCCGAATTCCTTGACACCTCGATCGCCGACGGGACCGCCTGTCCTGCCTTCGGCTCGATCATGCCGCCCGACATGTTCGACGCGGCCCGAGCCTGGCAACGACGCATCTTCGAACGCGGCTATGCGGGCTTGCACTGGCCGACCGAGTACGGCGGACAGGGCTTGAGCGTCGAGCACCACCATGTGTGGACCGAAGAATGCGCTCGGCGCCAGCTCGCGTCGTACATGAACTTTCAGGGGTTCGTTCTGGCCGGGCCGGCGATCCTGAAGTTCGGAACCGAGGAACAGAAGCAGCAATATCTGCGGTCGACCTTGGCCGCCGAGATCGTGTGGTGTCAGCTCTTCAGCGAACCGGGGAGCGGCAGCGATCTCGTCAGCCTCTCGACCAAAGCCGAGGCCGATGGTGACGGCTGGGTGGTGACCGGGCAAAAGGTCTGGTCCTCGACCGCGCAACTCGCCCAGCACGGCATCTTGCTGGCACGGACCAATGGCGATGACCCCGGCCACGGTGGCATTTCGTTCTTCCTCTTCGACATGGCGTCGCCCGGCGTCGACGTGCGACCACTCAAGCAGATGACCGGCGATCAAGAGTTCTGCGAGGTGTTCCTCGACGCAGCACCCGTAGCCCAGGCCGACCTGCTTGGTCCTCTGCACGGCGGTTGGCGGGTGGCAACTTCGGTGCTGGCCGACGAACGTTCCGCGGTTGGTGCCGCCGGCATCGGACTCGAACAGCGGACCGAAGCCTTGTTGGCCCAGACCCGCGATCTGGGACCGGTCGAACGCGACCGCGTGGTCGACATCGCGGTCGCAGCCAGCGCAACCCGGCGCCTGCTCGACCGGAGCGCGGGCGACCCCTTCCTCGGCCCGCTGGTCAAGCTGGCGATGACCGAGTTCGAGACGACGCGCACCCGGGCATCGGTCGACCTACTCGGTCCGGCCGGAGCCGGTGTCGGCGATCCCCAGACCGAGTTCCTCTACGCACCCGGCATGCGGGTCGCAGGAGGCACCAGTGAGATTCAGCGAAACCTCATCGGCGAGCGACTGCTCGGTCTGCCGCGCGAGCCGAAACCTCGTAGCTGAATTCAGCCAGGACTGCTTCAGCCGTCCTCGCCAACCAGACTGCGCGGGTCCGCACTCGGCTCCGCACCCCGCACATGCAAGACACGCTGCGGGTACGGGATGTCGATGCCGGCAGCGTCGAATGCCTCTTTGATGCGCAGGCGAAGCTCTCGCTGGACGCGCCACTGGGCTGACGGATCGGTCTTGACCACCAAACGAAGCGTGATCCCGCTGTCACCGAGCGACTGCACGCCCAGCACCGTCGGGTCCTCGATGATGTCGCCGGCGAGACCATCCACATGGGTCTCGCGCCAATAGTCGTCGGCCACGTCGTTCATGATGCGCATTGCCTCGCGCAAGTCGGTTTCGTAGGCGACGCTGAGATCGACGACCGCGTTCGACCACAGCTGCGAGTGGTTGCCAACCTTGCGAATCGTGCCGTTGGGGATGTGCCACACCGTGCCCGAGAGGTCGCGCAGCTTCGTCGTGCGGAGGGTGATGTTCTCGACCTCGCCGGTGACGCCCTCGACCTCGATGACATCACCCACGCCGTATTGGTCTTCGATCAACATGAAGGTGCCGGACAAAAAGTCGCTCACGACCGACTGCGCGCCGAAACCAATGGCGATGCCGACAACACCGGCACCGGCGAGCAGGGGCGCCAAGTTGATGTCGAACTCGCCGAGCACCAGGAGCGAGGCGACCGAGAACGTCACCACCGTGACGAGGCTCTTGAGGACCGATTCGATTGCCTCGGCGCGGGCCGGGGCGCGCGCGGCCTCGCTCTGGTTCATCTCGGACCCGCCGGGACCAAGACTGCGCAACACACGCAATCTCGGATGCGATGGTGTCGTGCGGATCTGGTCGCTCAGGGCACCGATCGTGCGTCGAGCGAGGCGGTTCACGCACCACGCCAAGATGAGGATGACCACGACCCGTATCGGACGGTCGATCACCCATTCGCTCAGACCGGCGATGGTCTCGTTGCCGGTCCACTCGTAGACACGGGTGCACACCCGGCTGGGGTCTTGAAAGCCGCAGGCTCGGATCTCACCACTTGTCTGCACGGACGAATTGTTGCACGCCGGTTCGAGCCGACAACCGGACCCACCGCAGGTTGTCGCGGGCGATGGTTAGGTGTGCATCTCGACGACGACGCCGTAATGGTCGCTCGGAACCTTGCCGTCGACCGGTTCGGTGCCGAAGAGTTCGGCGCTGTGTGGGTTGCCTCGGGGCCGGTCCTTGCGGGGCCAGGCGATCAATACATAGTCGAGACGGCGATCCGGCCAGGCCGAGTTGTTGACGTACGGACTGTCCGAGGACCAGGTGATGCCGTCGCCGTCGCCGCACTGTTCCCAACAGTCGGTCCAGACGCGGCCCTTCACATAGGGCTTGGAACGGCCATTGAGGCGGCGAAACTCGTCGCTGTCGGGCACCGTGTTCAGGTCGCCGACCAGGACCGGGGGAAGGTCGCCGACGTTGAGCGTCTCGATGAACTCGGAGATCTCTTGTAGCTGATCCATACGGATCTCAGACTCGTCATAGGCGAAGTTGAGATGCGTCGTGAAGAAGGGGAGCACGCCGTGAGGCGTCGCGATGAGCGTGCCCAGGACGGTGCGATACATCCGGCCCTTCCCGTCGTCGAGAAATCGATGCTCGGCATCGAGGATCGGCCAGCGCGACAGCACCGCGTTTCCCATGCCCTTCTCGGGATCGTCGGGTGCGTCTTCGGGACGATTGCCGACCCAGGACTGCTCGAAGCCCAGGTGTTCGGCGAGTCGTTCAACCTGGCCGGGCCAGCTTTCCTGCACACCAATGACGTCGGCGGCGACGGACGCGAGGGTGGATCGAATACCGGACTGGCGAGCCTCGTAGTCGCCGAACTGCCATCGCAGGTTCCAGGTTGCCAAACGAATCGTCATGGCCCTGAGTCTGGCGCCGGAGCCGGCCCAATGCCCAGCTCCACCCGTTGCGGGTTAGGCGTGAGGGTCGGCCAGGTCGTGGTCTTCGGGGGAATAGGTCGTCCAGGCGGTCGGTCCGGCGACGAGCATGCCAACGATCGCCATCACCAGCACCGTGCCGGCGCCGACCCAATACGCCATCTGCTGTCCCTGCGACTCGTAGACCCATCCGGTGATCGGCGCCATGATGCCGGCCCCCAGCGCTTGCATGCCGCCCAAGAGTCCTTGCGCGCCGGCCTGGCGGTGCTCGGGGACCGTGAGCCCGACCGCCACGCCACTTGCCGCGAACGTCAGGCCGTCGGTGATGGCGTGTCCCATCGTGAACGCGAAGATCACCGCGCCAACGGTCAACACGCCATAGATGCCCATGAACATCGAGGCCACGACCAGGCCGATGGCAGCGATGCGGAACGGTCCTCGGCGCTGTGCAAGCTTCCCCGCGAACGGTCCAAGTAGTACGAGCGGAATCGCGAACAGCGCGATGCCCAAGTTCGCCATCCACTCGGGTGTGTCGAGGTCGCTGTGCACGACATCCCAGAGCGCATCGAACGTGCCGATCATCACGAAGGTCGCCGTACCCAGGATCACCGCGCCGGCGAACGGCCGGATCCGCAGCAGGTCGAAGGCGAATCGGCTTGGCTCGATTTCCAGGTTCTCGTTCTCTTCGACGTTGGCGAGCACGAGCACTGCCGCGACCGCGTTCGCCGCCGCGACCACCACGAACGGGCCCGGGATCCCGAGCGGGCCGACGAGCACGGCCGAGATCACGGGGCCAATCGCGAAACCTGCCACGTCGGTCGAGAAGAGAATGCCCAGGTTCCGACCAACGTTCTCTTTGGACTGCACGACGACGAATCGCTTCAGCGGCGGGATCGCCGCCCCGATCCCGAGCCCCGAGATGATGCGACCGAGCAGCAGTACCGATGCCGTCGTGCCGAAGCCGAGCATGATCAGGCCAACGATGTTCGCGGCCGTGCCGCCGACGATCATGACCTTTGCCCGGCCCTGGTCGCCCAGCGGACCCAGCAAGGTCTGGGAGACAAAGGCGACGAGGAAGCCAACGCCGATGATCAATCCGATCATCGACTCGCTGATCCCGTACTCGTCGCGGTAGTCGCCGACCAGCGTGAACAGGGTTCCGTAGCCCGAGGACAACGCCGCCGACATGGCGAAGAGCGACCAATGAACCTGGTCGCCCTTCTCTGTCGTCGCCTTGACGTCGGTCGCAGTCACCGGGGCAGGCTACGCCCCGCCAGGTGCTACGTCGCGATGGTTTCGGGGATCTGTGCTGAACGCCTCCAAGGGGTGCGCACCTTGTCGCGCAACCACTCGAACGCCAGGTAGTAGTATGGGAACGACACCAGGACCAGCAGCGTGCTCGAGAGCAACCCGAAGATGATGGTGAAGCCCAGCGCTTCCCAGAACGGGTCGGAGAGCGCGAGTGGCAACACGCCGGCGACGGTGGTGAGCGTGGTGGCGATGAGCGGCCGGAAGCGGCGGCGCACGGCTTCGGCGATTGCCTCTTGGCGCGTCGCACCCAGTGCCCGTTCTTGGTTCGCGAAGTCGGTCAGCAGGATCGTGTTGTTGACGGCGATACCGATCAGGCCGAGCAGGCCAAGCATCACGAAGAAGCTGATCTGGTTGTCGGTCAGCAACAGGCCGCCGAACACGCCGAAGAAGCTGAAAGGGATCGCCAGGAACACGAGCAACCATTGGATCGAGCTGCGGAACTGGATGATCAGCAGCACCAGCATCAAGCCAAGGGCGATCATGAACGCCCGCGGCATCGAACTGAACGACTCTTGGTTGTCGCTCTCGAGCCCGAAGTCGAAGCCGAGGGCATCGGCCTCGAGTCCAAGGTCGGCGAGGGCGGCGGCATCGAACTGGTTCTCGATGAATGCCTGGGTCTCGGCTGTCGTCGTGGTGACGTCGTCGGCGTCGAATCGAGCCTGGACTTCGACATAGCGGCGGCCGTCTTGCCGCGTGATCGAATCGAGCAGCGTGAGTTGCGTCTCGACGACGTTGAACGTCGTGCCATTCGGGCGCTCGATAGCCGCTCCATCGATCGCGGCGCGGATCGCCTCGGCCCCGTTCAAGAGGGAGGCATCGTCGTTGCCGAAGAGTTGCATCTGGAATGGGAACAGCAGCTCAGGTGGGCCGGCCGACTGCTGGTTGAAGACGACTCGGGCACCGTCGACCCCGTCGGCGATGGGCTGAAGAACGTCTTCGACGATGATCGGCGCTCGATCGCGCCCGCCCATGGCGACCAGTTCGAACTGGGCGCTCGCGCCCCGGCTGTTACCGAGGAAGGTGTAGACCCGCTCGAGGTCGTCGCCGAGCGCATCGGCGGCTGCTTGGTTGGTGGCCCGGGCGATGGCTTCGGCCTGCTCCGTGGTGGTGCCGGGGTCGAACGTGTACTCGACGGCCACGAAGTTCGAGTCCTTCTGTGGCGGGAAGATGTTGAAGCCGACGTTTGGCGCGAAGACGAACAGCCCGATGCCGGTAAGCAGGATGCTGAACAGGAATCCGCCGATGCCGATGGCCATGCCCTTGGCGCCTTGGACCAGCGGCAGCGAGGCCGCGGCGTTCGCCATGCGGTCCTGGAGCCGGGCGATCGGGCCGGCGGCCGGGGGAGCGGGAAGCACGAGGTAGCGCGCCGCCAGCGGGATGATGATCAGCGAGAGCAGCAGTGAGACCGTCAGGGCGATGATCACCGAGATCGGCAGGATCTTGATGAAGTCGCCGAGCACGCCGCTTATGGCCAGCATCGGGGCGAACACGAGGAGCGTGGTGATGGTCCCGGAGACCGAGGCCGCACCCACCCGTTTGATGGCGTGACCGATGATTTCGATCGCGTCGTCGCCGTCTCGGAACGCGTCGATCGCTTCGGTGATGACGATCGAGTCGTCGACGAAGAGGCCGAGCGCCAGAATCACGCCGAACAGTGAGATCGTCGACAGGCTGATGCCGACGATCCAGAGCACGCCCATCGTCACCGCGATGACGGTGACCAAGAAGACGGCGGTAATGATCGAGGCGCGCCACGAGATGAGCAGCAGGGCAATGAGTGCGACGGCGATCACGCCGGTCAACACGTTGGACTGCAGCGAGCTGATCTGCTGGCGGATCTGGGTCGCCTGGTCGATCGCGACGACGGCATCGAATCCGCTCGCCAGCGCGTCTGCATCGTCGATGTCGTCGAGGACCGAATCGGTCGCGTCTCTGATGCCGAGTGAGTCGATGCCGTCGGCGGACACCAGGCCGATGGCGATGCTGGGCACGAGCTGAGCTTCGGCCCCGGTGCCGACGCTCAGCTGGTTGAACCGGGCGACCCGCTCGACCTGTTCGCCGGTGGCGGGGTTCACGCCACGGTCGCTCAGGTCGAGAACTTCGACCCGAGCAATGTCACCGTTTGCCTCGAAGAACGGCACGAGTGCTTCGGCAGCGACCTGCAGGTCGCCAGGTGTAGCGGAGCCGTCGGCGTGCACACCAACGAGCAAGTCGAACTCGTTGAGGAACCGCGCTGCGTCGACGGGCTCGGCGGAGAAGTCGACTTCGTCGGGAATGGCGGCCCGCTCGACCGCGTCCGCGATAAGGGACGCGCCTTGGGCCGAGGTCACCGTCTCTTCGAACTCACCGATGATTGTGAAGACGCTCTGGCGCGAAACGGTGGTGACCGTCGTGACGCGGTCATCGCGAAGCAGGTCTTCGGCGATGGGGGTGACGAGTGCGTCGACCTGGTCTTCGTCGTCGACGAACCAGACGCCGTTGCCGAGGGCAACGGGGATGTCGACCGGCGGGAACCCCTCGCGTGGAAGCAGCGAGAGGTACGAGACCGCGCCGAAGATGAACAGCCCGACCCACAGGATCAGGGTGACCGCGGAACGGCGGGCAAAGAACTGGACGAACCTACTGAGCATCGGGAACTCCGTGGCAATTCGCGCCCGCCCAGAGAGCGGAGCGCGGCGATGGGGGGTGTCGCCGACGGTAGTCAGAGACCTCCCGTCGTGCGTGACTGAAGACGGGTGGTGTGACGGATGCCCAGTTCGTCTGCCACCATGGCAACGTGCTGTTGTTCTTTGGGTGGCGCCCGCGCTCCACGACCGTCGACACCGGGATCTTCCACTGTCCTCGTGAAGGCGGCGATCGCGGCTACGAACTCAAGTCGTCGCGCCGCTGGTTCACGCTGTTCTTCATCCCGGTGATCCCGCTCAACGAGCTGGGCGACTTCGTCGAATGTGCGAGCTGCAAGTCGACCTTCTATCCGTCGGTGCTCGACGAACGCACCACGGGTCAGATCCAAGACATCACCACGATCGCGATTCGCCACGTCGCCATAGCGATGCTGCATGCCGACGGCGCGGTCGATCAGCGGGAGCGCGAAGCGGCTCTGACGGTGGTGCAGCGGTTCGCGTCGACGCCGTATGGTCATGCCGATCTCGAGGCCGACCTGGCTGAGCTGTCCGCCGCAGATCTCACCGATCACCTCGAAGAGCTTGGATCGATCCTGAGCCCGGACGGGCGAGAGAACGTCTTGACGAGCGCGGTGTATCTCGCTGGATCCGATGGCCACGTCGACCCGCAAGAGATGGAAGTCGCTCGTCGCGTCGGCCGCGCCCTCACCATGAGCAGCGCCCACATCGAAGGCACCGTTCAACAAGAGCTCGCCCGCCTCGGCCTCTCCAACTAACCCCACCCCGCCGAGCCGGACGCCGGGGTCGGACCTCAAACGTTCCACCCTGGCCGCGACTGCGGTCTGACACCGCAGCTGGCAAACCCCTTCGCCGCTTCGGGCCAGCTCGATCACTACGGTTGCGCCATGAGGATTGAACCGTTCGGCGTCGAGATGTGGATGAACGAGTTCGAGAACCACTGCGAGTACAACCTCGCCGAGACATGTGTGGCCTCGCTCACGGTGAACGAGCTCCTCGAGATGACCGGCGTCGGTGCCGAGGCCTTCGCTGACATCGCGGAGATGAAGCTCACCTACGGCGCCATCGAAGGCTCGCCCCGCCTGCGGTCGGCGATTGCCGCGCTGTACGACACGGTCGACCCAGCGAATGTCATCGTCACCCACGGTGCGATCGGCGCCAACAAGCTGGTGCACGAGACGATCGTCGAGCCGGGCGACCGAGTGATCTCGGTCCAACCGACCTACCAACAGCACTATTCGATCCCGGCCAGCTACGGCGCCGATGTGAAGATCCTGCAGCTGCGAGCCGAGAACGAGTTCCTGCCCGACCTCGCCGAGCTGCGTGCGCTCGTCACGGCGAACACCTCGCTCGTCGCGATCAACAATCCGAACAACCCGACCGGTTCACTCATGGACGGCGAGATGCTTGGTGAGATCGGTGAGATCGCCGCCAGCGTCGACGCCCGAGTCCTCTGCGACGAGGTGTATCGCGGCATGAACCAGGAGGGCGACGGCACCGGCCCGTCGGTCGCCGACCTCATCCCCGGTGCGATCAGCACGGGCAGCATGTCCAAGGCGTTCTCGCTCGCCGGGCTGCGACTCGGCTGGATCGCCGCCCCGCCCGATCTCATCGAGGCGATCTTCTTCCACCGTGACTACAGCACCATCAGCGTTGGGATGATCGATGACTATCTCGCAGCGATCGCGCTCGAGCACGCATCGACGATCCTTGAACGCAGTCGGTCGATCACCCGCGCCAACCTCGCCGTGCTCAGCGACTGGGTCGATGCCGAGCCGCTCATCTCTTGGGTGAAGCCAAAGGCCGGCACGACGGCACTGCTGCGCTACGACGTCGATCTGGCGTCACGTGACTTCTGTGTGCGCTTGCTCGAGGAGACCGGGGTGATGTTCACGCCCGGAAGCGCCCTGGCGGTCGAGGGTCATGTCCGCGTCGGCTACGCGAACACTGGCAACGTCCTCGCCCAAGGCCTGCCCAAAGTCTCGGACTTCCTTCGCCAGTTCTGATCCACGGCGCAACAGGTGTCAGACACCGTTACGGTCCGCGGCTACAAGGGTTTTTGGAAGAAGCGGACGGTGTAGCCGGGCTCGTGTTCGACGTCTTCGATGCCGGACCAACCACTGGCTTCGTGGAACGCGACCGACTGCGGGTTCGGCGGTTCAACGTTGACCTCGCACGTGAGCCGATCCCAACCCTGGGCCCGAGCGTGGTCGGCGAACCTCTCGTAGAGCTTGCCGGCGATGCCCATGCGTCGATGGGTCGGCGCGGCGATGATGCGGTCAACGTAGCCGAAGTTGTCGTAGCGCTCGTTGAGCCAGCCGTAGTTGCGCGATGTGTACGCCGCGCCTGGCGCCATGGTCACGAGCAAACCGCCGATACCGCCGTGTTCGTCGACGGCGACCCAGGCCTTCTCACACCACTCGATGAGCTGGGCGAACGAGGCCGCGTCGTGCGGGTTCACCGCCGGCACGGCAGCATTGTTGAGCTCGATCAGGGCCTGGTGGTCTGCAGGCTCGACTTCACGGATCTCGATCATGGCCGCAGCCTAGGAGGATGACTCGACGAGGTCGCCCTAAACCAGGTCACGCAGCTTCTTCTTGTCGACCGAGTGTTGCCAGTCGGCCAGGATCGCCCGCACGGCCGCGATCAGCGCAAGCGGTTGATCAAGCGGCACGTGGTGGTACGCCTGCGGGATCTCGACCATCGGAACGGCGCGCCCGGTGAGCTTCTCCATGTGCTCTTGGACCTCGGGCGTCACCAGGTCGCTGAGCTGGCCGTGCATCAACGCCATGCGGCACGTGACGTGCTCGATGTAGTTCTGATCGCTGTCCCGATAGCGCTCGGGAGAAAAGACATTGCGGTCGAACTTCCAGGTCCACCCGTCGGCGGTTTCCTTGAGCGAGTTGCGAGCGATGTGTTCGACGATGAAGGTGTTCTCACACGGCTGCGGCGGCATGAGGAAGAAATGCTCCATTGCCGTCTCGAGGTCCGGATAGACCTTGGGGTTCTTGAACATGCGGCCCCGTTGACCTTCCTCGGACTCGGGGTCGGGAGCTCGCACTGGTGAGTCGAGCACGATTGCGCCGGCCAGATTGTGGCCATGACGTGCGGCCATCGCGAGCGCCACGTGGCCGCCCATCGAGTGGCCGACGACGATCGGTTGAGGTTGGCTGTTCGCGGCCGCGGCCACGGCCATGACCTCGTCGGACCATTGCTCCATCGAGTAGCTGTCGCGATGTGCGCTATCGCCGTGGCCCGACAGGTCGGGGGCAATGACGAAGTACTTCTGGGTGAACTGGGGCGCGATGAACGACCACCACTGGGCATGCGCCGCGCCGCCGTGCAGCAGGATGAGACACGGCTTGTCGACCTCGCCCCAGGTCAGATAACTGATCGTTGCGCTTTCGAAGTCGACCGTGCTCGTCGTCGGGCGATTGGCAATGGCTCCGGTGAACCAGGTCGGCGGTCGCGTCACAGAGGTCACGCTAGGCGAGTAGTCCGCCTTTGCTCGCAAGCTCGCAAACGCTGCTCGTGGTGAAGGCTCTGCGGTCCTCCCAGAAAGGCTCACCGCCCGCTTGCTGAGCAGGCGAAAACGACGGAAGCCCCGGCCGATCCGGCGGAACGGATCGACCGGGGCGTCTCGACGCAGCGGAGACTCAGAGACCCTTGCGCTTCTTGATCTCGGCGGTGATGGCGGGGACGACCTTGTGCAGGTCGGCGATGACCGCATAATCGGCCTTGACGACCATGTTCGCTTCGCGGTCGGTGTTGATCGCCAGGATTCGCTTCGACGCCATCGCGCCCACCCAGTGCTGGATGGCACCGCTGATGCCGGTCGCGATGTAGATCTCCGGAGCGATCCGGGTACCGGTCTGGCCGACCTGGTCCGTGTGGTTGCGCCAACCGAGGTTGGTCACCGCACGGCTGCAGCCGACGCGTCCACCGAGGAGCCCCGCCAGCTCTTCGAGCTGCTCGAAACCCTCGGCCGAACCGACGCCACGACCGCCGGACACGACCACCGGAGCGGTCGACAACGTCACGCCAGCTTCCTGCACGTCGCGTCCCTTAACGATCGTGCGGGCGAGCGACTCGTCGAGGTTCGGTGAGAAGTCCTGCACGGTGCCCGCTCCGGGAGCGGGCGCTGGTTCGGCGACGACGGCATGGTGGCCGAAGCTGACGAGCTTCGGACCGTCACCGCTGTCGAGCGTCGCATCTTCGAGCAGCGAGCCGCCCCACTGGATGCGGGTCATCGACCACATGCCATCGCCTGGCGTGATGGTCGTGCAGTTGGCGACGAAGGGCAGATCCATGCGCGCCGCGACGTGGGCCATGACCTCGTTGCCTCGGCTGGTACCGACGGCCATCACGGCCGCGGGCGACTCGGCTGCGACGAGCTGGACAACCGATTCGCCGAAGGCCTCGGGGCCGAAGTCGGTCAGCATCGGTGCCGTCACATTGTGGACGACAGCGGCGCCGCCGGCAGCAGCCTGGCCGGCCAGGTCGAGGCCTCCATCGCCGATGAGGACGGCATGGACGTCGGTGCCCATGTCACCGGCCAGCAAGCGGGCGGCGGTCAGGGCTTCGTCGTTGGCTTCAGACCACTTGCCGCGGTCGTGTTCGAGAATTACCAGCAGTGTCACGATGCTTCTCCAGCGAGCGAGGGACGAGCGAGTAGGCCAGGGTGTCCGCAGAGCAGCCCGAGCGAAGCGAAGTTGCGATTGCGAATCAACTCAGCACTCCGATTTCTTCCAAGAGGTCCACGATTGCCACGGCGGCCGACTCGTCGGTGCCGAGGATCTCGGTGTTGCTCTCCTGTTCCGGCGGACGGTGCAACGTGACGAGACCTTGGCCACCGGCAGCGGCATCGATCTCGGCAGTGTTCATCTCGGCCTTCTTCGAGGCGAGGCGTCCCTTCATCGTCGGGTACCGAGGCAGGTTGATGCCCTCGAGAATCCCAAGCACCGCGGGCGTTGGCACCTCGTACACCTCGAACCCGCCGTCGATGGCACGGTTCGCCGTGACGGAACCGTCACCGGGCACGACGCCCTTGATGCCGTTGACGATCGGGCGACCAAGCTTGTGCGCGACCCGCACCCCGACCTGGAAGCCGCCGCTGTCCGCAGACTCGTTGCCCATGAACACGAGGTCGAACGGCACACCGTTCGCTTCCTCGGCCTGCTGGATCGCCTCGGTCAGCGCCGTGGCCGTGCGCTGGGGATCCCAGGCACTGCCGTCGGTTGGCACGAGGATGATCTTGTGGGCGCCGACGCTTGCTGCGTAACGCAGCTGCTCTTCGGCTTCGACCGGGCCGAGCGTGAGCACGGTGACTTCGCCACCGTCGCGTTCGCTGATCTGGACGGCTTCTTCGAGCGCGCACTCTTCGTGCGGGCTGGTCGTGAAGCCGAGGTGGGCGGCGTCGACGGCCTGCCCGTCCTCGGTCACGTTGATCTTGGCTCCCGGTGCCGGGACCCGTTTCACACAAACAAGAATTTTCATAGTTGATCTTTCGTTCGCTGGGACCGCAGAGCAATCGCCACAACGCAGCGTTGGCGGAGCTTGCGGAGCAAAGGCGTACTCCCCCTTGAGGCGGGTGTCTTCGGGGTCGAAGGCCGAGCCGGTCGTGGCGACGATCGTCGCCGGGAACAGCTCGTTCATGTACATGACCTTGAACGTGTTACCGATCTCGGCCATCTCGACGGGCAGGTAGCCCAGGCACAGGTACTTGCCGTAGCTCGGGCCGTTGCCGGCCGTCGTAACGACGCTCACGCGGCCGTGGCTATAGGTGATGCGCTCACCGTCATCGGTGAGGATCGGCGCGTTGCCACCCTGGATGAAGCGCTTGCGGCCCTGGCTGTCGTGGAGGTCCTCGATCGCCAGGGTGCACATGATTGCGGCGGGGCCGGCCTCGCGTGCGGCCAGGTAGGCCTCTTTGCCGATGAAGTCCGCAGCCTTGACCTTGGGGCGAGCCAGGCCAGCCTCGACCGGGTTGTACTCGGACTCGAGCTCGGCGCCCATCAGGCGGTAGCCCTTCTCGACGCGACCGCCGACGGCGTAGACGCCGGCACCGGTCGGACGACAACCGTGATCGGCACCTGCAGCAGCGATTGCATCCCAAACGGCTGGAGCATCGGCCCACGGGATGTAGATCTCCCAGCCCGTGTCACCGACGTAGCTGATCCGGAAGATGTCCGTGCTCACGTCGCCACCTGCGGTGGCGATCATCACCGACCGTACGGAGCCGTACGGCGAACCTTCGTGGCTGAGGTCGGCATCGGTGATCTGACCGAGGATGGCCGGGGCGTTGGGGCCCCACAGGCCGATGGTCACGTAGTCCTCGGTGCGGTTGGTGAAGGTCACCGAACCGTCGCGGGGCATGTACTTCTTGACCCACGCCTCGTCGCGACCGCCGTCGAAGGCACCGGTGACGACCCGGATGTGATCGTCGCCGAGGCGCAGCATCGTCAGGTCGGAGTGGAAGCCACCATCGGGGGTCAGCCACGGGGTGTAGGTGCTGGTGCCGACCGGCTTGTCGACCTTGTTGACCGACAGGTACTCGGCGAATTCGACCGCGCCCGGACCGGTCAGATCAAAGATCTGGAAGGCGGTCAGGTCGATCATGCCGGCGTTCTCACGCAGGTTGAGGTGCTCGGCGTCGATGATCGGGCTCCACCAACGGTTGTCCCACTCGACCTCGCGCTCGGCAATGCCGTAGCGCTCTACGAGATCGGCGTTGCTCGCGTACCAGTGCGGACGCTCCCACACGCGGGCGGTGAAGTACTCGGCGCCGAGGGCGTCGGTCTGTGCCTTGAGGCTGGACTCCTTGAGGCCGCGGCGCGATTCCCACTGCTCGCTCGGGTGGACGATGCCGTAGGTCTTGATGAAGTGCTCGTCGGCGCGGGCCCAGATGTGCTCGTCGCTCTTCTCGTCGTCGTAGAAGCGGCTGATGTCCGAAGCGTGCGGGTCGATGACACGGGGGTAGCCGTAGGTCATCCACTCGGCGACGACCTGGGCCATGCCCGGGCCTTCCTTGACCCAGACGGCGGCGGCCGACCACAGGTTGCGGACGTCGGGCAGCTCGCCCAAGCACGGCATGGCATCGGGGGTGAGCGACAGCAGACCGTTGATGGCGTACTTGATCTCGGCGTCGCCGAGCATGTCCATCAGCTCGATGGCGGTTTCCATCTGCGGATCGAAGTCGTCTTGGGTGAACGGCATCTCGGTCGGGGAGAGGGCGGCCTCTTCGTTCGACGGGATCTCGTCGGGGTGGTGCAGGATCGCACGGTGGCCGTACGAGCCGACCTCCATCGAGCCGGCCGACTGGCGCTCGTAGCAGAAGGTGTCCATGTCGCGAACGATCGGGTAGCCGATTTCGTTGTTGGTCTCGACGAGCACGTCCATCGGGCCGACGTCGGCCATCTGGTGCACGGCGGGGACGAGCGGGATGTAGGTGTCGGCCATGTTGGCGATGCGGTTCGACCACACGCCGCAGGCGATGACGACGTACTCGGTCTCGATCGTGCCCTTGTCGGTGACGACGGCCTTGATCTGGCTCATGCCCGGGACGGGGTCGTCTTCGGTGATGAGGTCGAGGACCTCGGTGTTGGCAAAGGTCTGCAGGCCGGCCTTTTCGGCGGCTTCCTTGCGCATGACCGTGCCGGTCTCGAGCGAGTCGACGACGGAAACGGTCGGGCAATAGAAGCCGCCCATGATGACGTCTTCGTTGATGAAGGGAACGAGTTCCTTGACCTCGGCTGGGGTCAGCATCTTGGCTTCGACGCCCCACGCCATGGCCGAGGTCATGCGACGCTCGAGCTCGTTCATGCGTTCCTGGGTACGGGCAACTTCGATGCCACCGGAGTCGACCGACATGTTCAGGTCGCGGTACTGGTTGGCGCTCTGCACACCGAGCAGGGCCATTTCCTTGTTGTGGTCAACCGGGAAGATGAAGTTCGACGCGTGGCCGGTCGAACCACCGGGGTTGGGCAACGGGCCCTTGTCGAGGAGGACGATGTCCTCCCAGCCCAATCGAGCCAGGTGGCCGACGAGGCAGTTGCCGACGATGCCGGCGCCGATGACGACGACCTTGGCCGACGTTGGGAACGCTGTATCACTCATGCGTGAAGCTCCAGTGTGAAATCCGGTGAGGGTGAAGTTCCGGGTTGATGTTGTGATCAACGAGTGATATATCACTCATGTATCACAGAAGCCTACGACGCGACCTTGCGTCTGAGCAACCCCCAATTTTCGACCGGCGGTCAAAGCACACGAGATGTCGACATCACTCAGCGAACAGGCCTATTCGCAGCTACGCGAACGCATCGTCCGGTTGGACTACGCGCCCGGTGACGTTCTTCGCGAAGACTCGCTTCGCGAAGAACTCGGCATTGGTCGCACCCCCATCCGCGAGGCCCTGCAGCGTCTCGAACGCGAGCACTTCGTCAACGTCGTTCCCCGCCAGGGCATCTTCGTCACCGGCATCGACGTCGACGAGCTGGCCATGCTCTTCGAGACCCGCATGGTGCTCGAGCCGTACGCCGCTCGCCTGGCGGCGCGGCGGGGTGCGCCCGGTCAATGGGATGCGATGGAAGCCGCGCTTGCGCGCACGGCCGATGCCGCGGATGGCAATGAGCTGCTCGCCATCGACCGCCAATGTCACGAGCTCATGTGGCAGGCAGCGGGCAACCGGTTCCTGCTCGACACGCTTGACATGTTGTACGCCCAAAGCGACCGGCTGTGGCATCAGTACCTGTCCGATGTCGCTGAGCCCGCGCATGCCGTCGATGAGCACGTCGGCATCCTCGACGCGCTTCGCAGCGGCAACGCCGATCACGCGGCCAAGCTCGTCGACGAGCACGTGGCCGCGTTCGATGCCGAGATCCGCGCCGCGGTGACCGCCCGCCTCACCGCCCCGCTGGGCTGATCCGGGTCTCGTCGGCCCCGAGCGGCTTTGCTCGAAAAATGAACGAGCCCCGCCGTAGCGGGGCTCGTTCCTCGTTCCTGAGGATTTAGCGCAGTCGGCGGCGTCCGCTCACGACGAAGCTGGCGCCCAGGGCGAACAGGCCGACCGCAACCGCAAAGGCAGCTTCGCTGGATGCGCCCGTGACCGCAAGGCCAGCCGAGGCATCGCCGCCTCCGGTTCCTCCGGTGTCGCCTGCGGCAGCGGGCACCACCGTCGTGGCGTCGCCGGCGGCGGCATTGATGCCGAAGCCGAAGGGCCCGTCGGTGTCGATGGTGGGAGCGTTGCCGATAGCGCCGGCGAGCGGAAGCCGCTCGGCTGTCACCGGCTCGTCATCAGTCTCCGGCGCCGGTGTAGGTTCAGGCGTGGGCTCGGGGTCAGCGGCCGGCTCCACGGCGATCGGGAGCATGACCCGGCTCACGAAATGCAGGACGCCGTTGCAGACCACCGTGTCCTGGCCGATGATGATCGCGTCGGTCAGGGCCGGAGCGTTGTCGACCAAGGTCGTTCCGTTGACCGTGATCGTTGCGCCCTGCAAGGTCGTCAACGTGGTGGCTGCGGTGATCTCGTCGGCCATCTGTGCAGTGCCAAGCAGGTGGTAGCGCAGGATCGCGTCGAGGGTTGGAAGCGGGTCGCCGCCGCCGAGTTCGGTGAGCGCTGCGACGATGGCGCTGAACGCGCCCGCTTCGTCGGAACCGTCGTAGCCCAGGTCTTGGGCGAGCGCGACGAACGCGGCATCGTTTGGAGCAAACACCGTGAAGTCGCCGTCACCGTCGAGCACGTCGGTCAGCCCGGCAGTTGCGACCGCTTGGGTGAGCAGTTCGAAGTTCGACGAAGCGCCCGCGATGTCAATGGCGGACTGGGCTCCGTTGACGCTGCATCCTCCTGCTTGCGCCGAAGCTGGGCCCGAAGCGGCGAAGCCGGCGACGGTGGCCACCAGGGCAATGAGTGCTGCGGTAAAGGCGGCGCGGATGAAACGGTTCATTGTCTACTCCCAAACATGAACACTGTGAACGGCTCACTGTAGACACCTCCCGCGCGGCGCGTGCATCTTGGCGAATACGCTTCGGGTCGTGCCCGAGCATCTCTGTCCCTGTGGGCGCGGTGCCGCCTATGAGAAGTGCTGCGCCAAGGTGCACGAGCACGGCGCCGGTATTGGCGTGACCGCCGAGGACCTGATGCGAGCGCGCTACAGCGCGTACGTGCTCGGCGCCGCCGCATTCCTGCTGCGCTCCTGGCATCCGGATACGCGTCCGACGACGGTCAGCTTCGATCCAGCGATCGAGTGGCTCGGCCTCGAGGTCGAGCGCACCGAGGCCGGCGGTGCCCTTGCGACCGATGGCGTGGTCGAGTTCCGAGCCCGGTTCCGTCGTGGCGATGAGCATCTCGAACTCCACGAAGTGAGCACGTTCACGCGACTTGGCGGTGAATGGGTCTACGTGGCCGGACGCTGAGCGTCGGCTAGCCCAAGATGATGTCTTCGCAGCGCTGCAAGCCGACTTCGAGATCGTCGGCGTTGCGGTAGCGGGCCCAGTTCAACCAGATGCCGTTCGTCAGGGCAATGGCGTCGATGCTGCGACTGCGGACCTCGGCCTTGCTCAGTTCCGGACGTGCGGCGCCGATCAACCCGCGGAGTGCGTCGGCGTACTCTTCGAAGAAGCGGGCGTCGACTGCGGCAATCGCCGGATCGGTGAGCGCGACGGCCCACAGGCTGATCCGCAGGCGCAGGTAGTCGCCGTCGAGGAACTCCTCGTCAAAGGAGCTGCGCACGAATGCTCGAACCCGCTCGGCGGGTTCACCGATGTTTTCGATCGCCTGTTCCGAGGCCTCGCGCAGTCGAGCGGTGGCTCGTTCGAACGCCGCGACGATCAAGGTTTCCTTGTCGTCGAAGTGGTAGCTGATGAGCCCGAGGCTGACATCGGCCTCTTCGGCCACCTGTCGCATCGAGGCGCCGCGCACACCATCGCGCACGATGACGGCTTGCACCGCGTCGAGGATTTGCTGTTGGGTTTGGCCGCCGCTCATCGCCCTTCGACCGTAGCGGTCGCCCGGCGGCGACGTGCAGCGCAACGGCGCCCAAGCCCACGGACGCCCACTCGCGTGCGACTGGACGATCGTTCAGTTTCGTGAACTAGGCTGCCAGGCATGCATGCCCTTGATGCTCTCGAGGCGATCGTCGATCTCGATACCTATCCGATCCATCGTCTCGACTCTTCGGTGCGCAGCGACCTGGTCGCCGAGACTCGCCGCCAGATGGATGCCCTCGGGTGCTGTCGCCTGAGCGACTTCGTTCGGCCCGAAGCCATTGCGCAGATGTTGGCAGAAGCCAAAGATCTCCACGGCCAGGCCTTTTGGGCCCAACAGACCCACAACCCCTACGCATCGCCGGGCGATCCGGGCCTGCCCGACTCGCATCCGCGCAATGTCATGCAGCACCGCATGAGCGGCTTCATCAACTCCGACATCCTGCCGGCGACCTCGTTGCTCAACCAGATCTACGACAGCAACGTGATGACCCATTTCGTCTGGGATTCGCTCGGAACGGACAAGCCGATCTACCAGTGGGCCGACCCACTCGGACGCAACCCGTATGGCGTCATGGAGACCGACCACTACTTCCCCTGGCACTTCGACGGCAACGAGTTCACCGTCTCGATCCTCGTGCAAAAGGCTGAGCAGGGCGGCGTGTTCGAGTACGTGCCCGACATCCGCCAGCCCAACGATGAGAACTACGAGCGGGTGCAGTACATCCTCGAGGGTGGCCGCGACGGCGTGCACGAACTCGACCTGGTACCGGGCGACCTCCAGCTGTTCAAGGGCCGCTTCTCGATGCACCGGGTGACCCGCATCGCCGGACCGACGACCCGCTACATCGCGTTGCCGACCTACGTCTATGACCCGTGGCGGATGAACCGGCCTCACCACTCCGAGCAGTACTACGGACGAGCGACCGATGCGCATCACGCACGTGCCGCGGCCATGGTCGACGGCCTGGTCGACTGACCGGCCACCCTCGTGTCTCGCTCACTCGCCGTCATCGGCCTAGGCAACATCGGTGGAGGCGTCGCCCGCAACCTGGTCGCGGCTGGCCACGAGGTAACGGTCGTCGATCTCGACCCGGACAAGGTGGGAGCAGTCGTCGCGCTCGGCGCGACCTCGGCGCCCTCGCCCGGCGAGGCTGCCGCGAACGCCGAGGTCATCTTCACCTCGCTGCCCGGTCCCAAGCAGATCGCGGCGGTCGCCGAAGAGATCGTGCCGGTGATGGCGCCGGGATCGACCTGGGTCGAGCTGTCGACGAACGATCTCGACACGGCGCGACGTCTGGGTGAACAATGCGCTACGGCCGGTGTCCGCCTGATTGACGCTCCGGTTTCTGGAGGACCCGAGGGTGCCGCCGCTGGCACCCTGTCGATTTTCGTGGGCGGTCCCGACGACGCCGTCGCCGACGTGCTGGCGCTGCTTGGTGAGATCGGCTCGAAGGTCGATCATCTCGGGCCGCATGGCGCCGGCATCGTTGCCAAGATCGCGCAGGTCACGCTCTGTTACACACAGACCGTCACCCTGATCGAAGCCCTGCTGCTGGGGGTGAAGGGCGGGGTCGCCCCCGACAAGATGCTCGACCTGATTCAGAACTCGGCCGGCACCAGCTACTGCGCCACCGCATACGGCCCCGAGATCCTCGCCGGGACCTACGACGCCAGCTTCCCCCTGAGCCACGCGGCCAAGGACATGCGCCTGGCGATGGAGATGGCCGAGACCATGGGTGTCGAGTTGCCGTTCACCCGCGACGTGGCCGCCCTTTACGCTGAAGCCGAAGCCACCTTCGGTAGCGACGCAGCCCACTGCCTGGCCGCCCAACTCATCGAACGCAAGAACAACCTCATCCTCCACGAACTCCCCACCTGACGAATTTTGGACATTTGCGGCCAGACCGTGGCCGTAGATGTCCACAGATCCTGAAAGGGTCCTGCAATGAGCGAACCGACGACCGGCAACTACGAAGTGACGGCCGACGACTTCCAGGCGAGCAACGCCGGGAGCTTCACGGGCGAGGAGTGGGAAGCACGCCAGGATCTGGCCGCCATGTATCGCCTGTCGGCCCACTTCGGCTACGACGACACCGTCTGGAACCACATCACCATGCGGGTGCCGGGCAGCGACCACGACTTCTTCTTGAACAAGTTCGGCCTGCTCTACAACGAGGTCACCGCCTCGAACCTGATCAAGGTCGACAGCGACGGCACCGTGCTCGAAGGTCCTGCCGACGTGAACACCGCCGGCTTCGTGATCCACTCGGCGATCCACAATGACTTTCCCGAGTGGAAGGTCGTGTTCCACGCCCACGTGCCCGACGCGCTCGCCGTCACCGCGCTCAAAGACGGCTTTCAGCACATCGTGCAAGACACGTCGATGCTGTATGGCGAGATCGGCTATCACGATTGGGAAGGCCTCTCGCTCACCCTCGAAGAGCGCGAACGCCTGGCCAAGAACATGGACGGCAACCGTGCGCTCATCATGCGCAACCACGGCTTCCTCACCGTCGGCAAGACCGCCGGCGAGGCGTTCATGGTGATGCACTACCTGATCCGAGGCTGTCGGGCGATGCTTGCCGCATACGGCACCGGGCTCGAGGTCGATCCGGGGCCACGGGACATCTGGGAACTGTCGAAGCGCCAGTACGACCACTTCCCGCTCGGCGACAACGAGTGGCCGGCGCTGCGCCGGATGCTCGACCAGATCGATCCGTCGTACAAG
>CALLPT010000158.1 GCA_938015575.1 uncultured Acidimicrobiales bacterium
GATCGAGGGTCATGTCGAGATCCGCTGGACGCACGGTCGCTTCAGCGGCGCGCCCGAAGCAAAAGTGCACCTCGACACCCACCCCCACGACGTCCCCGGCTATTTCCCCATCACCTGAAACGCCGGGACACCGCGGGACGCCGGGGTCGCAGCTAAAGCGCTGCATCCGGACACTGGGGTCGCAGCTAAAGCGCTGCATCCGGGACCCTGGGGTCGCAGCTAGAGCGCTGCATCCGGGACACTGGGGTCGCAGCTAAAGCGCTGCATCCGGGACACCGAGTGGCCGGTTCGCCAGGGTCAGCGCAGTGCCGGTTTCCGCACGCCGACGCGTTCGAGTGACCAGAACGCGGCGGTTGCGATGAAGGCAACTGCTCCCATCACGACGAGGGCGAGTCGCAGCCCGATGACCTCGGCCAGCGCCCCGATCGGCGCGGCGGCGATGCCGAAGCCGGCGAAGGACAGTTGCATCAACGACTGCACACGGCCCTGCATCTCGTCGTCGGTCTGGGTCAGCGCCAGCGTGTTCGACATCGACTGGAATGCCGTGGTGCATCCGCCGATGCCGATGACGATCAAAAAGGCGACCCAGATCGACGGTGCGCCACCCAAGAGCATGACACCGACGCCGAAGCCAAGGCCGCTGAGCGCCATGATCCGCAGGCCGCCGGGACCGTCGGCTCTGGCGGCAAGCGGGAACGAGACCGCGACCGCACCGATCGCGCTCGCCGAGCTCACGAGCCCGACCCAGGTGTCGCTCAGGTCGAAGATGCCTTCGACGAGCGCGGGAATGAATGCGACGTAGTTGAAGCCGAACATGATGACGAAGAACGACGAGACGACGATGTTGCGCAGACGCTCGTCGTCGCGGACATACCGGACGCCGGCGGCAATTTCGGAGAACGGGTTCCGAGGTTCGGCCATCGCCGGCGACATGCTCGGGAGGCGCAGAATCTGGACCAGCGATGCGAGCGAAGCGATGGTGGAGACCAGATAGGCGCCACCAATCCCGATGACGGCGATGCCCGCCAGCACACCGGCGAGCGCGGGCGCAAAAACTCGGGTGCCGTTCATGCTGAGCAGTGAGAGCGTGATCGCATTGCCGAGTTGGTCTCGTCCGACGAGCTCGGCGCTCATCGCGACACGTGCCGGGCCGTAGAACGCGAATGCCAGACCTTGTGCGACCGAAGCGAGCAGCAACATCCAGAACGTGACGACCTCGGTCAAAACGACGAGCGACATGAGTCCGGCCGCCGCGGCGATCAGCGCCTGGGTCAGGACCAGCACGGTCTTCTTGGAGACTCGGTCCGCGACGACGCCGCCGAAGGGGGTGCACACCAGCATGGTGAGTCCGAACACGAGGTAGACGAGTCCGAGCGCACCCTCTCGCTCGGTCAGGTCCCAGGCCAAGAGTCCGCGAAGCACGAACTGGCCCTGCACGGACATGAACGAGAACACGCCCGCCCACCACAGCGTTCGATAGGCGGGAATCTGCAGCGACGACAGTGCGGCTCGTGTTGTGGGTCGTTGCCGCGACGCCTGCTCGGCGTCGTTTGTGCGCTGCGTCACCGCCACGACGCTACCGGTCGCCGTGTTGTGCGTTGCGATCGTGGCGAGTGACGTTTGCCCATGTTGATGCCACGGTCTGGCGACGGTCGGCTTCTAACCTCTGGCGGTGATCGACGATGGCATTCTTGAGCCCCTCGACGACATCGGCGACCGCAAACGCCGAGGTTTGGCCAAGCGGGAGTTGTTCGTTGAGCCGGGGATGCGGCTGGAGCACACGCCGAGCCAAACTCGTGGCACCGTGGTGCGGTTTCTCGAGGGCGTCGAAATTGTCCTCAAGGATCAGCTGGGCGCGGAGCAAGCGTTCGATCCGATCCCAGGACTGTTCCGCCACGACGGCGATCTCGTCGCGCTGCGGTCGCCGCTCGCGCCGAAACCACCTCCTGCTCCGTCGATTACCGCGTCAGGCTCGATCGCGGCCCAGGACACCTCGGCGCGTGTCGCTCGCCCCAGCCGGATCTGGGTCGAAGGCATCCACGACGCGGAACTCGTCGAGCGTGTGTGGGGCGACGATCTTCGCTACGAGGGCATCGTCGTCGAACAGCTCGAAGGCGCCGATGATCTTGCTGCCCGAGTTCGGGCGTTTGGCCCCCACGACACGCAACGGCTCGGGGTGCTTCTCGACCACCTGGTCGACGGTTCAAAGGAGACCCGTATCGCGAGCGAGGTCGACGACCCGAATGTCCTGATCCTCGGTCACCCGTACGTCGACATATGGCAAGCAGTGAAGCCGCGGGCAATCGGGATCGAGGCCTGGCCGTCGGTCCCCAAAGGCGAGCCGTGGAAAGAAGGCGTTCTCCAACGACTCGGCATCGGTATGGAACCGCCTCAGTTCTGGAAGCTCGTGCTCGGCAAAGTCTCGTCGTGGAAAGACGTGGAGACGCCGTTGGTCAACAGCGTCGAACAACTCATCGACTTCGTCACCGACACCTAATCGGCGCTCGGCGGCAAATCGATCGTGACGAGCGCCCCATGCTCGGGCCCGTTCGCCGCCGCGATCGTGCCGCCATGGGACTCGACGATCTTCTTGGCGATCGCCATGCCGAGCCCGCTCGACCCGAGACTGTCGCCGCGTCGGAAACGATCGAACACGAACGGCAGGACGGACTCGTCGAACCCTGGTCCGTTGTCGGCGACCTCGATCCGAAGCCGGTCGCCGGCTCGCTCGGCTCGGAGCACGACATCGCTGGCTCGGTTCGCCCCGTTTCGAGCGAGCGTCTCGATCACCTGTCGCAAGAGTGCGTAATCCGCGTCGGCGACGAGTGCCTCGCCGACTTCGGCACGTACCTCGGTGTCGTCCATGCGAATCGAAGCAGCCACTTCTTCGAGTAGGAGATCGAGCCGGAGTGGGGCCAGGCGAGGCTGGGCCTGACCCGCGTCGAGCCGAGCGAGCTCGAGCAGTTCGCTCACCGATGCGCCCGCTCGCGTCGTTGCGGTCATGATTTCGCCGAGCGCGTCTCGGTACTCGTCGTCGGAACGAGGCCGGCTGAGCGTGTGCCCGGCCGACGCTTGGATCACGGCTAACGGCGTGCGCAGTTCGTGGGCTGCGTCGGCGATGAAGTCGCGCTGTTGGGCCATTGCCAGGCGGGCGGGTCGCAGCGATCGGCCCGCGAGCCAATAGCCGGCAGCCGACATCGCCAGGATCGAGGCGGCCGCGGCCAGGATGACCCGCAGCCGTAGGTCGTCGGCGTCGTCTTCGAAGTCGCTGAGGTTGACGGCCGAGACCACCCATTGGCCGTCGTTCACTGGCTCGCTGTACGCAATCCATGGCCCGTCTTGCTCGAAACGGTGGTGTGCGGGCCAATCCCTCGATGACTCGACGAAGGAGAACAACGGCGGCTCAACCCAGGTCTCGTCGAAGGCTTGGGTATCGCGCCATTCATCCTCGTCGTTGATCCAGACCGTCCAGGTGTTCGGCAGGTACAGCTCACGGCCGGTCAGCTGGGCGATCGCGGCGTCTTTGACGACCTGTTCGGCTTCGCGTTCGGCGGACTGGAAGATGCCGTTGCGTCCCTCAGTGATGGCGAACCAAGCAATCACGGCGACGGCGATGGCCGCCATCACCGTGAACAGCAAGGTCAGCTGGACGCGAACGGTGCGCAGGTTCATGTGGTTTGTCCCGGGGCGGGGGCCGGTACGAGCAGTTCTGGATGCAAGCGGTAACCGGCTCCTCGGACGGTTTCGATCACGGAGACGCTGTCGGGCATCTCGAGTTTGCGCCGCAGATTTGCAACATGCACGTCGACCACATTTGAAACGCCGTCGTAGTTCGCATCCCAGACGCTCTCGAGTAAGTCGGTGCGGGTGTGGATGGCGTCGGGGTCACGCATGATGTGTTCGAGCAGCGAGAACTCGCGGGCGGTGAGCGGCACGATGATCGCGCCGCGCCAGACGCGGCGCGAAGCGGGGTCGAGGGAGAGGTCGCCGGCTTCGAGCACCGTCTTGTGCGTTTGCGGCGGCCGGCGGGTGAGCGCCCGCACCCGTGCGGTGAGTTCGGGGAAGTCGAACGGTTTGGTCAGATAGTCGTCGGCGCCGGCGTCAAGGCCGCCGACCTTGTCGCTCAGCCCGTCTCGGGCGGTGAGCATGAGGATCGGTGTCTGGTCACCACGGTCACGTAGTTCGCGGCACAGGTCGAGCCCGTTGCCGTCGGGGAGGCCGATGTCGATGACCAGCGAGTCGTACTGATGAGTCTCGGCATTGTGGCGGGCGTCGACCACACGGGTGGCGAGATCGACCGCGTATCCCTCTTCGGACAGCCCTCGCACCAGGATCTGTCCGAGCGCGACGTCGTCCTCGACCACCAGCAAACGCATCAAGACAGTCTCGCACCCGAACCATGAAGAGAAGATGAAGCACCGATTCACCGTCGCTTCATGAAGCCTTTCGTACCTTCGGCCCATGACCACCCCGGAGATCCGGAAACAGATCGCTCACGTGTTCCGACGATGCGGCTTCGGCCCGGCGCCAGGCGCCGTCGAGGCCTGGCAAGACGAAGGTCCCGAGGCACTGATCGAGGACTTGCTTGCCCGCGAGACGATCGAGTTCCGCAGCGAAGCAAACCTGTACGACGGCTTCGATCTTGGCGGCGAAGACGACGATGACGCCGACTACCGGCTCTATGACGCCGCGGTCGATGAGATCGCCGAGAGGATGCGCACCGGATCGAACCCGCTCCACGAGCGCATGAGTTGGTACTGGTGCACGCACCTGACGTCGAGTCGCGAACGGGCCGACGCGACGATGATGTGGCGCCAGCATCAGCTGTTTCGCGAGCACGCGCTTGGGCACTTTCCAACCCTGATGCGGCGCGTCACGACCGATGCGGCGATGCTGCTCTATCTCGACGGATCGGAGTCTCGAGGTTCGAATCCGAACGAGAACTACGCCCGCGAGTTCCTGGAGTTGTTCACGCTGGGTCGCAACGGTGGCTACACCGAGGATGACGTCCGGGCCGCCGCCAGGATCCTGAGCGGCTGGTGGGTCGACTGGGAAACCGGCGAGGTGTTCTACGAGGCGGAGCGCGCCTATACGAGACCAGTCACGTTCATGGGGGAGCGGCGCCGCTGGTCGCTCGACGGGTTCATCGAGTTCGTCTGTTCTCGTCGAGCGTGCGCCGAGCACGTGACAACGAGGATCTACAACCATGTGGTCGGACCCGAGTTGACCGACGAGCGCCGAGATGAGCTCGCCACGGTCTTTGTCGACGCCGGCCTTGAGATCAAGCCCTTGATTGCCGCGATTGTGCGCGGCCAGGACTTCCTTGATGCCGTGCACGCTCGACCTCGCCAGCCAATCGAATGGCTGATCGGAGCCCGACAGGCGTTGGGTCTCCCCGGTCTGTTCGACGCCGACGAGGCTTGGTCTCTCGAACTGCTCGGACAGATCCCGTTTCAGCCTCCGAACGTCGCAGGTTGGCCACTCGACAACCGATGGGCTTCGGCCAGCCAGATCATCTCGCGTACCAGCGTTGCCCTGGACTGGGAACTGCCGGAGCGGCTCTACGACGAGATCGAACCGACCGTCGATGCCGTGCTGGCTCGATGCGGGATCTACGAGCCGTCGGCATCGACCCTTGCCGCGCTGAAACAGATCGAAGCCGACGTGTCCGAATACGACGGTCGCCTCGACCTGCTGCTCTTGACCACCCTCGTCACCCCGGAGTTCACCCTGCTATGACGCACGAAAGCCCGAACCCGAACCAGCATCTCAACCGCCGGAGGTTCCTGAGCCTGCTCGGGTCCGCCGGAGCTCTTGGAGCCGTCGGCTGCAGTGCCGGACCACGGATGCAGGTCGCCACGACACCGCCCGATCATCAATTCGATGCCGAGGACCGCACCGGCCCGGCGCTGACGGCCAATGCCGACCGGACCCTTGTGGTCGTCGAACTCCAAGGGGGCAACGATGGACTGGCGATGCTGCAACCGACCGGCGATGCTCGGCTGCGCGACGCTCGACCCGACCTTGTCACTGACGACAGCGAGCTCATCGACGCTGGCGGTGGGTTCGGTTGGCACCCCAACCTCGCTGGTCTCGCCGCGGCGGGAGTTGCGGCAGCGGTTGGCGTGGGCAGCAGCGAACCCGACTTCTCCCACTTCGAGATGGAGCAGCGGTGGTGGCGTGGCGACAGCGGCGCCCTAAGCCGTCTGACGACGGGCTTCTTTGGCCGCCTGTGTGACGAGCTCGACGTGGGTGCGCCGGTCACGGGTATCTCACTTTCGGGTGGTCCGACGCCTGCGTTGCTGTCGAACAAGGCGGTCACCGTCGGCTTGACCGACCCGGGAGCGAACTGGATCTTCCGAGAGCAAGACCCGTGGCTGGTTGCCTATCGCGACACCATCGACGCCCTTGCAACTGGTGCGGCATCGGACACCGATTCCTTCGACGCGGCTCGGAAAGGCCTGGCCGACATGACGAGCTTCTCCCGCTCCATCGCGCAGATGGACCACCAGGGCGACGACCGTTACCCGTGGACCGATCTGGGCCAGCAACTCCGATTCGCAAGCGAGATACTGGCGCTCGATGTCGGCGTGCGGGTGCTGCATGTACGGCTCGGGGGCTTCGATACCCACATCGGTCAGTCGTGGCGCCATGGCGGTCTCATGACCGAGTTGAGCGAGGCAACCTCGGTGTTCATCGACCATTTGAGCGAGCTTGGGCTGCGTGAAACGACCTTGATTGCAACCACCAGCGAGTTCGGACGCCGCGTTGAGCAGAACGACGGCGGCACCGACCACGGCGGGGCCTCGACGATGCTCGTCTGCGGCCCGAACACCTCGGGCGTGTACGGCGATGCTCCGAACCTGGGAGCGCTCGACGACGGCAACGTCGTGGCGACGGCCCGATTCGAGGACTACTACGCAACCCTGGCAGAGGACTGGTTCGGTGTGCGAGCGAGCGACGTACTGCCGTCAGGCGGTGAACGGATCGACGGGCTCATTCGGGCCTGACGGGCTGTCACCGACTTGGCATTTGGTCTTGCCGGTTCCTTGCCGGTTCGTTGTGAGAGTTCTCGGCAGACGGCTCGACCATGACCTCCGATACTCTCCGTCGACGAGGCTCCGATGAACGCAGAAACCACCAACGCCGCCACGATTCTGATCGCGGAGGACGATGTCGAGATCAGAACCGCGCTCGAACGGATCCTGAAGTACGAGGGGTATCAACCCATCGCCGTCAATGACGGTGCAGCGGCGCTCGAAGGCATCAGTGAGCAGGACCCGGATCTGGTCATCCTCGATGTGATGATGCCGTTTGTCGACGGATTGACCGTGTGCCGCCGCTTACGCGAACGCAACGATCGGCGTCCTGTGCTCATGCTCACGGCTCGTCACGAGATCTCGGACCGTGTCGCCGGGCTCGATGCCGGCGCCGACGACTATCTGCCCAAGCCGTTCGATCTGGAAGAGCTGCTGGCCCGCATTCGTGCACTGTTGCGCCGGGTTCGTAGCGACGATTCGGAAACCCTCCACATCGGCGACCTCATGCTCGACCCTCGGCGCCACGAAGTCACGCTCGACGGGCAACTCATCGATCTCACTCGTACCGAGTTCCAGATCCTTCAGCTCCTCATGCTGAACCAGGGCATCGTGTTGGAGCGAGGCGTGATGTACGAACGGATCTGGGGCTACGACTTCGACGGGTCGTCTCGTTCGCTCGACGTGCACATCGGGTATCTGCGTCGCAAGCTCGAAGCCACCGGTGCGGATCGCATGATCGAGACCGTGCGCGGCGTCGGCTTCGTCCTGCGGGCCGACTAGAGCGCGGCGATGCGGCTCGGGTTTGGTGCACGGCTGGCGATCCTGTTTGCGCTGCTCGTCGCGCTCACGGCGCTGCTGACGGGTGGGTTCGCCTCGGCATCTACCGACCGCCGGATCAAGGACAACGTCGACCAATTCCTTCGGGAGCGGGCGCTCGATATCGCCGAAGGGCGACGACGTCCTGAACGTCAGCGGCCCGACGAGCGCGGGCGCCAGAACAATCGGAACAACGACGACGACTTGCTGGTCGGCGACAGCGATTCGGTCGACGGAGACTCGGTCGAGCGGGCGGTCGAAGCCGACGCGGTAGTCCAAGTGCTCGACCGTGACGGTGTGGTGATCGCTCGAACCGGCATTGCGCTCCCGGTGTCCGACGCCGACATCAGTCTCGCTGATCAACCGGCGCCGATGCTGTTGCGGACCGAGTCAATCGATGGGGAGCTGTATCGGATCGCCACGATGAC
>CALLPT010000159.1 GCA_938015575.1 uncultured Acidimicrobiales bacterium
GAGTTCCCTCGCCCGGGCACGACCGCCGAAACACTGGCGAAGCTCAAGCCGAGTTTCCCTGAACTCGCCGACTATCGCCACGAGGACAACCCGACGTTCCGCGAGCTCATCAACATGAAGTTCCCGGACCTCGAGATCGAACACGTGCACCATGCCGGCAACAGCTCCGGCGTTGTCGACGGCGCGGCGGCTGTGCTGATGGCAAGCCCCGAGTACGCCAAGGCCAACGGCCTGACCCCGCGAGCTCGCATCGTCGCGACAGCGACCATCGGCGATGATCCGACGCTCATGCTCAATGCGCCGGTGCCCGCGGCGCGCAAGGTCCTGCAACGCGCCGGAATGACCATCGACGACATCGACTTGTTCGAAGTCAACGAGGCATTCGCCGTGGTCAGCGAGAAGTTCCAGCGCGACCTCGACTTGGATCGCAGCAAGGTCAATGTCAATGGTGGCGCGATGGCCCTTGGTCACCCGATCGGTGCGACCGGCGCGATCCTGATCGGCACGGTCCTCGACGAACTCGAACGCACCGACGGTCAGCTCGGCCTGATCACGATGTGCACCGGCGGCGGCATGGCCCCAGCGATCATCATCGAACGCATCTGAGCGGCGTTCGCCCTAGGCGTAGCCGAGGTGGCGGGCGGCCTCGCCCGGGATCGTCAGTGAATAGCGGCGAGTCAGCCCCGCCGCTTCGTACATCTCGACCTGTTGCACCAGCGCCTCGTTCGTATTGAACGTGACGTTGCTGAGCGTCCACTCGGCATCAAACCAGCGCCGTAGCTCGTCGAGGAGCACGCGGTCCAAGCCGTCGTCGAGCAGGGCGGTCCGCACCCAGAACGAGATCGTGCCGTCGCAGGCCTGCCACGCCGCCTCGTCGTCGGCTTCCGCTCCGTCGTACATTTTTGCGTCGGGCGGCATGACGTATACGCAGCCCAAGCACTCGGTCTCGTCAAGGTTCATCACCGTGTAACCGAACGCGTAGCCGGCCTGGTGGCGGGTTTCCATCTTGTCGAGGTCGGCGCGGTTGGCTTCGACGGTGAAGTCGTCTTCGGGCCACGATGCCTGTTCCCAAATCCGGAGGAACTCCTTGCTGGACATGACGGCGTCGTAGTCGAGTTGCGCGTCGGCAACGGTCACGGGTCGGACCACGAACCGACTGGTCGAGAACCCAGAGGGCACCTCGCCTGTCATATTCCGAAACCCGGTCGGGTCGTTCGCCATTGGCGCTCCTCTCGTCGAGTCTGCGGCTCAGAGTACGTCGGTCGTTGCGCTCACGTAGTCGAAATAGAACAGGGCGACGCCGAGCGCAGCGGCGAACGCGGCCAGGAGAAGAAAGCGCACGACGATGCGCGTCTCGGGCCAGCCGATCATCTCGAAGTGATGATGGATCGGTGCCATCCGGAAGACCCGCCGACCTGTGCGCTTGAAGACGGCGACTTGCATCACGACGGACAGCGTCTCAACGAGATACAACGCGCCCACGACCGGAAGCAAAAGGTCGATGCCGAGAACGAGTGCGAGCCCGGCGAGGGCAGCGCCCAGCGGCAGGCTTCCGGTGTCGCCCATGATGATCAGGGCTGGGGGAGCGTTCCACCAGAGGAACCCACCGAGCGCGCCGACGCACGCGCCCGCAAGGACGCTGGCATCAAGTGCGAAGTCGAGCCCGTACAGGTCGGGATTGGAGAACACCCAGAAGCCGATCGTCGCGACCGCGCTGAAGGCAAGCACGAGCGAGCCGCCCGCGAGCCCGTCAAGGCCGTCGGTCAGGTTCGTGCCGTTCGACATGGCGACGATCGTGAACACCGCCCAGAGCACCCAGCCGACCGGACCGAGGTCGATCGCCCGATTACCGCTCGCCAGGCCGACCGACGTGTCGACGTCGGTGAGCCAGAGCAGGCCCAAGGCGAACGCCGTCGCCGCGGCGAGTTGAAGCCAAAGCTTTGTCCGTGCGCTCATGCCGGCGTTCGAACCCGATGACACCTTGTCCCAGTCATCCAACAAGCCAATGCCGCAGCAGGCACCCATCAAGGCGATGAGCAGGCCCCCTTCGGTGCTGAGGGAACCGTCGAGGGACCCGCTCAGCACATACCCGACCGTCGCTCCGACAACCACGCCGATCCCGCCGAGCGTCGGGGTGCCCTGCTTGCGTTCGAGATGGCCGGGCACGCCGTCGGCTTGCAATGGTTGATGGAGTTGGCGTTCCAGCATCCAGCGCATCAGCAGCCGCGTCACCACGAGCGAAGCCAGCGCGCCAACTGCGCACGCCAGGAGTAGTCGAAGCACGGGATCTCCTCTTCCTGCGGGCGCACCCGCACGCGACGCGTCACGGTGGGCGCCGATCCGGCGTGAACCTACGCCAGGCGCCACCGTCGGAAAATGGGGAGCTCACCTGCTCGGGGCTACGCCCGAGTGCTGCGCAAACTTGCTAGGTCCAGGCGGCAGCGATTGCTTCGATCGAGGCGACGCGATCCTCGAGCGCATACGCCGACGTGTGCAGCATCAGCTCAGACGCTTGGGTGCGTTCGGCGAGTTCGCGCATACCCGTGACGACCTCGTCTGCGGTGCCGACAAGCGAGGAGACGCGCATTGCCTGCGCAGCTTCGAAGTTCGGGTGCTTGACGGCCTCTTCGGGCGTGAGCATCGCGACGAGGCGTCCGGTGCGTAGCCCGAACCGCCGCAGCCGAGCCGGCCCCGAGAGCCACTCGGCGTGCTCGGTCGTCTCGGCGGCAAGGGTCGAAGCGGTGACGATCGTGTACGGCTCATCGAGCACCGGCGACGGTCGGAACGACGACCGGTACACCTCGCACGCTTCGACCGTGCCGCCCATGTCGAAATGGTGGGCGAAGCCGAAGGGCAGACCGAGCACACCAGCCAGCTCGGCCGAGAACTGACTCGAACCTAGAGGGATCACCGACGGGCTCGAAGTCGCCAGTGGAGTCGCCCGGAACCGGTCCCAGAGACCATGCTCGGAGCGAACATCGCCGAGCAGGCCCATGACATCGATCAGGTTGCGCGGGAAGTCTTCGGACTCTTGGGCGCGTGCGCCTCGAAGTGCCATGGCAGTGGCCCCGTCGGTTCCCGGCGCCCGGCCGACGCCAAGGTCGATGCGGCCCGGGTGCATGGCTTCGAGGAGCGCGAACTGTTCGGCGATGGCCAGCGGCGCGTGGTTGGGCAACATGACGCCACCCGAGCCGACCTTGATCGATTCGGTCGACGCGGCCAAGTGGGCCATCAACACACCCGGAGTCGTCGACGCAACCGTCGCCATGTTGTGGTGCTCGGCGACCCAGATCCGGGTGTAGCCGGCTCGCTCGGCTGCCCTCGCGAACTCGGTTGTTTGGCGCAGCGCTTCGCCCGAACTGGCACCGTCGGGCACCATGGCGAGGTCCAGGACCGAGAGAGGAAGCATGCGCTGAGCCTACGCTTCGTCGGTCGCGGCGGGCGAGGCGGGACGCGCCGAGCTGTCGTCTTCGCCCCCGATTGCCGACGACGTGCGCAGGGCTGCCTCGCGCACCAACAGTGCCAACGCGGCGATGACCAGCATGATCGGCGTCGAGCGCCAAATGATTGCCACGACCGACTCAGCGACCGCCTCGACGGCGGCGACCTCGAGCTCGGTGTCGAGTTCCCGAACGAGCTCGGGCGTGCGAATCAATTCCGATGCACCGCCGAGCGCTTCGACTCGCTCGGTACCAAGGCGTTCGATGAGCTCGCGGTCGAGTCGCGACGCCAGGATCGCCCCACCCATGGCGGCGCCGAAGGCTCCGCCCATGCTGCGAAAGAAGTTCGAGGTCGAGGTCGCTATCCCCAAGTCTGCGAACGGCGACGCGTTCTGGATGGTGAGGGTGAGGTTCGGAAAGATCAGGCCTAGGCCGGTGCCGAAGAGCAACAAGATCGGCGCCAGTTCGACGAAGCCGGTCTCGGGGTCGATCGTCGTAAGCCAGACGAGGGCCGCCGTGGAAAGGAGCGGTCCCAGAACGAGCGCCCACTTGTAGCGACCGGTGCGCGTCACGAGCCAGCCCGACGCAGCCGCAACCGCGCTGATGCCGATGCTCTGCGGCGTCAGCATCAGGCCCGAGCGCGTTGCCGAGGCGCCCGTCGAGACCTGGAGGAACAGCGGGAGAAATGTGGTGACCGCGAGCAGCGAGCCCATCAGTAAGAACCCCATCACGAAGATGGCCGCGCTGGTGCGGTCGGCGAACAGGCGCATCGGAATCACCGGCTCCGGCGCCCGAAGCTCCTGGACGACGAAGGCGACGGTGGCCACGAGCGCGATCACCATCGTGACCACCATCGGTGCCGATGCCCACGCGAACGTATCGCCGCCCCAGATGGGGATCAGGATCAAGGCCGTTGAGCCGACGATTAACAAGACGATTCCCAACCAGTCGATTCGCGGGGCACGCGTTGCGAACGGCAGCCGGAGGCCTCGGTTGGTGACGGCGAGCGCGATCAGACCGATGGGGACAACGCTCCAGAACACCCACCGCCAGCCGGGGCCGTCGACGAGTAGTCCGCCGATGAGCGGACCGCTGACGGCCGAGACCGTGAAGATGGCGGTGAAGAGGCCGATCCAGCGCCCTCGTTGGCGCGGAGACACGACGTCGCCGACGATGACGAAGGCGAGCGACATCAAGCCTCCTCCACCGATTCCTTGCACCGCTCTGGCGGCAACGAGAAGGACCATCGATGGAGCGATCGCACACAGGACCGAGCCGATCAGGAAGATCGAGATCGAGGTTTGATAGACGATCCGGCGACCGAACAGGTCCGACATCTTGCCGTACAGCGGCGTGACGATCGTCGACGTGAGCAGGTAGATCGAGACGACCCAGGCGATCTGGTTGGCCGAACCAAGTTCGCCTGCGATCGTCGGGAGCGCGGTCGCGACCACACTTTGTTCGATTGACGACAGGAACATCCCGACCATGAGTCCGCCCATCAGCCATCGCAGCTGTGTCGGCGAAATCGCGGGTGCTTGGGGTACGACGTCAGCGCTGGTCGGCGCGTCGGGACGGCTCATTGCTCAGATCGTCGCAGAGGGGTCGTCATTGCGGGTAGTTGGCGGGCCACGCTCGGCGTTCTTGCGCCTAGCGTGTCCCCCGATGCTCGTCTTTGTCGACTACGAACACGCCTCTCGATTCGAACAAGAAGGCACCGATTGGTTGCTCGCTGCTCGGGCGCGCATCACTTATCGGCTCGAAGACCTGTCGGGCATGCCCTGTCATCTGGTGCGCTATGACCGAGTGACGCCGGATCTGTTCGAACGGTTGGGGGTCGAGGCCATCTTCATCAGCGGGCAGGGCACAGCCCCGTCGAAGTACCGCGCCGAGGAGACCGCGGCCTTTGCCGACATCGTGCGGACTTCGGGCCTGCCCGTGTTCGGCTTCTGCGGCGGCTGGCAGTTCATGGCTGGCTGTTTCGGCGCCGAGCTCGAAAAGATCGAAGTGCCTGACGGACACGAAGACGATGCGATCATCACCGAGTGGCCGGGCGGCCGGATGGCCGAGTTCGGTTATCACCCGATCGACGTCCTCGACGGATCACACCCGGTGCTCGCCGGCTTGAGCGAAGCGCCGACCTTTCGTCATGCGCACGGTCTGCACATCCCGAACCCGCCCCACGGATTCCAGACGTTTGCGTCGACCCCGGCGACGCCCGTTCAGATCGCCATCGATGATGAGCGTCGGATGGTCGGCACCCAATTCCATCCCGAGTACTGGACCGACGAACATCCCGACGGACGCACGATGATCGAGAACTTCCTCCGCTGGGCCCAGGTGACCTGAACCACTAGCTCGGCCAGTTCCAAGGTGTGGGCGGTTGCACCGTGGGTGTAACCGCAACTTCGATCGCACGCTCGTCGGGGAGGGCTGCGGGTTCGTCTCGGACATCGAGGAATGTCGCGTTCGGTTTCGCGATCTGGGGAGCCTTCGGCTGATACGACGTGATGTTCTGAAGAACCGTGGTGTAGTAATGCTCAGCCGAGTGGAGCACCGACTGAACGAACCCGGGCTTCCGACCAGAAGAACGACTCATGCCCATATCCGTGCGTGTCACGATCCGGAACTTGATGGGTTCGCGGCCTGTATCTCCCACAAGGACCATTGGGTCCTCGCGCACCGCATCGAGGTAGGCGTACTGGCCTGAACGCTGGTTCTTCGCATAGGCCTCGATGACCGTCTGACCGTGGGCTTCAGTTAGTTGCCTGGTCAGCCATGTGACTCGGGCTTTCGGCCCACGATCGTCTGGAGCAGAGATCTCGCTCCCGACAGCGACTTGGCGTGCCTTGAGGTCGACGACGAGATCGATGTCACCAGCTGTGTTCGGGACGCGCAGAGTCCCAGACAGCACCCCAACCTCGCAAAGCTGGTCGACGACGTTCTTGTTCCGCAGCCGGGGGTCGTTCAATTCCTTCCTCGGGAGGAACTGGCGTACGTCGTCCCCGATGTCGCTTCCCAGTTTCAGAGCGAGGAAGCGAACGAGCTGGTCCCAGAGCTGGGCAATCTCGATGACTTCTTCGCTCTTTCGGCTGAGCGAACCGTCGCGCGCTCCGTCGCGCACAGCCGCCCAGCCGGCTCCCATATCGTCGAAATCGAGGGCACCCGACGAGTCGTGCTCAAGGTAGCGAATGAGTTCGCCGAGGATCCATGCTTGCTCGGGGTCTGAGACGCCGCGGTGCTGCTTCTCCTGCACAGCCTCGGCCAGGATCATTGACCACGAGAAATGGTGCACCTTGACTCGCGAGTTCGATCGGACCTTGAGTCCGGCCGTCGGGTGTACTCCTGGAGCGGGAGCGATCTCGTTGGAGATCGTGATGACTGCATCGAATCGCTGCTCGGCAGCGACATCAAAGTAGGAGTTGATCTGCTCGGCCGAGAGCGTGTCCTTTCCGGTCTTGACCTCAACGAGGGCGATCCACGGGTCGGCCCTGCCGAAGGTCACTCGGATAAGTCCGTCGGGACGGACCGACTTTCCTTCGCTGTTCTTGAAGGTCACCTCGATAAACGACTCGACGTTCGCTCGATCAGCTTTCGATGCTCCGAGCGGGCTGAGCAACGACTTCGAGAACGGTCGGACAACCCGAAGAACGGCAAGTAATGCCGAGGTCGCTCGCTGTTCGGCTTCGGCACCCTTTGCGATACCGCTGACGGGTATGAGCCGAGCTGCTTGCCATGTATCCACATCGCCTCCGGAAGGATTCTTTGGTCGATGTACGTGAGGACCGTGACAAGTGCCCGCGGGCGACGAATGGCTATCCGGTACCGCCAAGCACGTCGGCGTAGTGGTTGCGGGCGACGTCGGGGTGTGAGCGCAACCGGACCTTGAGGTTGTTCTCGCCGAACAACGTGTGGATCTGCTCGCCGTGCAAGTCGCGAAGGTCCTCGTGCGCTTCGGCTGCGAGCTCAGCCGGTAGCTCGACTGGCTCAAAGGTCGACTCAAAGGTCGGGTTGAAGAACAACGCGACGGAGAGCCGTTCGCGATCGGTTGGGCTCACGACCCGGTGCGGCGTCGCTCGCAGATACCCGCCCGTCGCAGCCTGCAGCATTGCACCGAGGTTCAGCACGTAGGAGCCCGGAACCGGTTCGGCGGTCACCAACTCGTCGCCGATCTTGACCTGCAGACCGGCCACGTCGCTCTGCAAGATGAACGTCGCCACACCGGTGTCGTGATGGAGGCCCACGCCTTGATCCGTGTCGGAGTCAGGGTTCACCGGGTAGCGGATGATCTTGACGTGCAGGTCGTGATCCGGAACGAAGCCGCTCGTGAACCGATCCATTGGCTGGCCGAGGCCCAGCGCGATTGCTTCGACGACGGCAACGCCCACACCGTGCACGGCTTCCATCCACGCAAGCGCGACCGGCGCGAGTTCGGGCAGCGTCTCGGGCCACTGATTCGGTCCGCGCAGACGCAACCACGCCGGCCCGTCGTGGCCTGGATCCGGCGCCGTCTGCTCCGGGCCGTAGTCGAGTTGATCGCGCCAGTCGGCCTGGCCCTGCGTGCGCTCGTCACCCAGAATCGTGTAGCCACGGAACGCCGCCGAGTTGCCGATCGCCAGCGCACGGCGATCGGCCTCGGGAAGCGCAAAGAACTCAGCGCCCCGGTCCAGGAGCGCCTGATCAAGAGCCGGGTCGACGCCATGGCCAGTCAGGTAGACGAAGCCGGTGGTGTGCAGATGTTCGCGAAGCTCGGTGATGAATGCTTGCCCGCCCGAACTGGCCGGATCATCAAGAAAGTCGGCGATGTCAACGACAGGAAGCGAAGGCACCTGCTGAGGCTATTTGGCGAATCTCGCTAGGGCGCCGCCCTCGGTGTGCCGATCGGGATCCGAAGCTCCTGCCCGGCGAAGATCACATCGGGATCAGCGATCGTCAACGGGTTGGCTTGGGCGATGATCCCAAATGCCGTCGCGTCGCCATAGAAGCTGGCAGCGATTGCCGACAGCGTGTCGCCGGCTTGCACGGTGTAGGGCTGCCAGCCTGCGAAGTCGTCCACAAGCAGCGGGCCATAGATCACTGGCACGGTCACGCTCGGGGGAGGGAACCCCTCGCCGTCGGACACGTCTTCCTCGAACACGGTGAGAAACAACCGAGGCAGCTTCATCGCCGTGTCCCCGATCCCGGTGATCGTGAACTGGAACTGGGTAACCCCGCCGCCGCTGTTGGTGATGAAGCCGTCGAGCTGATCGTGGCCCTCGGTCAGGGTCCATTGCACGTTCCCCTCGAACGTAAGGCTTTGGCCCGCTACCTGCAGGTTCGGGCCGACGATGTCGTAGGGCGCCGGTTGTTGGACGTCGATGATTCCCATGGTGTTCCGCCTTCATGAGTCGTTGTTTGGTGCATCGATCGTGCCACGGCGAACGCCGTTGCGCCAGGTGACGGAGCCCACACCCGACGTGTAGTTGCGCGCACGGACAGGCGTCCTGACCCCAGCGATCGCCAGGCCAGGCGATGGTCCGATCGGGTCATCTTGTCCCAAATCGGGGAAGGCTCGTGTTACCTTCGCCACATGGTTGCGATGGAAACCGACTCGAAATTCACTCGCCCCGGCATGGTGCTGCTCGTCACCGGCATCGTGGCGATCTTGCTGCGCGGGCTCATCCGAGGTCTGCCACTCCTCGGCGGGCTCTTGGCATGGATCTTCTTGCTCGGCGGCATCTTCTTCATCGTTGGCGGCGCGTTCCTGCTCATCAAGAAGCGGACGTGACGCCATGGCAGTGACCCTCACCGAGATCAGCTCCTCGAGTTGGGAGCACCCCGGCGACCGCGCTGCGCTCGCCGCGCTGCGCTCGATTCCCGGTCTCGACTCGGTCATGCGCTCCATCATCGGTCGTTTCGGCGAGACGAACATCCGCATGATGATGCAGGCCAACTCGATCAAGACAGGCGAGAGCCAGTACCCCGACATCCATCGGGCACTGCGAGACATCTGCGAGGTGCTCGACTGGCCCGTACCGGAGCTGTACGTCAGCCAATCACCGGTCGTCAACGCAGGCGCGCTCGGCGTCGACGAGCCCTTCATCGTGCTGCAGTCGAGCCTGGTCGAGGTGCTCGACGAGCCCGGCCTGCGGGCGGTGATCGGGCACGAAGTAGGCCACATCGTCAGTGAGCACGCGTTGTACCGGACGGTGCTCAACCTTTTGCTCTCGCTCAGCCGGGCCGCTTCGCCCCTGATCAGCAGCGCGATGATGCCGATCATGTTGGCGCTGCTCGAGTGGAACCGTAAGTCGGAGCTGTCCTGCGATCGCGCCGGTCTGCTCGCGGTACAGGATCTCGACGCATCGCTTGGTGCGCTCGCCGCGATGGCCGGAGGCATTCGCGGCCGCAATGACAAGATCAACCTCGATGACTTCGTCGCCCAGTCCGACGCCTACCTCGACACGGACGGCATGGCCTCGTTCTACAAGATCACCGCGATGCTGCAGCGGCCGCACCCGTTCGTCATGAGCCGAGTCGCCGAGCTGCGCAACTGGGTCACCGACGGTGACTATCACGCCATCCTCGACGGCAACTACACCCGTCGCGGCGACGAAGACAGCGTCGCAACCGAAGCTCGCGAAGCCGGCGAGTACTACAGCGAGCATGCGACCTCGGTGTTCGAGAACACCGAGGACAAGCTGATCCGCACCTTGCGCGGCTTCGTGGATCGGCTCGACAGTGCTGTCGACGCGCTGAGCGGAAGCGGC
>CALLPT010000160.1 GCA_938015575.1 uncultured Acidimicrobiales bacterium
ACGCCCGCCGGGCGCGCCCACGGCGAAGTCCTGCTGGCCGAGGATCTCGACGGGGCCGGCAAGCGGGCCGACCTCGACGCCCTTTACCGCCGTTTCCTCGAGCACAACCAGGGGTTCCTGGGTCTGTGCACGGAATGGCAGACACGAATGGTCGATGGTGAGCAGATCATCAACGACCACACCGACGCCGACTACGACGCCATGATCATCGGCCGCCTCGCCGACACCGACCAGGCCATGCAGCCGATCTGCGCCGATCTCGGCGAGCTGCTGGACCGGTTTGCCTCCTACGCTCCGCGTTTCTCCGAAGCCCTGGCCAAGGTGCAAGCCGGCGACACCGAATGGTTCACCAAACCAGTGATTGAGTCGTACCACACCGTCTGGTTCGAACTCCACGAGGACCTGCTCGCCTCGCTCGGTATCGAGCGCGCCAAAGAAGGACACGCATGACCACCGCACGTTTCGGCCGGGTGCTCTCGGCCATGGTCACCCCGTTCGACGAGAACGAAGACCTCAACCTCGACGCGGCCGTTGGGCTGGCCTCGTGGCTCGTCGACGCTCAAGGTCACGAAGGCCTGGTGCTCGCGGGCACGACGGGTGAATCGCCCACCTTGACCCACGACGAGCAAGGCGAGCTCTTCCGAGCTGTCCGAGGCGCCGTTGATGTGCCGATCGTCGCTGGCACTGGCAGCAACGACACGCGAGCCGCCGTTGACCTGACCAAGCGTGCGGTCGCTGCTGGGGTTGACGGCCTGCTGGTGGTAACGCCGTACTACAACCGCCCGTCGCAAGCAGCCCTGATCGACCACTTCAGCGCGATTGCCGCGGCGGGTGACGGCCTCCCCGTGATCATCTATGACATTCCCGTCCGGACTGGCCGCAAGGTCGAGACCGACACCCTGTTGACGCTCGCCCATGATGTCGACAACATCATCGGCCTCAAAGACGCGGCAGGTGATCCTGGCGAGACGGCCATGTTGCTGACCGAGGCCCCCGAAGGGTTCGAGGTCTACAGCGGCGACGACTCGCTTACGTTGCCGTTGATGGCGATCGGTGCGGTTGGCGCGATCGGTGTGGCCACGCATTGGACTGGGCCCGAGCACGTCGAAATGTTCGATGCCTTCGCCGCAGGCAACGTCGAGCGGGCTCGCGAACTCAACGCGATGATGCTGCCTTCGTTCGATTTCGAAACCTCGAACGAAACCCCGAACCCGGTACCGACCAAGGCAATGTTGCGGATGCTGGGCCACAGCGTCGGCCACGGGCGCTCGCCAATGCATCACGAACCGCCCGGACTCGAGGCCGCCGCCCGAGCCATCATCGAGGGTTCGGGTCTCGCGATCGAATCCGCCCTCCCGGCAGTCTGAACCACGTGCCCAAACCGCTGAAGCCCAACGACGTCACCATCACCTTCCTCGGAGGGCTTGGCGACATCGGCCGCAACTGTGCGGCAATCGAGACCAACGACGCGCTTCTGATCCTGGACTGCGGCCAGCTGTTCTCGAACGAAGAACGCCCGGGTGTCGATTCGATCCTGCCCGATGTCGACTACCTGTTCGAACGCTCGGACAAGATCATTGGTTGCCTTGTCACCCATGGTCACGAGGACCACATCGGTGCCATCGCCCAGGTGCTCGATCGCGGCCTGAGCTTCCCGATCTACGGCTCGGCGTACACGCTTGGCCTCGTGCGCTATCGCCTCGACGAACGCAATGTGTTGCACAAGGCGGAGTTGATCGAGGTCGAAGACGACGAGGTCGTCGATATCGGCCCGTTCTCGGTCGAGTTCCTCGCCGTCACCCACTCCGTGCCCGGCGGCCTGATCAGCGCCATCACCACCCCACAGGGTGTGGTGTTGCACAGCAGCGACTTCAAACTCGACCCGCACCCGATTGACGATCGCCGGACCAACCTGCCGCGCATCGGCGCGTTGGCCTCGGATCCGGGCATCCGGCTGATGCTGGCCGATTCAACGAATAGCGACGTGCCGGGAAGCACCGCGAGCGAAAGCTCGATGAAGGGCAACCTGGCCGAAGTGTTTCGCGCCCATCAAGGCCGCCGAATCATTACCGCCTGCTTCGCCAGCCACATGCACCGCGTGCAACAGATCATCGATGTCGCGCTCGAAGACAACCGCCGCATCGCGACCTTGGGGCTGTCGATGCGCAAGAACGTCGCGCTCGCTCGATCGCTGGGCTTGCTCAAGGTGCCCGACGAGAAGTTCTTCGATATCGAAGAGGTCGAGGATTTCGAACCGGGCGAGCTTTGCATCATCTCGACGGGCTCGCAGGGCGAGGAGCGCTCCTCGCTGGCGACCGCTGCGGCGGGAAGCAGCCGCTGGATCACGATCACCGACCAGGACACGGTGCTGCTCAGCTCGCATCCGATTCCGGGCAATGAAGCTCGCGTTTCGACGATGATGAACGACCTGATTCGCCTGGGCGCAGAGGTCGTGCACTCCGGGCTGGTCGAGATCCACACCAGCGGCCACGGCAAGCGAGACGAACTGACGACGCTACATACGGTCGCAACACCCGAGTGGTTCGTGCCGGTGCATGGCGAATACCGGCACCTAGTCGCCCACAAGTTGTTGGCCGAGTCGCTCGGCATGGACCCTGACCGGGTGCTCCTCGCCGGCGACGGCGACCAAGTGGTGCTCAGCGATGATGGATTGTCGCTGCGCAAGCGCGTCACCAGCGGCGATCACATGATGTTGCACGGCTCGTTCCTCGGCCCCGATCGTGGCGTGTTGGGGGAGCGGCGCATCCTGGGTGACCAGGGCATGGTCACCATTACGGTTGTCGTCGACTTCGACAAGGGCGAGCAACTCGGCGACCCGTGGGTCGAGTCTCGTGGCTGGCTCGACACCGACGATGCCAGAGGCGTGTCCGACGAGATCGTTCGTCTCGTGGCCGACGCCATCGACCAGGAACTTCAGAACGATGACTGGAGCCGCAAGTCGCTCATGCGCAAAGCGCGTCGGGCTGCGGGTACGACGGTCAACCAGCTCAGCCGTCGGCGCCCGATGATCGTGCCCATCGTCATCGACGTCTGAGCAACCGGGCTCGCTCGGGCTCGCCGTTGGCGTTGGCTGAGTAAAGAGACCAAGAATCCAATAATGTCGGGCCGTTGTTGGGTGGGATGGCTTATGTTTCGCGTCTCGGCTGAAGATGGTCGCGGGGCTGATGTTGTTCCTGTTAGTGTTGTTATTCCTGTGGCTACCACGACCAAAACTCGCTCGTCGTCTAGCTCGAAGGCGAAGAAACCGACGCCGTCTTCACGCTCGCCCAAGGGACGGGGCAAGGCCGGCAAGTCGACGAGCAGCGCATCGCGGAAGACCACAGGCTCACGGAGACGGGAGACACCGACCAGGACCCGTTCAGCTCGACGAGACGTCGTCGTACCAAGGGCTGAACGGGTTCTGTCCGGTCACCGCCGCGACATCTGGGGCGTCTTCTTTGTCGTCCTCGGTCTGATCACGGGGCTCGGCGTCTACCTCGACAGCGCCGGCCCGATCGGCAATGGACTCGCTCGTTTCTTCGGCTCGGTCGTCGGTCTCGCACGCGTGCTGCTGCCACTCGCTTTCGTCGCCGTTGGCATCGTTTTGATCCGCGGTCACCTGCGGCGTCGTCCGGCCATAGCCCTTGACGATCCACGCGCCATCGAAGACGCGGTAACCGCCGAGGCTCGTGCTGAAGAACAAGGCATTCGTATGGCGATTGGCGGGCTGCTCGCGCTCATCGCCGGCGCCGGCCTGTTGCATCTTTGGGTCGGACGTCCGACGTGGCGAGATCCCATCGATGACTTTGTCGCTGCCGGCGGTTTTTTGGGCTGGCTCATCGGTGCACCTGTTGCGGCCGCGTTTGGCGCAATCGGGGGCGCCATCGTGCTCGTTGCGATCCTCGTCGTCGGCATGATCATCATCACCGCACTTTCGTTGGTGCGCTGGTTCGGCCATGGTGTCGCTCGTATCGACGCGTTTGGTGGTTGGGCCCAGCGTGCCTGGTGCACCTTGATCGGTGCTCCACTTCCGGCCGCTGTGGCCCCCGACGCGGCCGTGGTCGACCCATCGGCGCCAATCATCGTCGGAGGCGAACGCGTCGGCGAATACCGCCGTGGCGGCGCCAAGTCGGCCAAGCAAGCGACATCGACCGCAGCCGAGCAGACGGCCCAAATCGAAGACCCGCTCCTCAAGGGCAAAAAGGGTTCCAGCACGTCGTTCAGCGACCTCGCTGGCGACCCCAAGGCCAAGCCGGCCGACGAAGCAGCCGCCGACGCCGCGCCCGCACCCAAGCCAAAGCCCCGCAAGAAGCCCAAGATCACCGTCTCCGACAGTGGCCCAGGGGAACAGACCCAACTCGAACTCGGCCCGTCGGTCGCGGATTCGGCGTGGAAGCTTCCGTCGCTCTCGCTGCTCAACAGCGGCGGCGAGCGCGCCGTCGACCAAGGCGCTGTCGCCGACGCTGGACAGACGCTCGAGCGGGCGCTCGCGAGCCACGGTGTCGACGCCCACCTCGTGGGCATGGTCGTCGGGCCAACGGTCACCCGATTCGAGCTCGAACTCGGCGAAGGCGTCAAGGTCTCCAAGATCACCAGCCTGAGCAAGGACATCGCGTACGCAATGGCATCGGCCGATGTGCGCATCTTGGCCCCGATCCCGGGCCGCCAGGCGATCGGCGTCGAGGTCCCCAACAGCGATCGTCAAGTCGTCGCTCTTGGCGACTTGCTCCGGTCCAAGGAAGCGACCAAGGCCAAGCATCCGCTCGAGGTTGCGGTGGGCCGCGACATCCAGGGCAAAGCCAAGTTGATGAACCTGGCGAAGATGCCCCACCTGTTGATCGCGGGTGCCACCGGCTCGGGTAAGTCGAGCTGCATCAACAGCATCATCACCTCGGTGCTCATGCGCTCGACGCCTGCCGAAGTACGGATGATCCTGGTCGACCCGAAGATGGTCGAGATGACGCAGTACGAGCGGGTCCCGCACCTGCTCACCCAGCCCGTCACCGATCCTCGCAAGGCCGCCAACGCACTCGCATGGGCGTGCCGCGAAATGGACCGGCGCTACCAGCTCCTGGCCGAGAAGGGCTTCCGCGACATCGCCGGTTTCAACAAGGCCGTCGCGGCGGGCGACTTCGACAAAGAAAATGCGGTCATCGAGGGCGACGACGAAGACACGCGTCGCCAAACCAAGCACATGCCGTTCATCCTCGTGGTGGTCGACGAGCTCGCCGACCTCATGATGGTCGCCGCTCGTGATGTCGAAGACTCGATCTGTCGCATCGCGCAAAAGGCTCGTGCCGTCGGCATCCACTTGGTCATCGCCACCCAGCGCCCGTCGACGAATGTCATCACCGGCATCATCAAGGCGAACGTGCCCGCTCGCATGGCGTTCTCGGTCTCGAGCCTGACGGACAGTCGCGTGATCCTCGACCAAGCCGGTGCCGAGCGCCTGATCGGCCAGGGCGACATGCTCATGCTCTCGCCGACATCGAGCGCCGCCGACCGTATTCAGGGGTGCTGGGTCGAAGAGTCCGAGGTCCGCAAAGTCGTCGAGGAGTGGCGTAGCCAGTCCGAGAAGTTCAAGATCGACGAGTCGGTCAACGAGGCCGAGATCGTCGAGGGAAGCTCCAGCCCCGACGGCACTACCAGCAGCGGTGGCGGGGGCGGAGGTGCGACCGGAGACGGTGGCACTGACGACGAGCTGTACCTGCAGGCCCGTGAGCTGGTCGTGAGCAGCCAACTGGGTTCGACCTCGATGCTGCAACGCAAGCTCAAGGTCGGTTTCGCCCGAGCTGGTCGATTGATGGATCTCCTCGAAGAGAACGGCGTGGTCGGGCCCTCGGTCGGTTCCAAGGCCCGCGAGGTACTGATCAGCGAGGCCGAAGACGAGGCCTAGGCCGCTTCTGGCTCGCCGGCTCGGCCGAACGAGCAAAGAACCCGGAATGCCAGCCGGTGCCGACGGGTTTGTGGTGCATGCGTCGACTGCTCTTGCTGCTCACCGCCCTCGCCCTGATTGCCACCGCTTGCGGTAGCGATGAGTCGCCGTCGACGCCCCAGGACGCGGCCGCACAGGCGACCGAGGCTGCGGCCAACATCACCGAGGATCCCTCCGCCGATGATGACGCCATGGAGGACGACCCTGTGCAGGATGACGCCGTGCAGGATGACGCCGACACCGACGCCATGGCCGACGAAAACCCGGCTCCTGACACACCCGATGCTGAGACCGTCGCCGCCGACGGTCCGACCTGCGGGTTCGGTGATGACCTGAGCGCCGAGTCGGTCGAGATTGCCCAGATCGATGGCGATGAGCGCGACACCACCCCTTCGGCCCTCGTCGGATCGTTCCACCCGGATTTCCCTGAACCCCTGATCGACCCCGATGCGATCATCAGCGGCGGACCCCCACCCGATGGCATCCCACCGATCGACTCGCCTCGCTTCCAGACCGCCGCCAGCGTCGACTGGCTCCAGTGCAGCGAACCGGTCCTGTCGCTCGTGATCGACGGCGACGCCCGTGCCTACCCGATCCAGATCATGACCTGGCATGAGATCGTCAACGACACCTTCACCGACGTGCCCGTCACCATCTCGTTCTGCCCGCTGTGCAACTCGGCGCTCGTCTATCGCCGCGACGTAGGGGATCGCATCCTCGACTTCGGCACGTCGGGACGCCTGTTCAACTCGTCCCTCGTCATGTACGACCGCCAGACCGAATCGCTGTGGACACACTTCAACGGCAAGGCCGTCGTCGGCTCGCTCGCCGGTGCCGAGCTCGAACTGCTCGCCGTGCAGACGACATCGTGGGAGAACTTCTTACGCCAGAATCCTGACGGGATCGTCCTGACCCGCGACACCGGCTTCCAGCGCAGCTACGGCCGCAACCCCTACGAGGGCTACGACAACACCAATGACAACCCGTTCCTTTTCCGTGGCGAGCTCGACGAACGCCTCGCCGCCAAGGAGCGAGTCGTCTCGATCGGGATTGGCGACGACACGGCGGCGATCGTGCTCGACCACTTGATCGAGCAGCAGGTCTTGACGCTCGAGGTCGGTGGCAAGAATCTGAGTGTCTGGCACCTGCCCGGCACGAACTCGGCGCTGGATAGCTCGATCATCGCCGACGGCCGTGACATCGGCACCGTCGGGGTGTATGTGCCCGAAGCTGGCGGCCAGGCGCTCACGTTTGTTCGAAACGAAGACGGGACCTTCGTCGACACAGAGACGGCAACGACGTGGGACATCGGAGGCGTTGCCACCGATGGAGCACTCGCCGGTAGTCGCCTGGAAGCGGTCGAGCACCTCGACACATTCTGGTTCGCCATCGCGGCGTTCGAACCGGACACCCGCATCGTTCAATAGCTGTCGCTCGTCGCTGGGCTCCTCGCGAGCTTCGCCTGGCATGTCGACCGGTGCGGGTGTCAGACACCGCAACTCGGCAGCTTCGTGGTTGGTTACGGTCGGGTCATGGGTCAGTCACTGCTGAAGGACCTCGGGGGCTGGATTGCAGCAGGGCTGGATTGCAG
>CALLPT010000161.1 GCA_938015575.1 uncultured Acidimicrobiales bacterium
CGCATCAGAGGCGGCATCGTCGCCGCCACCGAGTGCGGTAACGAGCACGGCGATGACGCCGGCGACCAGGATCAGACCGGCGAGCAGCATGAGCGGCGACTGGGCCCAGGCCGGGCGTCCTTCGCCGAGATCCCGCTGGGCCTTTTCCAGTGGCGTGTTGTCGTTCATCGGATCTCCTCGGGGGGTGTGGTTCGTACCGCGAGCAGCAGCACGATCAACAGGAAGCTCAGGCCGGTCATCTGCGGGATCGTGATGAAGCCGAATGCTTCGACCAGTTTCGCAGAGCACGGGGCAGAAATGCCGCAGCTGCCCCCATCGTCGGGAAAAGCTTGGAGCCAGATGTGGCGGATCGAAATGCCGCCGCCGATGACGGCGAGCGGCAGTGCGTAGCGCCGGATGCCGTGATCCTGCTTCCACGCGGCGATCGGCAACACGATGGCCAACGGGTACATGAAGATGCGTTGCCACCAGCAGTACCGGCACGGCTCGAAGTCGGCGATCTCGCTCAGGTACAGGCTCGACAGCGTGGCCAGCACGGCGACCGCGCCTGCCACTTGGAGACGGCCGGGATCGAGCATCGCTCGGACCGCTGGCGAGAGCCACGATGCGATCACGCCGATCAGCCCGAGGATCAGCAGTGTCGCCATGAATGTGGTGACGAGTTCTGTGCTCACGGGAGTTTTCGACGCCGGGTGACGCCGGATCCTTCCCTATCGGCGGGCGTTGTCATCGAATCGCCGCATTCGTCATCGAAGTGTCGCTTCCGCTAGCGATCGAGGTCGTCGGGCGTGAATGCCTCGTCGATCCCGAAGTGCTCGGCGAGCAGGTTGTTCCATTCCTCGGGCGCGACGTCGATCCGTTCGACGGCTCCCGCGGCCTCGGTCTTGAACCCGCGGCGGGTGAGCGTGATTCGGGTGCCGTGATCGTCGATCAGTCGAGTGGCGAACGGCGAGGTGCTCCAGTGCCGGGTCCGGTCGCCCGACAACAGATCCGATGCCGGTTGGAAGTCGGTCAGTCGGTGGTTGACGCGTTTGAACCGGTAGCGGGCTTCGGGCACGCCGTCGACGTGCTGGGCGAGCGTGGTGCCTTGGGGGCTGGGCAGGAACTCGAACGTGCCACCGATCGTTTCGATCGGCCCGGGCTTCTGCAGTGGTAGCGGGGTGATCGGGGCTTGGTCACCGAACCCGACTTCGACCAGGTACGGCTGGTCGAGCATGACCTCGAGAACCAGATGGTCGATCAGCGTCGACGGCCCCGCGAGCAAGACGGCGGCGCCGAGACGTTGGACGGCGAAGCCGAGTTCTTCGAGCAACACGGCGAAGGCACCGTTGGCTTCGAAGCACCACCCGCCGCGTCGCCGTTCGACGACCTTGTGCCAGGCCCAGTCGTCGTCGGCCTTGACCGGGCGTCCGGCGTAGACATCGAGCGCCTCGAACGGCACGGTTTGAAGGTGCGCGAGCTGCAGGCGGGTCAGCGTGTCCAGGTCGTGGCTGATCGGACCATGCCAACCGATGCGTTCGAGATAGGCGTCGACGTCACGGGGCATCGTCCCAGCTTCGCAGATGACGACCGCCCGGTCCTGCCAGGCAGACGGCTCTTTGGTGAGGTTCAGCCCTCGGCGGGGAACGGCTCGCCGTCGGGAATCACGATGGCGACCATGTCGGTGCTGTAGTCGGCTTCGATCTCGGCGGGGAACATGGCGCCCTGGCCGACCGACGGGATCAGGATCTCGACCATGTCCGAGTTCGGGTCGACGTCGACGCCTTCGGGGAGCATCAGGCCGCTCGCGGTCTGCGGGGCCAGGTCGCCGACGGAGTACCCGGCGATCGTCGCGGGAGCGAAGAGGGATTCGTCGACCTCCGACTGCGGGTCGACGACGGGCGGCGCAGTGTCGGCAGATTCTTCAGCAACGGGCGGCTCATCAACTGCTGATAGCGCGGCAGGCTCGGCAGAGGTCTCGTCCGATGCGGGTTCGCTCGCAGCGGGCTCGTCGCCGTCGACCTCGTCCTCAGGCGTGTTGGGGCGTTCAGTGACACTGGGTGCGGGAGCACTCGGCTCGGTAGGGGTGGGCTCGGTCGTAGCTGGCGCAGTCGCGCTCGGCGCGATGACGACGAGCGACTCGACCTCGTCGGGCTCGTCGACGGTCGGGGGCATCGGCGTGGGTGAGGGTTCCGCGACGTCGACGACGGCAGTAGGGACCACCCGCCACGCCTCGGCCGAGTGCGCCTCGGGATCAGCGAGGAAGCTCGGCACGGTCGCCGCCACGACCGCTACGACAAGTGACAAGAAGAGGATCCGCACGCCCATGACGTTGGTGTAGTTGTGGCCTGGGGCCAGCGCAATGACGTCGCGGCAGACGGCCCATCGACCCATGCCGGGTACGCGCTCTGTGAGTTCAGACCCCACGCTGGGTGGCATTTGGGCCGTCGGGCCAAGACCGCTCACTATCGACGAGGGGGAGGCTGACGACCGTCGTTGCCTTGTCTTACGCCGCGTCGGACGCTGCGTTCGTGCCCGTCCTGAACTTCCGTACCGATCAGCGTTCCGAAGAGGCCTTGGCCGAACTGACCGCAGACGGCTCGACGACCTCGGAGGCGATTCGACAGGCCCTTGTCGATGCCGTCAGGCTGCGGCGCCGTGAGCAGATGCGGGCCGAGTCGCGACGGCTGGCTAACGAGACGAAGACCTCGCCGAGAGCCGGAGAGTTCTCGCCGAGATGGACGAGCTTCGTGCGTGGTGACGTCCACCGGCTTCGGGCACCAAAGACAACGCGAGGCCATG
>CALLPT010000162.1 GCA_938015575.1 uncultured Acidimicrobiales bacterium
GCCGTGGCCGGGCATGACGATCGTGTCGGCCGAGAACGGCGAGAACATGAGCTCGTCGATGGTCCTGATGATCGTGTCGAAGCTGCCGCCTTCGAACTTGGTCGCGCCCGGACCGCCGGGAAACAGCGTGTCGCCGCTGAAGAGCACCGGCGACCCCATCAGTTCGAAGCTGACACTGCCCGGCGTGTGCCCCGGCGTCTTGATGGAACGGAGGCGAAGCTTGCCGACCTCGAAAACCTGATCGTTCTCGATCTCTTGGTCATAGCTCGGGAGCATGTGGGCGTCTTCGCCCCCGACGTGCACGGAATAGCCGGCATTGCGCATCTCGGTTACGGCGCCGATGTGGTCGTGGTGGCCGTGGGTTTCCAGGACCTCGCGTACGCCGAGGTTCGAGGCCAGCTCCAGCAGCATCTCGTGCTCATTGGCGGCATCGATCAGGACAGCATCGCCGGTGTCCCGACAGCGCACGATGAACACGTTGTTCTCGTAGTCGCCGACGACGACGCGATGAATCTCGCTCTGATGGTCGCGGTAGTGCAGTGTCGGGCCGGCCCCCGCAGCCGGGTTCACGCCGATGTGGGCCGCCCCGCAGTAATGATCGATCTGGTGGTGCTGCTCGTCGCTCATGGGCCGAGCGTAGTCCTGCCGGCACAAACCGTTCCGGTCGTCGCCGGGCGCGGCAACTACGTTATGCATCGTGTCTCCGATCGTGCGCCGCGCAGCGCCATTGGCTGGCCGCTCCGCGGAACTCGCCGTGTTGGCGAGCCACGTCGCTCGGCTTCGACGTGACGAGGTCATGTCCACGCGAATGCTCATCGTCGAAGGCCCGTCCGGGGTGGGCAAATCACGTCTGATCGCCGAGGCGCTCGAACGTCTTGGCAACGACACCCGAGTGTTGTCCATCCGCTGCCTCGACAGCGAGGTCGAGCGATACGAACCGCTTGTCCAAGGCCTGGCACAACTTCGCGGCAGCTTCGCAGGCGGCATTGACCGTGCGTCGGCGACGGGTTTCGAGCAGGGGCTGCTCCGAGAGCTGCAGCTCGAAGTTGACCGGGGACTCGCGGTCATCGCCGTCGACGATCTCCAATGGGCCGACGCCGGAACCATCGCGGTGCTGATTCGTTTCCTGGATGGCCTGCCACCGTCGGCCCGCAGCCCCATCGTCTTCGCGACGTTGCGGACCGACGACGACCAGAACGCACCGCATCTACCAGCGCTGCTGCGACACCCAGCGGCTACTCGACTCCATCTCGAAGGGCTCACGGCGTCCGAAGGCGCTGAGCTGCTCGTTGCCCTTGGGGCCCCGCTGCGTCTCGCCGACACGTTTGCCGAGATCGTTGCGTTGGTCGATGGGAACCCATTGCTGCTCGAGGAAATGGCCGTACAGCTCATTCGTCTGGCTCCCGCTGACCCGGACACCGTGCTGCGAAGCCTCGACGTGCCAGGCTCGGTGGCCGCAGAGGCGGACCGGCGCGTCGCTGCGACGAGCGATGCAATGCAAACACTGCTGGCTGCGGTGGCGCTTGCGCCAAACCAACCCCTATCGGTGATTATCGCCGTCGTCGATGCCCTCGTCGATGACGTTGATGCCGACGACCTTGCCGACGATGCCGAGGACCTCGGACTTCTCCAGATCAACGCCGATGCGGTCGCTCCGACACATCCGTCGCTTCGACAGGCAACGCTCAAGTCCACGCGTGCGTCGAAGCGTCGACATATCCACCGTCAGCTCGGCGCGCAGCTGCTTCGTGAAGGAAGCAACGGCGATCCGATCGACGTCGTACGCCACCTGGTCGCCGGGCGTGTGCCACCCGACGACACGACAACGTCTTTGGCCGAGCGGGCGTTGCGCCACGCGATGGATCGCCACGATTGGCGCAACGCAGTATCGATCGCCCACTACCTGCTCCCGGGCGCGAGCACCAACGAGATCGGCCTGCACCAACTCTCGTTGGGGATCGCCCATTTCATGCTCGGCGAAGCCGAAGAGGCGCGCCAAGTGCTCGCGGCGGCCAAGCAGTCCACGCGCCTGGCCGGCGACCTGGCCGGAGAGGTCTGGGCGACCCTTGGCCTGTCGCGCGCCTTCGGAACCTTCGTGGCACTTGGTGTCGCCGAAGAAGACGATGGCTTTGAAGCCTTGCTCGCTCGTATCCCGATGACCGAAAGGATGCTGCGGTCCGAAGTGCTCGCCGACATGGCCTTTTCGAGCTGGATCCTCGGTGACTATTCGACGGCGCGAGCCCAAGCCGACGATGCTCTCGCTGCGGCGCCGACCGATGCGATCAATGCCCGGGTGCGAGCGCTCACGTGCCTGGGTCTGGTCGACTACGTCGAGTGCCGTATTGACAATGCGCTCGCCTCGATTCGCGAGGCCGAGGGCCTCTGCAACCTGGCCGATGACCCGCTCGTCGCCGTAGCGCCGGCCGTTCGCGAGCCGTACCTGCTGATGGCAGCGGGTCGCGTCGACGAAGCGCGTCGGCGTGCCGCAGGCGTCCTCGACCGTCTGGCCTCGATGCGCTTCACGAGCCAGATGGCGTTTCCGGCCGCCATGCTCGTGGTGGGCGCCACGGTGCAAGCGGACGTAGCCGAGGCCGAACGCTCTTGGCGATCACTGCAGCATTGGGCGGCCGAGACCGGCGAGATCGTGGCTACCGCGACCGCCGGGATTGCGCTGTGTATCGGACTCGGAGGTATGGGGCGACCGGAGCGGGCACTTGATGTCGCCAGAGAAGCGCTCACCCCGTTGGCCGGCCCCGACGCGCTCCAATCGCCATTGGGAATTCCACTGGTCGATTGGGTCGAGCACGAGAACCCAGCCCGGCCAATCCGTTCGATCACGGGGCCGAAGCCAATGCGGCCCCGCGTCGACCTTCTCTCATTGTCGCGGGCGTGCCTTGCCGTTGAACAGGCGCGTATGGCCGCCGTCGACGTACCAGAGGGCGTTGTCGAGACACTCGAGGAAGCATTGCGCCGCGGCTGCCAGCTTTCGACGGCTCCACCGATGTTGGTCATGCGGTCCCTTGGCCGAGCCCAGGCGATCGGCGGCAACCAAGCCGAGGCGGCGACCAGCCTGGCCAAAGCGGCCGAACAAGCGCGCCGCTCTGGCATGCCTATGGAGTTGGCGAGGACGCAACTCGACCGGCTCGAGACGGGCGCCATCGACGCAGCGCTCATTGACGGTGCGACCGACGAACTGACGGACCTCGTTGTCGCACACCGGATGCTCGGCCTGCTCGAGCGGCTCGAGACGATCGATGGCCGAGCGGCGGCGCGGGTACGGACCGCCCTGCGAAACGAACATGCTCCGATCGAGCCAGGAACAGCGGTCGTGATGATGGCTGACATCGTGAGCTCGACCGCACTGACACGCTCGTTGGGCGAAGTCGATTATCGCCATCAGGCTCGACTTGTCGAACGCATCGTGCGTGAAGGTGTCGCCGCCCACGGCGGACGAACCGTCGAGGGCGTCAAACTCGGAGACGGAGCGCTGGCCGAATTCGGTGACGTCGACAGCGCGGTTCGAGCAGCGGTTGCCATCAACGAAACCCTGGGCAGCGGAACACTCAAGTTGCGCATTGGGATCAACGTCGGCCCGGTCGTGCGCGAAGGAAGTGAGCTGTTCGGCTCGGCCATCAACTTGGCTGCGCGCACCTGCGATGCGGCCGAGCCAGGCAGCGTCATGATGACCGGAGCCGCCGCTGAACAGTTCGATGGCGCCTGGCTCGGAGCCCTCGTCGAGCAAGGTGAGTTCATGATGAAGGGCATCGACGAGCCGGTTCGGTTGTACGAGCCGGTCACCGCCGAGGCACTCGCCAAGGTGGTCATTGAACCCGAGTCAGCGACCGTGGCTGCGGCAAGCCACTAGCTCGCAGAAACCGCGAGTCCGGCGAGATCAGAAAGCGGCGGAAGGTCCCGTCGCTCCCGATGAGCTAGCGTTTCAAGCACAACGGGGAAACGGTGGAGGAGATCCAACAATGGCAGACGATCGCGGCGACGAGAGGAAACCGGTACTCGGCGAAGTGCTGGAGTTCAAGAGCTTCAACGAGGTTCTGGCGAAACTAGACCGCAAAGAGTTGTATCGGCACCCGATGCTGTCGGACCCAGGCGCACTCGGCGAGTGGCTCCACGGCTCCGGGCTTGGCGAGGCAGAGGCCGACGGACTCAACGAGCACCTCAACGACCACATCGGCAGACATCCGCTTCGCGAAGCGCTTACGGCGGGCGCCTGGTTTGCCCTGCTCCGCTCAGCGAATGATGAACTCGCGCCGAAGTTCTACCTTCGCGTGGGCAAGGAGTACGGCACGCTCGTGAGCCGCCCAACCTGCGATGGCCCAATGGTGGTCATCGTCAACGTCCGAGAGGACTGGCCACACCTTCCGGTCGGCGTGCCGGGCGTGGGGTGGAGCAAGCTCAAGGTCGATGTTGATGTCCCAATGCTCAATATCGACAAAGAGATGATGGGCCTTATGAGCGAAGCCGAGGCGACCGGCATGTGGATCGGCGCCCCGGGAGCAATGCTCTAGGTTCGCAGACCCGCGGGCGGCTTCGCCGCTCCGTTGTCGAAGCTGACACACGCCCGCGTTGGTTAGCCGTCGCCGCGCAGCACGGAGACCAACGCGGCCGCCACTTCGCCCGGCTTCTCCTCGTGTGCAAACAGACCCGCGCCCGCGATTTCGGTCAGGCGGGCGTCGGGAAATGTCGAAACCATGGCTCGGGCAGACTCGATCGGGAAGAACTTGTCCTCGACGCCCCACACCAGCTGTACCGGCGCGTCGATGCGCCGATGGACGTCGCGCAGAACCGTGACATGCCGGGCGATGTCGAAGCTCTTCAACAGTCGCATGCCAGCGGCAATCGTCTTTGGTTCCCGATGCAGAGGCTCGAGGAAGAACTCGTCGAACTCGCCATCAAGTAGGTCCCGGTCAACGAAGGCATCGCCCAGAACGAAGCCGTTGCGGCGGAGCTTCTTCTGCCCGGCGAGCCAGCGGAGGATCGCCCCGAACCCGGGGACGTTCCGGTTGGCCAGGAACAACTTGAAGCGCCATCCGAGTTCGGGCGGTTCAGTGTCGATCAGCGCCAATGCTCGGACCCTGGGATCGTCGACGATCGCGTGACGAGCGACGAGGCCACCGCTGTCGTGGCCCACCACGGCGATCTGGTCCACCCCAAGCGCGTCGATCGTGGCCTGCACGGCCGAGATGTGGGTTTCGATGGAGACGGGGTCGTCGGCTTGGTAGCTGCTCGATCCGGCACCGGGCAGGTCGATCACGTGGCACGTGACGTGCTCAGCCAAGTAGGGGAGCAGGCGGCGGAAGGTCGCGCCGTGTACCGGCCAGCCATGTACGAACAAGACGTCGGGTCCGGTGCCGATGGTGCGTAGCGCAACCTGACCAACCTGGGCGTCGATCAGGCGATGGGGTGCGGCCCGGAAGAGATCGGAAGCTTGAGCCTGAGTAAGTGCGGCCATCGCTCCATCATCATCGGCGCGGATAGGCAGGACAATTACCTGTCAGGTAACGCACCCGCTGCTTCCGCCGGAGAGCAGCCCGCCTGTCAGTCAGCTGTGTCGTTGTTCGGGAACGAGACGCAGATGATGGCGTTGGCGGTGATGAGGTTGCCGTGCTCGGCGCCACGCGCGTGTTCGACATCGAGACCGCCCGTGCGCACATGGACCGTCACCGTGCCATACGGCAGCTCGGCGGCGACCGTGTCGACATCGACGGCGTCGGGTCGCTGCACGCCTATATGTGCGTCGATCACCATGTCTTCGTAGGTCTTGCCAGCGGCGTCGAAGAAGTTCAGCGAACTGTGGTGGATCGCATCGAATACCGCCCGGCAAGCGGCTTTGGTGTAGTCATCGCCCCGGACGTCGACGCCCATGCCCATCTCGGTGACCCAACGTGTCGTTGTCATAGGGGCGACGCTACGCCGTCCGCGAGGCAAAATCCTGCGTCCGGGTTGGGTGCAGGTGGGTCGAGCGACTAGAACAGTCCCGTTCAGAACTGTTGCGCGCGTCCCGCAGGGGGAAGCGCTGCCACCATCGAGGGGTCACTAGTGAACTTCGCTTTCACCGAAGAACAGGATCAGCTGCGGGAGTTTGTCCGCTCGTTTCTCGAGGACAAGTCGTCCGAAGAAGCGGTCCGCGAGCAGATGGAGACCGAGGCTGGTTACGACCAGGCTGTGTGGTCCCAGATGGCCGAGCAGATGGGCCTGCAAGCACTCATCGTTCCCGAGGAGCATGGTGGCCAGGGGTTCGGCTACGTCGAGCTCATCATCGTCCTCGAAGAGATGGGTCGCGCCCTGCTGTGCGCGCCGTTCTTCAGCTCGGTTGTGCTCGGCGCGAACACGCTGATCCACAGCGGCGACGACGCTGCCAAAGCAGCGCACCTGCCCGGTATCGCGAGCGGTGAGACGATCGCCACACTCGCACTGGCCGAAGAGAGCGGCAAGTGGAATGCCGACGGCATCGCTATGGCCGCATCTGGCGGCGGCGACAGCTGGACGCTGAGCGGCACCAAGATGTACGTGCTCGACGGCAACACCGCTGACCTCATCATCGTGGCCGCCCGCACCGATGCCGGCGTGAGCCTGTTCACGGTTGCCGGTGACGCCGATGGCCTCACCCGCGAGGCACTGGCCACGATGGACCAGACCCGTAAGCAATCGCGCCTGACCTTCGACAACACGCCCGCCACGCTGCTCGGTACTGACGGTGGCGGCTGGGACGTTCTCGAAACCGTTCTCGACCTTGCAGCCGTCGGCCTCGCCGCCGAGCAGGTCGGTGGCGCCCAGATGTGCCTCGAGATGGCCGTCGAGTACGCCAAGGTCCGTGTGCAGTTCGGTCGCCCGATCGGCAGCTTCCAGGCCATCAAGCACAAGTGCGCCGACATGTTGCTCGAGGTCGAGTCGGCGAAGTCCGCGGCGTACTACGCCGGTTGGGCCGCAGGCGAAATGAACGACGAGCTGCCTTCGGTAGCCAGCCTGGCCAAGGCCTACTGCTCCGAGGCGTACTTCCACGCTGCTGCCGAGAACATCCAGATCCATGGTGGTATCGGTTTCACCTGGGAACATCCCGCGCACCTGTACTTCAAGCGGGCCAAGAGCAGCGAGCTGCTGTTCGGTGATCCCACCTACCACCGCGAGCTGCTCGCTCAGCGCATCGGTATCTAAGTCGCTCGTCGCTGACGCTCCTCGCTTACCGAGTTGCTCGCTAGGGCTCGCAACTCGTCGTACTGAGTCGCTTTGGTCTTCTTTATCGTTTTGACGGTGCTCATCATTGGCGGCTGCGGCGCAGCCAGCTGGTGGTGGGCAACGTCGCGTTTGAGCGTCACCGAAGCATCGGCCATCTACGACATCGAAGAGGCCCTGGACTTCTGCGCCGAGCGGCTCCCCGACGAAGTCAACCAGCGGCTCAACCGAGACCGGTTGCAGCGCATGTTGTGGCTCCATCTCGAACTGCTGCGCAGCGCCGGCATGGCGACCTATGGCGGTGTCGATGAGATCGCGATGGAAGCGTCCGCGACGGGCGAGACCGTGATCGCCCACGAGGACGAAGCAGTCGACTACGTCTTTCATCGCCTCGAAGAAACCGGAGATCCGGTACCGATGGTCGATGTGGTGGTCGTCGTCGACCTGTCGAACCAGTACCTCGCGTCGATCGGGGCGCTCGGTCCGTCGGTCGAGCTCGAGGTCGAAGACGACGGTACCTGAGACCTTCGACCACGTTTCGGCCAGGTGAAATTCCCCTTCGCCGCGACTTCTGTCCGAATTGACAGGACAGAGCCGTCCTCGGTGTGATGTACTGGGCGGACCGAGGAAAGGAGGTGGTCCAAATTAGAGACTCATATAGATGTTTCGCTGGGACTTCGGAGGTGAGTGGCCGCTAGTTGGCCGCTGGACCGGCTGGTAATACCTGCCATTCACCCCGGCTCGGAGCCGTCGGGCATTGGTCCCTCCTGACGCATACAGGCAATGAGCCGGCCTCATCCAGCGCTTGAATCGTTCGAGTTTGAGGACTCGGAGGATGGGCGCCAGTGAGGCACCCCAAGAAACGAATTCAGTGAAGATGCCCGGGACACCCGTCCCGGGCATCTTCGCGTCGGGCCCCGGGCGACGCTGGTGGGGCGACGGTCGTAGGGCGACGCTGGTCGGGCGTCGCTGGTCGGGGCTGGGCCGGTGGATGCGAGGGCGTTCGTTCACGACGGGGGAGCGGCGACTACGATCCGAACATGGCTGATCGACCCGTCATGGCGCTCCGAACCCCGCTCTATCTGATCCTGGCCGCGCTCGGCGCCGTGATCTTCGTCGCCACGTTCTTGCCGTGGGCCACCGTCGACAGCATCGGTAGCGATGTTTCGGTTGCCGGCACCGAAGCTGGCGGCTGGGGTGCTGCGGCGATCATCGCAGGCGCCGCCATTGCCGTGATCGGCGTGATCGGCTATTTCTGGAATCCCTTCAGCGACCCCGAAGCCCTGCTGATCGCCGGCTTCTCGCTAGCTACGCTGATCGCCGCCATCGCCAAGCTCGGCGACACTGCCAGCTTCGTAGATCCCGCCGACGAGTTCTTCCCTGACGCCGGGGCCGGGATTGGCCTCTGGCTCATCTTGTTTGCCGCGATCGTCGCGCTGTGCGGCGCGGCCTGGATCGTGGTGTCGCGTCCCAAGGCCGAGTCTCGCCTCGGGGACTGATCGCTCCACGGCTCGTCGCCGTCGCATCCTCGCTGCGAGACTGCGCTGGTGCGGCTGCCCACACCTGAACCTGGCGTCGATGCGGCGGTCGCCTGGGTCGGCGACTACCTCCGCGACCTCTGCTGCGACGAGGTCGAGGCGTCGTCGCTGCGAGGCGGCCAGACCGAAGCCGATCGCCGATTGGCTTCGCTCGACATCTCCGGCTACGCCCAGCGTCGCAACGAGGTCTTACCTGTCGCAAAGCGGGGAGCGACCCAACTGTCACCGTGGCTACGCCACGGCATGCTCACATTGCGCCAAGTGTGGGATGCGGTCGAGGGTGCTTCGGCACGCGACCGCGAGAAGTACCGCGACGAACTGTTGTGGCAGGAATTCGCCCGTCACTGGTATGCGCATCTCGGCACGCGTATCCGCAGCGGCGTGCGCCACGAACTGAACGGGCTCGTGGGCGCGGATTGGTTGTCCGGGTTGAGGTGTATCGACTTCGTCCTCGACGAGCTGCATCGCGACGGCTGGCTGGTGAATCAGAGTCGCATGTGGCTCGCCAGCCACTGGGCGCTGCGCTCCGGTCACGATTGGCGCGACGGCGAGGACTATCTGTTCCGCCATCTACTCGACGGAAGCCGTGCGGCCAACCGGCTTGGTTGGCAGTGGACTACAGGTGTTGGGTCCTCGAAGCCGTACGGCTTCAGCCGGTGGCAGGTCGAGAAGCGGGCCCCGGAGCTGTGTACGAGCTGCCCGCTCGCTGAGCGCTGCCCGATCGAGGACTGGCCTCCGCCCGTCGACGCAGTACCAGTCGTGCCACCGGATCTCAGCCGGTCCCGCCCTCGTTACGCAGGGCCGTCGGTCGCGGTCGTGACTGCGTCGCCCGAAGCGGTGTGGCTGACGGCGGAATCCCTTGGGGACGATGACCCCGCGTTGTGCTCGCAGCCGGATTTGCCCGCACTGTTCGTGTTCGACGAACCACTGTTAGGCCAGCTCCGGTTGTCGTCGAAGCGGCTCGTGTTCCTGACCGAATGTTTGGGCGACTTGGCGACCCGGCGGCCGGTCGAGGTCTATCGCGGCGACCCTGTCGAGGTGCTGTCGACACGATCAGTCGCCGTCACGCACGCGCCGGTACCGGGGTTTGCCCGACGAGCCGCAACGCTGTCACCAGCCGAAGTGCATCCGTGGCCATGGCTGAGCCAGCCCTGCGAGGGCAGCATCCAATCCTTCTCCGCCTGGCGCCGATACCTCAGCGAACCCATCGGGGTCGGACCTCAAACGTGATACCCCAGCCCGGGGCCCATCGGGTTCGGACCTCAAAGGTGACACCTCAGCCGCCGGCCAGCGAGGATGCGTGGCTAGGTCGCGGTGGAAGGCGCAAGCCCGAGGATGGCTTCGGCGGTACGGCGCCCCGAGAACATCGCGCCCTGAATCGAACCGGTGTCCCGGTGGTCGCCACATACCCACAGCCCGTCCTGGACCTTGGTTCGTTGGCGAGCGCGCAACGGCGGCGCCTGGACGGGTTGGCCGTGCGGGATCCGATCGACACGCAAGAGGTCCCACGACCCGACCTGAGGTCCGAACCAATCGTGCAGTTGAGCGGTTGCCGTCGTTGCCAGGTCGGTTGAGATGTCGCCCGGGCACGCCGCTGCTATCAGATGGCGGCCGGCCGGAGCGTACGACGGTGCAACGTTCGTCATCACCGCGAGGTTGCGCACGGGACCGCGGTTGGCCCCATCGAGCACGATCGCTCGACTGGTCGAAGGTGGAATGTCGGCGCCGAACCAGAGACAGGCGACCGAACGCGATCCCGGGTCGTCGATGCCATTGAGAAGCCGCGCTGCCGCCGGCCCATCGGTGGCGACCACGACGTCATTCGCCGAGATGCTTCCCTGCGCCGTGAGCACGCGGCCCGGTGCGACCGACTGCACCGGCAAGTCGAGATGAATCGATCCAGCCGGAATCGACTCGCTGAGCTGGGCCGGGATGCGTCCCATGCCCAGGCTCGGAACGCCCGATGAACCTTCGGCCAGCATGCGGAAGATCACATCGAACATGCGGCTCGACGTGGCCAGCTCTGGATCGAGTTGGATCCCAGCGAACAATGGGCCGAAGAACCGGGTGATTGCTCGCTCACTGAAGCCCATCGCCTTAAGGCGCTCCATCGTGGTCTGTTCGGGTCCATGCAGAAGCCGGCGAGCATCGCCACGAGCAAGTTTGGTGCGCAGACGAAGAATCCGAAGCTTGTCGGCAATGGGCAGTGCCGGACTGCGCACCGTGTCGAGCAGCGTCGACCGGTCACGGAACGGATCACCGATCGGGTAGCCCTCGCCATCGATCCAGATGAGCGCGCCAGGATCGAACGACCGGATGTCCAACGCTCGTACATCGAGTGTTCGCTGCACCTCGGGATAGGCGGTCAACAACACTTGGAAGCCCCGGTCGAGGCGGAAGCCGTCGACGACATCGGTCCGGACCCGGCCACCGACGCCGTCGCTGGCCTCGACGAGGGCGACGGTTTGGCCGGCCTCGTGAAGCCGTTTCGCGGCGGTGAGGCCGGCGAGACCGGCGCCGACAATCACGGTGTCGACAGACTGAGGCAGCTCGGTAGTCACGCCGACAAAACTAGAGGCCCGAGGGCCTTACGACGACTCGCCCCCGAGTACGGCGACTTCGCTGGGTTCCAGTTCCCGCCATGATCCCGGGCTCAGCCCGGCGAGCGTGATCGAACCAATGGACCAGCGGACGAGCCGGAGCGTCGGATGTCCAACAGCGGCGGTCATGCGGCGCACTTGGCGGTTTCGTCCCTCGGTGAGCTCGAGTTCGATCCAGCAATCGGGAATCGATTTTCGAACACGGATCGGCACGGACCGCGCTGGTAGCTCCGGAGCGGTAGCGAGGCGACGCGCTTTCGCCCGACGGGTACGCGTCCCCTTGATCACGACGCCGGATCGCAGTGACCGCAAGGCGTCCTCGTCGGGGATTCCTTCGACCTGGGCCCAATACGTTCGCGGCACATGGTGGCGAGGCTCGGTGAGGGTGGTCCGAAGTCGAGGATCGTCGCTCAGCAAGAGCAATCCCTCGCTATCTCGATCGAGACGCCCGGCTCCCCACACCCCCGGCATGTCGATGTAGTCCGCCAACGTGGATCGTGGGGGCTCCGAGCGATCGGTGAATTGCGACAAGACGTCGTAGGGCTTCCAGAACGCGATCGTGGCCACAGCGGGCTCAGGCTATCGGCGCGTCTGTGGCAGATCCGGCGTGGACGCGCGTCGCAAGTGGCGGCGTCGGTGGCGATCGCGCCACGGGCACCCCTACGCTTCGGGGCGTGAGCGATGCACCACAAGACGTTCAATGGTCAGCTGTGCTCAGCGGTCTGATCGCCGGCGAGGCCATGAATCGAGACGATGCTCGGTTCGTCGTTTCGTCCGTCCTCGCTGGGCAGGCCACCGAGGCCCAGATCGGTGCATTCTTGATCGCGTTGGCCAGCAAGGGCGAGACGACCGAAGAACTGCTCGGCATGCGCGATGCCATGTTTGACGCATCGACGCCACTCGACCTTCCGGTCGAGGCCATCGACATCGTTGGCGTCGGCGGTGCCCCGCGGCGACGAGTCGCGGCTTTCAACGTGTCGACGATCTCGTCGATCGTTGCTTCGGCCGCCGGCGCGATCGTCTGCAAACACGGCAATCGCCGGGCCAGCTCGACCTCGGGCTCGTTTGATCTTCTCGAAGCCCTGGGATGCAACATCGAGTTGGCACCCGACAGGATCGAAGCCGGCGTCCGGGAACTGGGCCTCGGGTTCGCGTTCGCCCGGGCTCACCATCCTTCGATGCGCCACGTCGGTCCCTCTCGCGCTCAGCTCGGCGTCCCAACGGTGTTCAACGTGCTCGGACCGCTCTCGCACCCGGGGCGGATCAGACGTCAGGTTCTTGGTGTCCCCGATGCCGCACGGGCCAAACAGATCGCCGATGTCGTCGCCCAGGCCGACGCCGATCTCGTGTGGGTCGTGCACGGACACGAGAACCTCGACGAGCTCGCCCTGACCGGGCCCTCGAACGTGACCGAGATCCGCGGCACAGAGGTGCGCGAGTTCATCGTCGATCCGACCGACTACGGCTTGGCCGTCGTCGGTACCGAAGACGTGCTCGGCGGCGATGCTGCGGTGAATGCGGGTTTGGCTCGCTCGGTGCTTGCGGGCGAACCGTCTCCCAACCGCGACGTCGTCGTGCTCAATGCCGGCGCTGGCCTGGTTGTCGCTGGCATCGCCCCCGACCTGGGTGACGGCGTTTCTCAAGCAGCGGCGGCCATCGATGACGGCCGCGCCTCGATCAAACTCGACGAGTTCGTCGCGTTCACCAACGCCTGAGTGCTGTCGACGACAGGCCGGGATCCGCAATGGTGATCGAGGCATACGACAACGGCCAGGCCGATGAACTGGAGCTCGAACGCGGTCGGGTCGCCCGCATCGCCGATGTGCGTGAAAAGCAGATCGACGTCGTCGCTGGCCGCGCGTCGCGCCTCGCCGACGAAGCCGCCGAACTCACCGAAGACGGCCTGCGTGACATCTACGACGAAGACGACGATCCCGACGCGGCCGTGCAGGCCTCGTTCGTTCGCGAACGCGCCGTTCACGCCATGGCTGCAGCACGTCGCTTCCACGACGTCGACAGCGTGGGTGACGCTCCGGCCTTTGGACGGATCACCGACGAGTCCGGCGAGACGCTCTACGTCGGCCGGTGCAGCGTCATCGACGGCGACGAAGCCTTGCTGGTCGACTGGCGCGCTCGCGCGGCAATCCCGTTCTACCGAGCGACACCGCTCGAGCCCCTGGGCGTGACCCATCGGCGGCACCTGCACTATTCGTCACCCAACAGCCCGCCGCGTGAACTCGTGGGCTACAGCGACGAGGTTTTCGACGCCGATCTCCTGGCCGAGATCTCGGGGCTCCAAGGCGAGGCTGCCCTCCTCGAATCACTTGAGCGTGAGCGCACCGGACAGATGGAGTCTGTCGTCGCCACGATTCAGGCAGAACAAGACGCGGTCATCCGTGCCCCGGCCAATGCACCCCTGCTGGTGCAAGGTGGACCGGGTACCGGCAAGACCGTCGTGGCGTTGCATCGGGCCGCCTACCTGCTCTACGACCAGCGCCAAGCTCTCGCCGAGAACGGTGTGCTCATCGTGGGTCCCAGCACACACTTTCTTGCCTATATCTCCGAGGTTCTGCCGTCGCTCGGAGAGACCGGTGTGGTGTCGGCCGTTCCCGCCCAGCTCTACAGCGGCATTCTCACGGGTGCTGGCGAACCCGAACAGGTTGCCGCGGTCAAGGGTCGCATTGAGATGGCTGCGGTGCTACGCAAGGCGATCCGCGATCGCCAGATCCGGCCGACCGAAGATCTTCAGGCCTGGTATGGCTCGGACCGTGTGACCCTGTCGGCCGACCGGTTAGGGGAGTGCTTCGACCGCGCACAGCGCCTGCCGGCGCACAACGAGGCTGCCGACCGGTTCCGTATGGAGGTCATCGAAGCGCTCGCCGAACAGGTCTACAACCGATCATTCGACAACTACGCCGACGCGTTCCGTTCGTTCGCCCGTTCCCCGGCGCTGCGGGTGTTCCTGCTTCGCCACTGGCCGACTCTCTCGCCCGAGCAAGCGCTCAACGATCTGCTCGGATCTCCCGCCCTGCTTCGCTTGGCCTGCGTCGGCTCGGGTCTCACGGCCGACGAAGTCGCGTCGCTCAAGCGCGAACGAGTACCCGAGGCCGAGCTCGAAGAGGTGCGCTGGAGCGATGCAGACGTGCCGCTGCTCGACGAACTCTGGGCACTCGTCGGAGGCCTTCCCGGTTCCATGACCGAGGAGGATCGCCAGCGGGTGCGCGATGCCCGCGACGAGTTCGAGATTGCTGCGATGCAGGACTCCCTGGAGTCCGGCGACGAGGTCGACCTAGGCGACGATGACGACGATGACGAATCGCCCGCCAACGTGACACCCGTTGGGCTGTTGCCACCTCCGCCGATCAGGGGTGATCGTGTCTGACATCGGCGATCCCTATCCGTTCGAGGGCGAAGACGGCGATGAGATCGGCGAGCTGAACCTCGAGGATCTCGATCGCTTTGGCGATGACCGAATCACGGTCGGCGAATTGGTCAGCGAGGTCGAATCGTGGCGTTTTGGCCATGTCATCGTCGACGAGGCGCAAGATCTCACGCCGATGCAGTGGCGCATGCTCATGCGACGGGTCCGAGGCCGTGCGATGACCATCGTCGGCGATCTTGCCCAGCGCTCCTCGGGGCCGGCGGGTACATGGTCCCAGCATTTGCCGCCCGAACTTGATGACATCGAACGCCTCGATCTGACCATCAACTATCGATCGCCCGCGGAGATTCACTCGCTCGCGGTCGCGGTCCTGGCCGAGTTCGCGCCCGATGTTGCGCCATCGCATCCGATCCGGGTGAGCGGCTTTGATCCGGAGTTCCGCAAGGCGGTGCCGCTCGATGCCGGCGTCGAACGCGCCGTTGATGACCTGCGAGAAGCCGTTGCCGGCCAGATCGCGATCATCAGGGCCTCGCCTGGTGACGGCGAACTCGACGACGATCGGGTGCGCGAGCTGCACCCTTTCGATGCCAAGGGTCTGGAGTTCGATGGAGTGGTGCTCGTCGAGCCGGCCGACGTGCTCTCGCTGAGGGGCGGACCGGCCCTGCTTTACATAGCGCTGACCCGGGCAACCCAACGGTTGGTTGTCGTGCACGAGGCCGATCTTCCCGACGTGCTTCGGTCGAGTCGAGACATCTGACGCGTTCGCCGAGGCCTCGCCCGACGGTGGGGCGACGCAACATTTCCCAGCCCAGCTGTCACTGTTGTTGCGCCGCGCGCGCCTGCTGGCTAGCCTCACCAGGCGCACTGACAACATCAGTCACTCACGACCCACCACACACATGTCGAACATTCCCCCCAGTTTCAACCTGCGTCGCCGCGGCTCGCGTGTCGCGGCCGCTGCGTTGACGGTGGGTCTCTTGGGCGGACTCGGTCAAGTTGCGGCCCAAGAAGTCGATCTCGATGAGTTGCGTGACCAACGTGACGAAGCCCGTCAAGCCCAGCTCGAGGCCCAGGCGGCCTTTGACACGCTCGACGCCGAATTCGCCGATGTCCAGGCCGCGTTCGAGGCGGCCGACGAACTCGTCCGTCTCGCCGAAGCTCGCGCCGAGACGATCACCAGCCAACTCGACCTGGCCCAGCGCCGCTTGGCGCGCACCGAGGTCGGGCTGGCCTGGGCTGCGTTCGATCGCGAGCAGATCGACGAAGAACTTTCCGACCTTGCGATCCGTCAGTACCTGGGCATCAGCGACGAGCCGAATGTGCTCGCCGAAGGCGACCCGACGGCCGCGATGGCGCGCAACGTCGTACTCGACGCCGTGCAAGGCGCTGGCTACGACGTGATCGACACCGCGCGTTCGGCCGAATCTCGTTTCGGTGAGCTACGTGAACAGGCCCAAGTCGATATCGCCGAGGTGCAACGGTTGACGGCCGAGCTGCGCAGCGAGCTCGAGGAACTCGAAGAGGCTCGTGCTGTGCGCGAGCGAGCCCGCGATGCGATTGACGGTCGCCGGTTGGGCTGGCTTGACCGAGTCGATGAACTCGAGCGCCAAGAAGCCGATTTCACTGCACAGATCAAGGCTGAGCAGCGTCGCCTCGATGCCGAGCGCGCCCGCCAGCAAGCGGCCGCCGACGCGGCATCGCGGGCCGAGGCTGCGAGCGCAGGGCTTTCGGCGAGCGAATCCGCCGAAGGCTATGTGTGGCCAACCGCTGGCGGTATCGGCTCCTACTTCGGGCTGCGGGTCCATCCGATCCTCGGCTATTCGCGCCTGCACGGGGGCCTCGACATCGGCGGTCGCGTGGGCCAACCGATCTGGGCGGCCAAAGAAGGCACCGTGATCCTCGCCGGCGTCAACGGTGGCTACGGCAACACGATCGTGATCGACCATGGCAATGGCTATGCGACGCTCTATGGCCATCAGTCGAGTTTCATGGTCAGCAAGGGCGACTACGTCGAAACCGGCCAACACATCGGCAACGTCGGGTCAACCGGTCTGTCGACGGGTCCGCACCTGCACTTCGAGGTTCGCATCAACGGCGACGTCGTCGACCCACTGCCCTACATGCCGCCCCGCTGAACCGAAACAATCGTAGGGGCCAGACGCGAACCAGGCGGTCGAGCGGGCTTGCTCGATGGGTTAGCTGGTCAGGGCTACAACGAGTACGGCAATCAAACCCAGAAACACCAGGCACCCGACGAACAGCGCAAGCTTGTCGGCGATTCGGCGCCGGGGAATCGGCAACAGCGCGTCGTCGATCGGGCGAGCCGGGGCCGAGTCCGTGATATGGGCGGGAGCGACATCAATGCCGGGAGGGTCAATAGCGGCCACGTCGGCGGAGCGGGTCTTCTCGCTCCAGTTCATGCCATCCCACCACCGCTGCTGAAAGCGCCCGAACGGGTCAGCATGCCAACCGACCTGGCGGTCGTCGTCTTCGGTGGCCCCTGCCGTCGTTCCGCTCGAAGCGGAACCTGCGGGACGTGCTTGCACATTGCCGCGCAGGGTCGAGGCACTCCGATGCAGACCCGAGCTCAGCGAGTTTCGGGCGTCATCTGTGGGGCGACCACGATCAGCCATCCCCAGACGCTAGCGCTGCGGTGGCGACTCGTCAGCACACCGGGTGGTCAGTCCAGGGCGGCGGGTGCCCGAAGCTCCTCGGCGAGGCGAGCGACGACCTCGGCGATGGGTGGTGCCATTTGCACGCCGAGCGGCTCGAGGCTGAACAAGGCCATCGTGAGCGAGCCCTCGGCCTTGAGCTCGGCGGTCAGCTGCGCAGGGGCCCAGTTCTCGTCGCCGATGGTGATTTGAAGCACATTCTCTTCGCGGTCGGCATAGCTGACATGGCCGATCTGCTCGGCGGCTTGGTACATCCGCACAAAGACATCGCCGGGGCGAGCATGCAGGATAAGAGGGGTGCCTGGGTCCCCGGGCTCGCCATCGAGTAACCCGCCATCGAGGTGGAAGGGGAGCGGCAGCGGCTTCGCTCCGTCGCCGGTGATGGCTCGAAGCGAGCGAAAGGCTTCGACGATTTCTTCGGTGCGTTCACCGGACGCTGCGTCGCCTTGGGCGTCGGGGTGATGCGACATGAGCTGCTCGCGATAGGCGGCCCGAATGTCTTCCCACTCGGCGCCCGGCGCAACACCAAGGATGCGCAGTGCGTCGAGTACCTCCATCGCCCAGACGCTACCGCGCGGAGCCCCTAGCGAGACTGCCTCCGTTGCGGTTGAGCCGCCCGGAAAAACGCACCGGACGCCGACGAC
>CALLPT010000163.1 GCA_938015575.1 uncultured Acidimicrobiales bacterium
CGCCAGCCAGCTCGTGCGCTTCACGGTCGTAGAAGAAGCCGCCCCGACCACGCCACTCGTGCTCAACGAGTACAACGCGGTGGCACCGACCCGCGAACTCGCGAGTGGCAGCGACGTGGCCTTTGGCCAGGTGCTGGGCAATGGAGGTGACTGGTACGAGTTCATCGTTGCCCAGGGCTTGCTCGACCTTCGCGGCTGGACCTTGCAGTTCTGGGACCGCGACCGCAACGACGAGATCCTCGACCGCGCCGCGGCCCTGACCTTCGGTGACGACTTCTTGCTCGCCGCCCTTCCCGCTGGCACGATCATCACCATCAGCGAAGACCGGCCCGATGACCTGAGCTTCGATCCGGACAACGGCGACTGGACGTTGAACTTCCAGGCCAACTCCCTCACGCCTGGCTCGATGTTCGCGGTCCAGGAGAGCTTCAATTCGACACGCGACGATCAGCAGGTCGAGATCCGCAACGCGGTCGGCGAACTCATGTCGCCGATCGTCGGCGAGACCGAGGCCTGGGACCTCGTTGCCGGTGGCGTCAATGGCGGCGAAGTCATGAACTTGTGCATGGACCCGGTCGTCGGCGGACGCGTCAACCCGACCACCGACTACTTCGACAACGCCGTGACCAGCACCTACGGCGCGCCGAATCAGTGCGAGTACATCGACCCGGCCGACCCGAACGGCGTGGCCATCATCACGTTCAACCAGGACCTGACAGCGCTGCGAGCCTCAGCTGGTCTTCGAGGCGACGTGAACTGCGACCAGATCATCGATGTCGTCGATGCGTTGCTGATCGCCCAGTACTCGGTCGGCAACCGCACCGATGCGGGTGGTTGCCCGCTCAATGACCCGACGAGCGAGATCAACCTGGGCAATGCCGACTTCAACGTCCAGGATGGCGCCGACATCGTCGACGCCTTGCTGATCGCACGTTGCTCGGTGGGCGTCGGCGATCCCCTGTACTGCGACTGACCTGCAAGGCCGTGGCCCTGCTTCAGGGCCGAGGCAGCCGCACGACGAATTCGGCGCCGCCAAGGGGACTGTCGACCACGAAGACGCTTCCGCCGTGCTGCATCGCGATATCTCGACACAGTGCCAGACCGAGACCGCTGCCTCCGGCGTCGCGGGTACGGGCCTCGTCGAGGCGCACGAACCGTTCGAACACGGCCTCACGGTCGTGTTCGGCGACACCGGCTCCGTCATCGTCGACGGTCACCCACACGCCCGCGTCGTCGGCCCCGACGCCCAGATCGACTCGCTGGCGCGCGTGGCGATAGGCGTTGGTGATGAGATTGTCGAAGAGTCTCGTCAGGGCTCCGTCGTCGCCTCGGACCTCGACCGGGGAGACCCGCGAGATGTCGAGTTCGATGTGTTCGGGCTTGGGAACTCGGCCGGCCGACGCGCGCACGAGTTCGTCGAGGTCGAGTAGCCGATGCGTGTCCAGCGCACGGCCCTGATCACTGCGGGCGAGCTGCAACATGCTGTCGATCATCTGTTGCATCCGGTTGACCTCGCCCCGCACCGCCGTCGCCGTCGCCGGATGGTCGGCGATGTCAGGATGGGTCGCATCGACATCGAGCTGTGCCGCGATCGAGGCCAACGGTGTGCGCAGCTCGTGGGCCGCGTCGCTCACGAATTGGCGCTGACGAGCCGTGCTTCCTTCGAGCCGGCCGAGCATGCCGTTCATGGTCACGGCGAGCGCGTCGATTTCGTCACGCGAGCCTGACTCGGAGACACGGCGGCTCAGGTCACCTGCGCTGATGTCGTCGACCTCGCGCCGCAGGCGATCGACCGGACGCAATGCTCGCCCGGTGAGCCACCAGGCCAGGATCCCGACCAATGCGGTGAGCACCGGGAACACGACCAGCAGCTGGTTGCGGGTCGAAGCCACCGTCGCGTCGACCGAGGCGGTCGCGCGAGCGACGAGCACATAGGTCAACGGGTCGGCGTCGCCAGCGTCGAGCAGGACTACGGGTGCGAGCGCGGCGCGCATGTCGTCGGACCCGGGCGTGTCGGTCGCGGTGTCGATCGAAGCGTCGACGACGAGCGGATCGAGCGCGAAATCCGAGTCGCCGTAGGGCAGCTCGCGCAGAATCTCCTGCACCTCGACGCCGAGATCGTTGGCGAAGTACAGGGTTCCAGCGTCGTCGAACACAACCTGGAGGGTCTCGAGGTCGTTGAAGCCCTGCAGCGCATTGAGGGTTTCGGTGTCCTCGACATTGACGGAGATGTCAAAGGCCTGATCCGACACCGAGTCGTCGATCTGGTCGAGCAGCGAGCCGCGCAGACCCTGGAGCAGAAACGTCGCCGCGATCGCGAGCGCGATTGCGGTGACGACCACCGCGGTGATGGTGATTCTCGAGCGCACCGACCCCATCGTGTTCTTCAACCGCCGTTCGCGTCGAAGCGGTAGCCGACACCTCGGACGGTTTGGATCGCCTCGCGGTCGAAGGGCACGTCGATGGCGTTGCGCAACCGCGAGATATAGACCTCGACGATGTTTGGGTCGCCCTCGAACGCGTGGTCCCACACGTTGGCGAGGATCGATTGTTTGGAAACGACCAGGCCCGCTTCGCCCATCAGGTAGCGCAATACGTCAAAGGCTTTGGGTGAAAGTTCGATGTCCACGTTGCCGCGCTGCACGGTTCGAGCGGCCGGGTCGAGGCGAAGGTCGCCGACGGTCAGTCCCAGATCCGCGGGTTGCGATCCGGCGCGACGGATCAGCGCTCGCAATCTGGTCAACAGCACCGGATAACTGAACGGCTTGGTCATGTAGTCGTCGGCGCCGGTCTCGAGGCCTTCGATCTCGTCGTACTCGCCGTCTTTGGCGGTGAGCATGAGAATCGGGGTGGTGTCGCCCTGTTCTCGCAGCGTGGAGCAGATCTGCCAACCGTT
>CALLPT010000164.1 GCA_938015575.1 uncultured Acidimicrobiales bacterium
ATCTCACTTGTTGCTGGGAACGGACTGATCGATGACGGTCAGGCAACGATCACCATCGTCGACGACGATGGTTCGGACCCGCCGCCACCCCCGCCGCCCGTGGGGCCACAGCTCAGCCTCGACGACGCCTCGGTGCTCGAAGAAGATCGGGGTTCGTTCTTTGCGACGTTCACGATCCGTCTCGACCGTGCTGCGACCTCGACCGTCACCGTCGGATGGACGACCGTTTCGGGCACGGCGATCGCAGGCGATGACTTCACCGCAGGGTCCGGTACCGCTACGTTCGCCGCGGGCGAAACGACGGCGACGATCTCGGTCCGCATTCGCAACGATCGCGCCGACGAACTCGACGAGACCTTCACGATCCAATTGTCCGACGCCTCGGGTGCTTCGATCACCAATGGCTCAGCCACGATCACGATCATCGACAACGATGGGGCCCTCCGAGTGAGCGCACTTGCATCGGATCCCATCGTCGCCACGACCGTTTCGCTGACCGACGCCATGGCGTTGTTCGACGCTGCGGTCCAGACCTGGGCCGACGCGGGTTACGACACGACCGGGCTCGAGTCGACGACGCTGAGTATCGTCGACTTGCACGGCGCGCAGCTCGCAGAAGCTGAACCCGGGGCCATCCAGATCGATGTCGATGCAGCCGGCTGGGGTTGGTTTGTCGATCCGACCCCGCTCGACGACAGCGAGTTCGGCTCGGGCGGCGACGCAGACACCAAGGTCGACCTCTTCACCGTCTTGCTTCATGAGATTGGGCATCTGCTCGGTCTCGAGCATGACCAGGTCGGGCTCATGTCGGGCGTCCTCGACCCGGGTGTGCGTCTTCGGCCAATGGCGAATCCGGTCGCAAGCACCTCGCCATCGCGCGGTGGGCCGGGGAGCAAGGGCAACAAGCGGTAGTAGCGAACCGATCTCGTAGAGTGAGCCGAGTGGGAACAGAGCGGGGGCGTTGCGCGATGCGACGCAGGTGGCTGCGCATGCTTGGGGTGTTTGCGCTGCTGCTGGTTGCGGGCTGCAGTAGTTCGGGACCTGACGAGGCGGCACTGGTAGACGTCGACCCGTGCGATGCGGTCGTCGACGATGTCGTCGCCGAAGTATCGAACCACCTCGACACGTACGGCTCGATGTCGATAGCGGAGTACCTGCAGGCCGACTCGGGCGATGAGTTGGCGAGCTATCAGGTTTCGCTGGCCGCCCTGTTTGCGCAGCAAGAAGCACCAATCGACCAACGGTGTGGCGTCGCTCAGTTGGAGCGCCGTCTGGGTCTTGCGCTTGCTGGGGTCGAGGCTGACGGACCTGCCGCTCGCCTGATCCTCGACTCGATACGCACCGGGACCGAGCCTGCGGTGCGCGACGTAGTCATTGCTCCCGACGACGACGTGCAGACGATCTTGGCGTCGCTGGCACCTGGCTCGTCGATCACCTTTACCGAGGGGGTCTTCAAGCTCGACGCACCTCTGGTCATCACCGGCGAGCTTGCGGTTCTAGGCGCTGGAATCGGACGCACGGTCCTGCAGTCCGACGCCGAAGAAGCCGCCATTGCACTTTTCTCTGATGCTGCGGTGACACTGTCGGCCTTTTCGCTCGAGGTGGGGCGTCCGGGTGCCTCGGGCGTGGTCCTGATCGACGCCGGCTTGACCATGGACCAGGTTGCGGTTTCGGGCGCCCGCCTCGCCAACGAAGACGGCGGCACGGGCGTGTTGGTCGCTGCCGAAACCGGGTCGGCGCCTGAGCTCGAGATTCGCAACAGCGAGCTACGCGACAACGAGGTCGCCGGCATCGCAGTGTCGGGAGCGACGGTCCTCACCGTCATCGAAAGCGTGATCGAGGCCAACGCCGGCTGTGGGATCTGCTTCCTCGATGATGCGACGGGAGAGATCCGGGGGGCCAAGATCACCGGCAACGGCGTGGGAGTCCAAACCTTCGATCGGGCTGCACCGCTCGTGGTCGACAGTGAGATCAGCGACAGCACTCAAGCGGGCATGACGGTGACCGAAGACGCAGCCCCCACCATCGAGGCGACGACCTTCTCGGGAAATAGAGGTGTCGGCATCGAAGTCCGCGACGATGCGAGGCCGTCGCTCGGCCGCGTCGCGATCACGGGCTCGGCTGTGGGAGTCGCGCTCGATGACCGATCTCAGGCCACGGTCGCGGCAGTCAACATCAGCTCGGCCGAGGTCGGGCTCCAAGTAGGCGGCAACGCCAATCCTCAAATCGACTCGCTCCTCATTGACCAGGCATCGACGGCCGGCGTGCTGATCGGCGATGCGTCGACGGGTACCTATGGCCTGGTGCAGATCGATCTGGTCGGCGACGCAGTGGGCATCGTGATCGGAGGGACGGCGAGCCCGATGTGGCAAGCGCTCACCTCGGTGGGTCCTGGTGTCGCCGTCTCGATTGGTGACGAAGCCGTCGTCGGCTTCGATCAGCTGACCGTCCTCGATGCCAGAATCGGATTGGATGTCCGCGGTGGCGCTTCCGTCGCGATCACCGAGCTGACGGTCGAGCGAGCCATCGAGGGTGGCGTCGTGGTCAGCGAGCAGGCCGAACTGGTGATCGCGTCGGCCACGTTGACCGAGGTGGCCGCGATCGGTCTTCAAGTCGGCGACACCGGTCAGCTGGCGGTCGACGGGCTCGCACTCGTCGGCGCGGATCTCGGTGCACTCGTGACCGACGAAGCGACGTTTCGGTTACGTCAGGCCCAACTCGACGATGTCAGCGCTGGCATCGAGGTCAGCGTCGCTGGCGTTGCAGAACTCTCACAAGTCACGATCAACGCGCCCCGTGCGATCGGTGTGTCGCTGGGCGGCACGGGTGTGTCGAGGCTCGAATCAAGCCGCATCGTCGACGCTCGACGCATCGGTGTCCAAGTTGTCGACGAAGCCCGCCCGCTGATCGAAGGCGTCTTCATCAGCGGTCCGCTCGACCCAGCGGACGCCACCGACACACCTGTGCAGATCGTCGGTGCCTTGTTCGCGGGATCGGGTGGTGGCATGTTCGTCGACAACGAACTCCAGGGATTCCCCGTTGCCGTTCAGGTCGGTGGCACCGCGGCCCCGTTGATCGAAGCCAATCGAATCGACGCCGGCAGCCAGGGCGGAGTCGGGGTGCTGTTCGGTGACGAAGCGGCGGGTGCGGCGATTGCGAACACGATCCGCGACCAATCCATCGGCGTGCAAATCAGCGGCTTCGCCTCGGTCGATGTCAACGACAACGACATCGAATCTGCGACGGCGGCAGGTGTGCTCATCACCGCAGAGACGTCGGCGCGCCTGGCCGGGAACCAGTGTCGATTTGAAGGTCCCGGCATCGTGTTGTTCGATGGTGTGGAGCCTGAGCTGGGTGACAACGCCTGCCAGGTGATCCGAGCTGAAAGCAGCAACTGACACCCGAGCGAGCAGGGGCCACGCCGCGATGACCACACCCATGCCGCTGGCACATCTCAAGGTGATCGATTTGACGCTGGCGCGGGCTGGCCCGACGGCGGTGCGCCAGTTCGCTGATTGGGGTGCTGATGTGATCCGGGTGGAACCGCCGGCGGGTGATTCGGTGCTCGACGATCGGCACGGCCCTGACTTCCAGAATCTGCATCGCAACAAGCGCGCCATCACGATCGACCTCAAAACCGACGAAGGCCACGCGCTCTTCCTGGACCTGGTGCGAGACGCCGATGTGTTGATCGAGAACATGCGCAGCGACGTCAAGCACCGGCTCGGGATCGACTTCGAAACCCTGCACGAGATCAACCCCCGACTCGTCTATGGCTCACTCTCGGGGTTCGGTCAGGACGGTCCGTACGCGACTCGCCCCGGCATGGACCAGGTCACCCAAGGCATGGGCGGACTCATGTCGATCACCGGCGAACCCGGCCGCGGTCCCATGCGTGTAGGTGTGCCGATCAGTGATCTGAGCGCGGGCATGTATCTGGCGCTCGGCTGCTGCATCGCTCTGCTCGAACGGGAACAATCCGGCAAGGGCCAGTGGGTGACGACGTCGCTGCTCGAGTCCATCATCGCCATGCTTGACTTCCAGGCGGCCCGGTGGACCATGGCGGCCGAGGTGCCGCTGCAAGCCGGCAACGACCATCCGACGCTGATCCCGATGGGGACCTTCCCAACCGCGGATGGCCACATCAACATCTGCGCTCCGGGCAATGATCGGTTCGTTCGGCTCTGTCAGATCATCGGCGCGCCGGAACTCGTTGAACACCCGGACTACGCGACCTCTGAGGGGCGAAGTCGTCATCGAGAGACGCTCAACGCGGCGATCGCGCAACGAACGGCAACCGAGCCGATGGCGCACTGGATTCCACTCATCAACGAGGCAGGCATGCCTTGTGGACCGATCTACTCGATCGACGAGACCTTCGCCGACGAACAGGTTGAACACCTGGCCATGCGCGCACCGGTCGAACATCGCACGCTCGGCAGCTTCGACATTGTCCGCAACGCAGTGTCCATGTCCCGCACCCCGCACCGCGTCGAGCGGTCAGCACCCGATCGCGGTCAAGACACCGACGCGGTCCTCGCCGAGATGGGCCTCAGCCCCGAACAGATCGCCGACCTTCGATCCCGCAACATCATCTAGCCCGACCCTTGAGCAGCGCACACGTTGCGCTTCTCTGACACCCGCAACCTCACACGGATCACCATGCAACTTGACCTCAGTACTCCCTACATGCTCGCCCGCATCGACGATGGCGTCGGCTGGATGACCTTCAACAACCCGGACCGTCGCAATGCGATGAAGATGGAGATGAACCAGGCGATCGTCGACATTCTCGGCGAGTTCGATCGCAACGATGATGTGCGCGTCGTCGTGATGACGGGCGCTGGTGACAAGGCGTTCGTGTCCGGCGCCGACATCTCCGAGTTCGAGACCCACCGGTCGACCCCCGAAGGGCGCGCTGAGTTCGACCGCATCTCCGCCGACGCAGCGCGGGCGTTCACGGAACTGTCCAAGCCCCTCATTGCGATGATTCGCGGCTTCTGCATGGGTGGGGGCCTGGCGACTGCGCTCCAGGCCGACCTGCGGGTGAGTGCCCAAGACGGCCAATTCGGCATTCCGGCGGCTCGCCTTGGGCTTGGCTACGGCTTCGCCGGCATCGACAAGCTCACGCACATCGTCGGTCCAACAATGGCAGCCGAGATCATGTTGACCGCTCGACGGTTCTCGGCAGAAGAGGCGCACCAGATGGGCTTGATCAATCGGGTGGTCCCGAGCGATGAGCTCGAAGCAGCCGTCGCCGAACTTGCCGGGACCATCGCCGCCAACGCACCCCTCACGGTCAAGGCCGCTAAGGCTTGTGTTCGCGAAACCTTTGTCGATCCCGAGCGGCGCGACCTCGACCGTTTGGCGGAGATGGTCGAGACCTGCTTCCTGAGTCGCGACTACCAAGAAGGCAGAAGCGCGTTCATGGAGAAACGGACGGCCAAGTTCGAAGGACGCTGATCGCGGCCCTCGGTTACCGAAGATCGGTGTCTTCGGTGTTGTTGGTGGCGTGGTCGCGGGCCGTGCGGAACCAGTCGCCCGTCGACGGCACGGTCTCATCGATCGCTCGCACCAGATCCTGCATCGAGATCGGGCGGTTCTTGCCAGTGTCGACCGAGTCGAAGATCGCATATTCGGCGGCCAGCTTGCACAAGAAGACGAGTTCGGCCGCGCTATAGGTCGGTGTCGCCGCGGCCAGCCCTTCGATATCAACGCGACCCGTTGGTAGGTCGGCGAGCTGCTCACGGAGAATCCCCGCGCGGGCCTCGGCATCGGGAGCCTGCACCAGGAGCTGCGTGCCGAAGCGGCGCGGCTCGATGACATTGCGGTTGAGGAGCCACGGCCGCTGCGTCGAAGCAATGACAGCGATCCGGTCCCCGTGCTCTCGCACCATCTTGTCGAGACGGGTCAAGAAGTCGCGCAGCGCTTGCGTCACGAGTGCGGCGTGTCCGCACAGCGCATCGAAGCCGTCCAAGAAGAGCACGCACGGCGCGTTTGCCTCGGCTTCGGCAAACATCGCGGCGATCTCATGGCGGCCCTTGACCAGCCACGTTTCGACGGCCTCGGCCACGTGCACATGGACAACGCGACGCTCGAGGGTGCCGGCACAGGCATCGGCATAGGTCGCCTTGCCACAACCATTCGGCCCCCACAGGAGCAATCCACTGCGGGTCGGCGTGACCGGTTCGTCGCAGAATCGGTAGAGGTCGCCGCGGAGCTTGGTCATGCCGATCTGACGGTCGAGGCTTGTCCATGGCTGGCGGATCTCGATCAACCGGCGACCGGGCTCGATCGAGGTATCCCAGCCGTGCGCATGGCCTGAGGCTGGCGCCGGCTCTTCCGTCGGCTCAGCCTCTTCTCGCAGGTCGTGGATGACCGAGGTGAGCGAAGGCGTCATCTCGGCATCTGGATCTGCCTCGTCGTCGTGCGGGTCGGCGTCGGCAGGTGCGGTCGTAGGGTCGGGGTCCGGGGTGGGCGAGTCGTCCAAGGACGAATCGACCTCGGCATCGCCCGCAGTCGACTGGTGGGTGTCGGGTTCGTCTGGGGCCTCGGCGTCGATCGAACCGGTACCAAGCGATGCGATCACCGCATCGAGTACGCGTTCATAGCGAGCGGCCAACGCATCGTTACCCATGGCGAGCAGCACGCGAGCTGCCAGCCCGAGCAACGCGACGTCGTCGGGCGCGTAGCCAAGCCCATCGCGAACTTCGGTCCACGCGTCGTCAAGTAAGCGATGCTCGATCAACAGGTCGCAGAGGTGCACGCGGAGCGCGACGTTGTCGACGTCGCTAGCGATTGCTTCTCGGAGTTGTTGAAGGTTGGTCTGCATTTGGTGACTTCGCCGTGGGTGTCACCACTCACATCGGCGGCGAAGCGTCAGGGATCACCAAAACGGAACAGGCTGGGCCGACCGTCTCACGCGCTGGCCTTCAACGGGGCATGCCGCCGGAGGATGGGGCTGGGAACTCGGACCGCTGACAGGACGTCACGCGTCCGCACAACATCGACATGCCAGCGCCGGCCTGTTCGAGCCCCCGCCGGTCGAAGGCAGTTCTACACTCCGAGGCGTGAAGCACAAGACGAAGCAGCACCTTCCGAAAGAGCGTTTGACGCATCCGTGGGTTCGTGAGGATGGCGAGCTCGTTCCTGCGACGTGGGATGAGGCTCTTGATCGTGTCGCTGCCGGATTCGGCGCGGCTCGTGAGAAGGGTCCGCAGGCTTTTGGGATGTTTTCTTGTTCGAAGTCGACGAACGAGATGAATTATGCGGCGCAGCGGTTTGCTCGGGTGGTGATGGGGTCGAACAACATCGACTCCTGCAATCGAACTTGACATGCTCCTTCGGTGGTCGGTCTGGCCACAGTGTTCGGTGCGGGCGGCGGCACGTCGTCGTACAAGGAAATCGAAGAGACCGATGTGATTTTGTTGTGGGGCTCGAACGCGCGTGAAGCGCATCCGATCTTCTTCCATCATCTGTTGAAGGGCCTCGACAACGGGGCCACGATGTATTCGGTCGATCCGCGCCGTACGTCGTCGGCTCGTTTCGCCGATGTGTGGCTCGGCATCGAGGTCGGTTCCGACGTCGCGCTCGCGAACACGGTCGCTCGCGAGATCATCGCCGCCGATCTGCATGACAAGGACTTCGTCGCCCACTCGACGCGGGGC
>CALLPT010000165.1 GCA_938015575.1 uncultured Acidimicrobiales bacterium
AGCAACGAGCTGAGCATCGCTCGGATCGTGGTTGAGTCATCGGCGAGCAGCACCGATACCTGTTCAGTCGTCATGTCGTCAGTTCATTCTCGAACACGGCACTCAAGTCCGCTCGGGGTGCCCGGCACACTACGACGGTACCGGCATCATTGCTGTCGAAGTCGATTGTTCCGTCGATCATGGCCATTCGATCCTGCATCGACACGATCCCTGATTGGATCGGGTCCAGGTTGTCGAGCAGCGAGATGTCAAAGCCGCAACCGTCGTCGATGATGGTGAGCTGGGCGGCTTGTTCGTCGGCCTCGATCCTCAATGCGACCGACGAAGCGTGAGCGTGGCGCACGACGTTGTCCAGGCCTTCTTGGGCGACGCGGTAGAACGCAGTTTCGGTTTCTGTGCCCAACCGGATCCGGTGACCGGTCAGTTCCAATTGCAGCTCCGGGTGATCCCGATGCAGACGAGCCCGGATCGCCTCGAGCGATCCGGCGAGTCCGTGCTCGTCCAGGATCGGTGGGCGCAAGTTCGTCATGATCATGCGGATGGACTCGAGCTGATTTGTGAGGTTGACGGCGGCCTCGTCGATGATCTCGCTGGCGCTCTCGTGGTCGCCTCGATGCAGCGCCATCGAGACGCGCTCGAGCTGATAGCCGATACCCGTGAGTTCTTGGAGCGGTCGTCGATGCAGTTCAGAGGCGAGTCGGCGGCGCTCTTCCTCGACGGCTCGGTTCATGCGCCAGATCACCCGCTGGCGTTCGATCTCGGCTTCGGCAAGATCGAGCTTGAGCGCCGCAATCTCTTCATCGGGATTTCGCCGTGGTTGGGACGCGTCGCCGTTGCCAGGCGTGGCGCTCGGCTTCCACATGCCCAGGCGCGCAAACACTGCGCCGACGCAGACGCCAGCGAGGAGAAGTCGCAACGTTCGTTGCGTTCTCGAGATCGAGTTGCGGGACATGAGGCTCGCTGTCGAGAGGGTTGCCATCATGTATCGGCGAAACCCGTACGCAGGACATGGGCCAATGGGACTATTCGCTCCGCCACAGCACCCAAATTAGGTGAACCGGACGCATTGGTGTTCACTCGGCGCTCGCTCGACGTGCGTGGGCGGCGTCGCTAGCGGTCGCGCCGCTTGCCCTTGTTGCGGTTGCGGTTGCGATCGGCATGACGGCCTTTGGCAGCGCGGTTCTTTCGAGGGGTCGAGTGCGAGCCACCGCGAGAAGAGCGACCACCGTCGTCGCGGTCAGCGCTGTCAGAGGCCTTGGTCTGCTCGTCTTCCCAGCCCGGCGGATACCAGTCGTTGCCGCCGCGCTTCTTGCGTCGAGGGTGATAGGTGTCGCCGTCGCGGCGCTCCGGACCGCCGCGACCTGAACCAGGCTTGCTCGTGCGCGAGCCAGGCGAGCCCTGACCTTTGGGACGGTTGCCTTGGCCGCGGCCCCGGGAATCCCGGCTGCGGTCGCCTCGGTCCTTCTTCGCGTTGCGTGGTCGCTGACCGTCGCTGCGGTCCTCGCTGCGGTTCTTGTCGCTCCGTGGCTTCTTGGCCTGCGATTGGTTTGCGCGACGCCCGGACTCTTGCACGTCGACGTGAGGTCGTCGTTCGACGGCGGGCGGGAGCGACGCGAGGTCGAGGGACTCGAAGCCCTGTTCGACGCCCAGGTCCTTTTGCAGCTGACGGGCGATCTTCTGCTTGTTGTCGACCACCATCGACACCACCCGACCGGTGCTTCCGGCACGACCGGTACGTCCCGAACGGTGGATGTAGTCCTTGTCCGAGTTCGCGGGGTCGTAGTGCATCACCAGTTCGACCTTGTCGACATGGATTCCTCGGGCGGCCACGTCGGTTGCGACCAACACGTGGGCTTTGCCCGAGGTGAAGTCGCTGAGTGCACGCTCGCGCTGTGCCTGTGACCGGTCGCCGTGGATCGCAACCGCGGCAAGGCCCTTCTTGGCCAGCGTTCGTGCCACGCGATCGCAGCCGCGGCGGGTGCGGCAGAAGACGATCGCCGAGTGGTAGCCGCGGAGCACGGCGACGGCGGAGTCGATACGGGCTTCGCTCGGAATCAGGTACCACGAATGTTCGACGTCACCGACGTGGTCCGCTTGTTCCTCGACCTCGTAGGTCTCGGGATCATGCTGGTAGCGCTGCACCAGCGTGTCGACGTCGCCATCGAGCGTCGCCGAGAACAACAACATGTGACGGTCGCTCGGCGTTTGGTCGAGGATGCGCTTCACCGAAGGCAGGAAGCCCATGTCGGCCATCCGGTCGGCCTCGTCGACGATCGCAATCCGCACATCGCGAAGTTCGCAACAGCGGCGCCCGATCAGGTCCTCGAGTCGACCAGGACAGGCGACCAGAATGTCGACCCCTCGCTCGAGGCGCTTGATGTCTCGTTCGATATTCGTGCCGCCGAACACCGTGAGGATCGAACGGCTGCGGGCTTTTGCCAGCGGCTCGAGTTCTTCTTTGATCTGGGTCGCGAGCTCACGCGTCGGCGCCAGGATCAGGACCTTGGGCCGCCAGGGAGAACCTTGCTCGGCGAGGTCAACGGCAGGGACGCCAAAGGCGAGTGTCTTGCCGGAACCTGTGGGCGCCTTGCCGCAAAGATCTCGACCGGCGAGCCCGGCCTCGATGACGGCTTCTTGAATCGGGAAGGCTTCGGTGAAGCCGCGTTCGGCGAGCGCGGCGACGACCGGCTTGGAGACACCGAGCTCCGCGAACGTGCGGGTCATCGCTGAACTCGCCGTCGGTGTCGCATTGGCTATTGGGCCTCTCGCGAGCGCTTGAGATTCTTGGCCGCGCGCAGCCGGGTTGTGGCATCGAGTTCGACCTTGCGCAGGCGAATCTTGTCCGGCGTGACCTCGATGGCTTCGTCGTCGCCAATGAACTCGAGCGACTGTTCGAGCGACATCTTCTTGGGAGGTGTCAAGCGCACGAGCTCGTCGGCAGCTGCCGCCCGCACGTTCGTGTGCTTCTTCTCCTTGCAGATATTGATGTCCATGTCGCCTGCCTTGGGCGTCTCGCCGACGATCATGCCTTCGTAGACCGCGTCGCCGACGTCAACGAAGAACGCGCCGCGTTCTTGCAGGTTCATGATCGCGTTGCTCGTCGCGACACCGGTGCGATCAGCGACCAGGCTGCCGCGATTGCGCATCTGGATCTCGCCCTGCCACGGGACCCAACCGTCGAAGACGTGGTGCAACAGGCCGGTGCCACGCGTCTCGGTCAAGAAGTCGGTACGGAAACCGATCAGGCCGCGTGCGGGGACTCGGTAGTCGAGGCGGACCCATCCGGTGCCGTGGTTCACCATTTCTTGAAGCAGACCCTTGCGAGGCGCGATCAGCTGGGTGATGCCACCGACGTATTCCTCGGGAACGTCGATCGACACCGACTCGACCGGTTCGTGCAACGTGCCATCGATCTCACGGGTCACCACCTGGGGCTTGCCAACCGTGAGTTCGAAGCCTTCGCGACGCATCATCTCGACAAGCACAGCGAGCTGAAGTTCGCCACGGCCCTGGACTTCCCAAGCGTCGGGACGGTCGAGGTCGAGCACGCGAATCGACACGTTGCCGACGAGCTCGCGGTCGAGCCGATCCTTGACCTGGCGGGCGGTCATCTTGTCACCGCTCTTGCCGGCCAACGGCGAGGTGTTGATACCGACGGTCATCGACAGGCTCGGTTCGTCGACGGTGATGACCGGTAGCGGCCGGGGATCGTCGACGGCGCTCAGGGTCTCGCCGATCGTGATCTCGGGAAGGCCGGCGACGGCGACCAATTCTCCGGCGCTTGCCGACTGGGTTTCAACCCGCTCGTGGCTCTCGGTCACGAAGAGCTCGGTGACCTTGGCGTTGGCGACCGTGCCGTCGGCCTTGCACCACGCGACGCTCTGTCCCTTGCGAAGCTCGCCGTTCATGACGCGACAGATCGCAAGGCGACCAACGTATGGCGAGGCGTCGAGGTTGGTAACCCATGCCTGCAGCGGGTGATCAGGGTCGTGGCTCGGTGCCGGAACATGCTCGAGGATCGTGTCGAACAGTGGATTCAGGTCGGTGCCTGGTTCGTCGAGGTCAAGGGTGGCCACGCCGTCTCGGGCAATGGCGTACACGATCGGGAAGTCGATTTGATGCTCGTCGGCGTCGACATCGAGAAACAGGTCCTCGACCTCGCTCACGACCTCGGCGATACGCGCGTCGGGGCGATCGATCTTGTTGATGACGAGCACGACCGGCAGGTTGGCGCGCAATGCCTTGCGCAGCACGAAGCGAGTCTGGGGCAGCGGTCCCTCGCTCGCGTCGACGAGCAACAGCACGCCGTCGACCATGGTCAACGCTCGCTCGACCTCGCCACCGACATCGGCGTGGCCGGGAGTGTCGACGACGTTGATCTTGACATCGCCCCATCGGATCGCCGTGTTCTTGGCGAGGATGGTGATGCCCTTCTCTTTTTCGAGATCCATCGAGTCCATGACGCGCTCGTCAATGTCCTGATGGGCGCTGAAGGCGCCGGCCTGGTGCAACATGCCGTCGACAAGGGTTGTCTTGCCATGGTCGACGTGGGCGATGATCGCGACGTTGCGGATGTCCGAGCGCAGAGCGCTGCCACCACCGATCACAGGCGCGTCTACTGAATCAGGCGCTTCGACGCCTGCATCAACTGGGGGGTTCACCTGACAAGGATGCTTGGTTCGGAGCCAGTTCCCTCGCGGCCGCTTCAGGCACCCGCAGGGGCGTTGGTCACATCTTGGCGACGTTCGCAACCTCGTAGCGGTGCAACTCGCGACCCTGGACGTCGAGATTGGCAAGGACTCGACGGAACGTCGCCATGTGCGGCGTCTCGAAATGCGCAGCCAGTTCTTCTTCGGATTGCCAAATTTCGAATACTTGAATGGTGCCCGGCGAGGCGAGGCTTTCGCTGAAGCGGTACTCGTGGCAACCGGTCTCTTGCAGCGTGGCCGCCATCATGACCTCTGCTGCTGATCGAAGGTCGTCGACGTGAGCTGGGTCGATGGTGATGGTTCCGGCGACGATGAGCATCCCGCAAGGCCCTTTCGTTGATGGTCTAGCTGAACGATAGGCGGTTTTGGCCTGCCCAGGGTCCGACCTGCGCCTAGCTGCGGGCGTGCGCCGTCGCCGCGTCGAGATTCGGCCCGATCTCGGACCAGATCTCAGGATGCGCAGTCAGAAGTCCCCAGCCAGCGACGCCAGGTCGGTACGGGGCACCATCAAGGCGCCCCACACGAAGCCCTGCCTCTGAAGCGAGCAAGGTGCCGGGCGCGTGATCCCATGCATGCGTGCGCCAGTAGAACAGCGTGTCGATCCCACCCGCCACCATGTCGAGATACTCGACGCCCGCGCACCGTCGGTCGGTCGTGCGCGTGATCGTTGGGGTGGCTTCGGTGATGGGGGCCTTGAGCGTCTCGGGCAGATAACGATCTTTGATGATGCCGTGGCGCCGCGGTCCATCGAGGGGCGAGCGCAGCCGGGTGCCATTGCTCCAGGTGCCGCTGCCGAGTTCGGCGACAACAAGATGGTCGCGCACCGGCAGCCAGACCCACGCGGCCACGGTCGCGCCCGCCTCGGCATACGCGACCATGACGGCGAAGTCCTCGGAACCCTTGACGAAGTTCGCCGTCCCGTCGACCGGGTCGACGATCCAGGTCGCGTCGGCGGTGCTGAGTTGATCGACGAGTGCCGGATCGGCGGCGACCGACTCTTCGCCTACCACCGGTACGTTTCGGATTGCCTGCAACTCGGGGATGAGGGCGAGCTCGCAGTCGCGGTCGGCGATCGTGACCAGATCTCCCGGCGACTTCTCGTCGATTTCGTTGTCGGCGAGTTGTTGGAATCGCGCCAGGACTTCCACCGTTGCGATGCGGCGGATGATCTCACTGACGTCATCGATCCAAGAGGAGTAGGTCACCGTTCGAGTGTGGCAGCGCCACCGCTCGAAGCGGCGCTGTCTCAGCCAGCCATCGGCGGGCGGGGGCATCCGCCTACCACTTCGGCAACGAGCTCAGCGACTCGAAGGGCGGTCAAGTCATGCAGGTACGGGCCCACGACCTGCACGCCGATGGGCAGCCCATCGTCATCGAACCCGATCGGCACGACCGTCGACGGCAGATAGGCCGCTCCGGCCGGCGAGATCCACGGGAACAGGTCCAGATACGGCCGCTCGACCCCATCGATGTCGACGACCCGTTGATGGAAGTCGCCATTGCCCGAGTGGTCGTGTGGGATCGCAGCCCGGGGCTGCACGGGCATGAGGATGACGTCGAACGCTTCGAAGAAGTGCTCCCACTTCAGCCGCATCTGCAGCCGGCGTTCGTTTTCGGTGAGCCAACGACGATGGCGCATCGCCGACGCCCGTCCGGCTTCGGCCGCCGGGGTCTGTTCGTCGTTCGCTGCCAACGTTTCGAGTTCGCCGGGCGAGAAGCCGCCGGCGAGTGCGGCTGACAAGAGCGGCGCAAAGACCGAATAGCTCTTCTCGAGGGTAAAGCCGGGCCGAGCATCGAGGTCCACGCTCGCGCCGGCGTTATCGAGTTCTGCAGACAGCGACTCGATCGCACGCTTGGTCGATGCCGCGACGGGGCAGTAGGCGTCGTCGGCCCAGACGGCGATGCGGAAGTCGGCGAGTTGCTCGTGTCGAGATGGTGGAAGCTCGAGCCGCCACGCCGGTGCGTTCCAGCGATCCGGTCCCGCCATCGCCTGGAGTCCGGCGCGCAGGTCATCAACGGTGCGCGCCATCGGCCCGGCTACGGCGAGGTCGGCCATGGTGAGCGTGCCGGGTGGTCCCGGAATCTGGCCGTGTGCGGGCACAACCGCATAGCTCGGCTTGTGTCCCATCACTCCGCTGTAGTGAGCGGGGACCCGGATTGATCCTCCGATGTCGCTGCCGATCTCGATCGGGGAGAATCCCATGGCGAGCGCGGCGGCGGATCCGCCGGATGACCCGCCAGGCGAGCGATCCAGGTTCCACGGATTGTTCGTGGTGCCGTAGACCTGGTTGTAGCTCTGAATGTCACCAGCCCAGATCGGCAGATTCGTCTTGGCGAACGGGATCGCGCCGGCACGGCGCATACCGGCGACGGGCCACGCGTCGGCATCAGGAACGTAGGCGGCAAGTTCCGGCGCTCCGGACGTCGTGATGCACCCTTCGGTCATGAACGAGTCCTTGACCGTCATGGGCACACCATGCAGCGGGGCCAGTTCCTCGCCGTCGGCAACCGCCTGATCGGCCGCAGCCGCCGCGGCCCTCGCCCGATCGAGATCCCACTGCACGACGGCGTTGATGTCCCCGTCTCGCTCTTCGATCCGGGTGACGAAGTGTTCCAGCGCCTCGCGGCTCGAGAGCGTGCCTGCGGCGATCGCTCCCGCGAGCTCGGTGGCCGACATCCAATGCAGTTCCATAGCAGTGCTCCGGTCGGTTAGGCGGTGTCCAGGTCGGCGAGGATGGCGCGCCACGCTTCGGCGTCGTCGCCCGTCCGCACCGGGATCGAGAACTCGATCCGGTCGACGCGGTCCGCATATCGTTCGTTGAGTGCGGCCGCGATCTGGTCGTGCGTGGCGACGGTCGCAACCGTGTGCAGCATCTCGTCATGCACCAGGCCGGGCAGCTCTTCCCAACGCTGCTGCTTGGCGAGCGCCGAAGCTTGTTCCGCGATGTCACCCCAATCGTGAAGCTCGAAGGTGCGTCGATAGGACGGGGTCGAGAGATAGAACGCGACCCGAGCCCGCACGGTTCGGATAACCGCTTCGAGCTGGGCCTCGTCGGGCGCGGTGCCGATGAGCGGTTTCATGCACACCTCGACCTCGGAGCGGTCACGTCCCGTTCGTGCCGCACCCCGCTCGATGTGAGGATGCACCTCGGCATCGATGAATCTCGGCGTGCAGACCGGGTGCAGCCGCACACCGTCAGCGACCTCGCCCGCCATGGCCACCATGTTCGGGCCAATAGCGGCGACGTGGATGGGTATGCGCGGATGCTCGATCGGCCCGGGATTGAACAACGGCACCATGAGATTGATGTTGTAGTGCTCGCTCTCAAAGGCGAGTTCGGTGCCGTGCTGCCAGCAGTCCCAAACGGCCCGCATCGCCTGGATGTAGTCGCGCATCCAGGGGGCTGGGGCGTGCCAATCCATGCCGAAGCGGCGTCGGACATGGCCTCGGACTTGCGAGCCGAGCCCGAGGATGAAGCGTCCCCCGCTCAGCTTCTGCAGCGACCACGCAGACATGGCAGTGATCGTCGGACTCCGCGGGAACGCCATCGCGACCGAGGTCCCGATGCCGATCGTCGATGTTGCTGCCGCGCCGAGGGCCAGCAGTTGATAGGGGTCGTCCTTGGTCTCTTCGACCAGGACCGCATCGAAGCCGAGGTCCTCGGCCTGGGCCGCTCCGCTGGCGAAGTCGCCGATCCAGAGCGGCGTGTCCGGCTCGCGAAGACCCGGGTCGAGCTTGCCGAGCGGAAGCAACGTTTCGATGCGCACCTCCGCAGTCTTCCCCGCCAACGAGCCCGATCCGAAATCGTGCACTTCGCCCGCTCCGGGCGGGAGAAGCGCGTAGATTTCGTTGGAGGTGGGAGGGGTGCGAAGATCGGTTCATGAAGAACCAGGTCACCGAGATGTTCGGCATCGACATGCCGATCTTTGCGTTCAGCCACTGTCGCGATGTCGTTGCGGCTGTCTCCAAGGCCGGTGGCCTCGGAGTGCTGGGCGCGGTCGCCCATTCGCCCGAGGGTCTGGAGATCGATCTGCAATGGATCGAGGACGAGATCGGCGACAAGCCCTACGGCGTCGACCTCATCGTGCCGGCGAAATATGCCGGTAGCGACGAGGGCGGCCTCAACGTGCAAAAGATCCAACAGATGATTCCCCAGGAGCACCGGGACTACGTCGATGACATCTTGACGCGCTACGACGTTCCGCCGCTCGAGGACTCGGGGCGCGGCCAGTTCGCGATGGGAGACGATGCCGCGGCACCGATGTCGGCCGACTCGCAGGCCCCGAATCTCGATATCGCCCTGGCGTACAACCCCGCGATCGTCGTGAACGCGCTCGGTCCGCCGCCTCAGTTCATGATCGACAAGGTGCGAGCGGCCGGCCGCCGCACCGGCGCGCTTGCCGGCAAGGCCCAGCACGCCGAGCGTCATGTCAACGCAGGCGTCGACTTGATCATTGCCCAGGGCTCCGAAGCCGGCGGTCACACGGGCGAGATCGGCACCATGGTTTTGATCCCCGAGATTGTTGACGCCGTTGGGGACACGCCGGTGCTCGGCGCCGGCGGAATCGGCCGTGGGTCACAGATGGCGGCATCGATGGCGCTCGGCGCGCAAGGCGTGTGGTGCGGCTCGGTCTGGTTGACGACCGAAGAAGCCGAGACGCATCCGACCGTCAAGGAGAAGATGCTCGCGGCGACGAGCTCGGACACGATCCGCTCGCGGTCCCGCACCGGAAAGCATGCTCGCCAACTCAAGTCGGCCTGGACCGACGAGTGGGAGAACCCCGAGACCCCCATGCCGCTTGGCATGCCACTCCAGCCCGTCCTGATCGACGATGCCATCAAGCGCATCAACCGGGCCGCCCATCGCGACGGCTCAGGCGCGGCGGAACTCGCGAACTATTTCGTCGGCCAGGTCGTGGGCTCCATGAACAAGTCGAAGCCAACGACACAGGTGGTCTACGAGATGATCGAGGAGTTCATCGACGCCACCGAGCGGCTCAACGCACAGATCAACGGGTGAGGATGGCTCGACGACCTATCGGTCAACGGCACTAGGCCTTACGGCCCTACTAGGTCATTGTGCGGTCGGCCGACTGGTCGTCGCACCAAACGCCTTGCACCAGGTCTGCGGGTGCCGATAGCAGAGGGTGGTCTTAGAGCAGTCTCAAGCCGGTTCGCCGATTGAACCGACCGATGCGGTCATCGCCGGAGCGATCAGTTCGGAACGGCGGTCGATTCGTCGCCAAACCCAGGTCGTCGATCTCGTTGGCGCGCTGATTCTCGCGGTCGTGGTGCCAACCCTGGTCAGCCAGTGGGCGCCGACCGCCGCCGCCGTTGCCTGGGGTGTTCTCTTTGTCCTGGTTTCGGCCATCGGAGCCTGCCACCGCAACATCGCGCTCATCGCTCGGGTTCAGGTTCCGATCTTCATTGGTGGCCTGACGTTGCTGTGGGTGTCGGTTCCCTTTCTCGTTTGGCCTGCCATCGATGTTGCGCTTACCGCCGTGGTGGTTCTTTGCTTGATCATTCTCGCGATCCATGCACTGAATCTGAGCCTTGCGGCAGACGGCGGCTGGTATCTGCCGAGTCTCGGTTTTGGGCTGACGGTCATGACGGTTGCCTTGGTGCAAGGAGCCTGGGCGCACGCACTGTTGGTCGGCGTGTTCTCGACGTTCGTCATCTTGGGCGGATCGAACTCCGACGCCGTCTTCCGCCGTCAGGTTCGCGCGACCGTTCTGGAGCGTTTCCACCGCTCACGCTTCGAATACGAGGCGTTGCACGACGCGCTCACGAGCCTGCCGAACCGGCGGGCTGCCGATCTCTGGCTCGGCAGGCACGCGGGCAAAACGATCACGGTCGCCGCGATCGACTTCGACGACTTCAAGCGAGTCAACGAGACCTGGGATCACCAGGTCGGCGATGTCGCCCTGGTCGCTGTCGCCGAGGGCCTCGTTCGTAGCTTTGAGGGTTGGACGGTCTTCCGCTTCGGTGGCGATGAGTTCCTGGCGTTCACGACGGGTGATGCCGTTCCCGAGACACTCGGACCATTCGAAGCCACGGCAACGTTCAAGGGTCGCGACGTGACCTTTGAGGTCTCGGTGAGTTGTGGGATCGCCGTCGGGGACCCGGGCGAGCGCAACCTGTGGGCCGAGGCAGAGTTCGCCTTGAGCCGCGCCAAGCGCACCAAAGGGTGCATCGGCCGGTTGACGGCCGAGTTGCGTGACCGTTATGAGATGCTGCACCAGCTCGGACTCGACCTCGACGAAGCCTTGGCCCGAGACGAGATCGAGGCCTACGCCCAACCAATCGTGGACGCCCAGGATCATTCGGTGCTCGGCTACGAATTGCTGGCTCGTTGGCACCACCCGACCTACGGGTTCTTGCTCCCCGAAGTCTTCCTGCCCGCAGTCGAGACAAGCGGGAAGCACGAGGAGCTGGCTGCCCACATGCTTGACCGAGCCGCGGCGTTTCTGGGCCGGACTGACCTCGGTCCCGAGCATGGCTGGATTGCGGTCAACATCGAACCTGCGACCTTCTGTCGGGGGGACTTCGCGGACCTCGTGTTCTCGGTCTTCTCCGAACATGGCGCACCGCTCGATCGGTTGTGCGTCGAGATCACCGAACGCGGCCAGCTGTATCGCAGCGAGCGGTTTGAGCGCTCGGCGGCTCGGCTTCACGATGCGGGCGTGATCCTGGCCCTGGACGACTTCGGCAGCGGACAGGTCGCACTGCGTGACACCGGCCGGGTCCCGGCGAACTACAAGTTCGATGATGAGATGGTGATGGATCCAACCTTGACGGAACTGGTCGGCGCGGTCGCGAGATACGCGGCTTCGATCGGTTCGATGGTCGTTGCCGAGGGAATCGATACCCAGGACAAGGCCGACCGGATGAAGGCCGCCGGCGTGCAGGCGCTGCAGGGCTATCTGTTCGGCGAGCCGGCCCCACTCGCGGACCTTGCCATCGTCGGCGACGCGCGCCGCGACGTCGAGATCCCGGCATCGATCTCGTGAGCCGTCTGCGAGCGTTGTCACTCGGGTTCGTGTTGCTGTTCACCGGGCTTGTCGTTTTCGCGACCGCTGCGGGTGCACAACCGCCCTGTGGCGAGGAGAACTGCGGCAAAGGCCCGACAAGACCGACGCCGACCGTGACGCCCGACCCGACGCCGACACCCGACCCGACGCCGGAGCCCACACCTGAGCCGACCCCCGAGCCGACGCCGACACCTGCGCCAACGCCGGTGCCGACGGTTCGGCCACTTCCACCGCCCGTGGTCGGAGCGCCCGGCATCACGGATCCGAGTGCACTCGCCACACCCGAACCGCTCGCCGACGCCGAGGTGCCGCCCTCAGGTGCATCGGCCCCTGAAGAGCCAGCCTCGGACGAACCGGCAGATGCGCTGGCCTCGTCGATGGACAGTACGCCGCAGTCGGCACCCGTCGAGGATCTCCCGGATCCCGCTGCGACGACCGCAGCACTCGTGCCCATCGAGAACCAGCCCACGGTCCCCATCGACCTCTCCGTTGACCCTGCAGCGCTCGCTGCCCTCTTGGCCGACGCTGGAGGCGCAGGTGACGACAGCGGGGCCAGCTCAAGTGGTGGATCCGGCGATGGCGGTTCCGGTGGCGGCGGGGCTGGTGCCGGTGCAGGCAGCGGTGAGCCAACCGCGACACCAGAGGCCGCCGCACCTGCTTCCGAGTCCGCATCCGGCGAGCCAATCGCGGTCGAGCCAGGCGAAGCTGACGATCGTCGCGGTGCCACGGCAACCCAACCGCCGCAGGAATTGACCTACACCATCGACCCCGAGGCGGTTCGAGAGCCGGTTCCGCTGGCGGACGGCGGATTCACGCTGTCGAATCGCTCCGCCGCCTTACTTGCGGTCGCAGGGGCCGGCGCGAGCCTGCCGTCGCTCTCGTCGACCCTCATGCCAGCGCTCGGATTCTTCTTCGCCGCTGGACGTCGTCGCCGCCAAGAAGACGAGCCCGACGAGCAGCCACCCAGCGTGGACTAACGACTGAGCGAGGCAGCCAAGAGCTCGGCGGACTCGACGGCGGCAGGAACCCAGCCGCGCACCGAGTTGACCATCCAGACCCGGCGCGCTCGAGCCAGTTCGTTGAGCGTGATGACACGTTCTTGCACCACTCCCTGATCGAGCAGCTCGGCCCGGAAGGTGCCGGGTAGCAGCCCGGAGGACGCCGCAGGCGTGTACCAAGCGCCGTCGAGTTCGATGACCAGGTTGCCGATCGTGGTCTCGGTTACTTCGCCTCGGTCATTCCAAAGGATGACATCGGGTGCGTGAGGGAACCGGGCGCGAGCTTCGTCGTAGCGAGCCCGTTCGGTTGTCTTGAAGTACAGGAGTTCCTGCGACGGATCAACCGGTTCGGTATCGATGGGCAGGTGCCACTGTGCGGCCGGCGTGGCGATCTCGGGCGTGATGTCCAGGTCGATGCCGCCGCTCGCGTCGACGAGCAGCCGCACGCGGGCGGCCCCCTCGAGCTGAATCGCATCGAGCACTCGGCGAAGCTCGCTCGTGTCAAGGTCGTAGCCAAAGTGTTCGGCCGCCTCGGTGATTCGGCGAAGATGGCGATCGAGCAGCACGAGGCCGCCTTGTGGTTCGTATTTGATGGTTTCGAGCAGGCGCATCGAGGTGCAGGCGCGGTGCAGCACGCGGGCCTTGTGGTGGGCCTCGTGCCACTCATCGGTGGGGTCAGAGTCCCAGACGATGCCGCCGCCGGTTCCGTATTCGGCTTGCCCGGTGATTCGGTCGATCCAGACAGTGCGGATCGCGATGTTGAACTCGGCGAACCCATTGGGGCCGATGGCCCCGATCGAGCCGGTGTAGATGCCTCGGGGCGAGCCCTCGATCGAGGTGATGATCTTGCTCGTCGAGACCTTGGGCGCTCCGGTGATCGACGCGCCGGGAAACAATGCTGCGAACAGCTCGACCAGCGAGGCGTCTGACTCGGCGGTAACGGTGGAGGTCATCTGGTGCACCGTCGGATACGTCTCGATCGCGTGCAGCGTCGGCACTTGCAGTGAGCCGATCTTGGCGATGCGGCCCAGGTCATTGCGGGTCATGTCCACGATCATCGTGTTCTCGGCCCGATCTTTTTCGCTTGACCGCAGATCATCGATGAGGGCCTGGTCGTCAACCGGGTTTGGATGACGGGGCCGGGTGCCTTTCATCGGACGCGACGTCAGCGAGGGGCCGGAACGGGTGAAGAAGAGCTCGGGCGAGGCTGAGCAGACGGCTGCATCGCCCAGGTCGAGAAAGCACAGGTGGTCGCCGCGCTGGGCGCGACACAGGGCTTCGAACAGGCCGAGCGGGTCGCCGGAGAACTCGGCGCGCAACCGCATCGTGTAGTTCACCTGGTACGTGTCACCGGCGGCGATGCGCTCGCGAATCGAACGGATGTCGGCTTCGTAGTCGCCCTGTTCTCGCTCGGCCCGCCAAGGGGTCGTGGCAAAGTCGCCGCCAGCCGGGCCGCGTGAAGGGCGCCCGTTTGCGAAGATGCCGAAGGCAACGAGCGGTACGCCTTGGTGGCGTTGACTCATCAATGCCGGGTCAAAGGCGGCCGCTGCGTCATAGCTGACCATGCCGACCGCCCACTTGCCCGCGAGGGTTGCTGCTTCGACTTGTCGCAACGCGGGAGCGACCTCGTCGAGTTCCCACGCGATGATCGACAGTTCCGGCTCGTCGAATTGCATCCAACGTCGGCCGGGGCTGCCGTCGACCGGCTGACCGGGCAGGCGCAGCAGGGCGGAACGGACAGCAAGGGGAGAACGATGCATGGCAAGAAGAGTCAGGTCGTCAAGCCCGTGAAGTATTCCCGAGCGGTGACCGGAGACTAGCGAGCAGGCGTCTTCTTCGACCGCTTGTCCGCATACATCGCAGCGTCGGACTTGCGGAGCAAGTTCTCGATCGGAAGCATGTGTTCGCTGGTACGGGTGGCCGAACCAATGCTGGCGGAAATCCGCTCGTCGATCGAACGCACTGCGGAGAGGATCAGCGATTCGAGTTCGGCGATGCGCTCGTCGTCGACCGGACTGGGCAAGAAGACGAGGAACTCATCGCCACCGAGACGGCATACAGCATCGTTGTTGCGCACGAGTTGGCGCAGGGCGGAACCAATACGGCGCAAGACCCGGTCACCGGCGGCGTGGCCGTCTTCGTCGTTGACCAGTTTGAAGTTGTCCAGATCGATGAACAGCAACACGCCGGGCTGGGGGACTGGATTCTCGGTGACATCGACCAGGCCTTGGCGATTCAACAGCCCGGTCAACGGGTCGGTCGATGCCATGGTCTGGGCAATCTCGAGTTCCACGCCGGCGTCGGCCAGGCGGCGTGCTTGGTGGGCCCGCATGATGGCGAACCCGGCGAGCGCAAGTGCGCTACCGATCCCGATCGTCCAGAGGCGCGCGTTCGCGAAGCCGCGACCGCGGTCGACGAGCTCGGTCGAGGCAGCAAGTTCCAGTTGAAGGGGCGCAAGATCGATGATCTCGTCTCGAGAGGTGCCGACAACGGCAAGCCGTGAGATGAGGTAGTCGCCGGTGTCGGAGCGCTTGTCGATCACCGCGATGGGTGCGTCTTGGCCAAGATTTGCCGAGAGGCGGAAGCCGTCACCGATTTGTGCGCGCACGTCTTCGATGATGTCGGCGATCGACTCGAGTCGGGTGATGTAGCCCGAGATCGAGCCGTCCAGGGTTTCGTATCGAGCGATGAGGTAGATGACGCCCTCGTCGTAGGTGTCCTCATCGGGTGTCGTCGTCCCCGTCAGGCGGAATGCGCCGAACAGTTCTGAGATGGTGGTCACTTGGGCGAATACTTCGCTGGTGGTCTCGAGAATTCCGTCGGGTTGCAGGATTCCTTGGAAGCCGGTGACGTCGAACCCGATGAACGAACGGCCCATCACGGGGATGTCTCGCTCGAGGTGCGTGATGATGACACGTTCGGGTGCAACTGACGGCAGGGGAGCGAACACGGAGAATTCGGTCCGGCCGGCGGCTTGCTCGCGTGCCTCGAGCGCGTCGAGGTCGGCGACGAACTCGGAGATGGCAAATCCCGGATCCCCTTCGACGGGCGCGCTGCGGTTGCCGCTGCGCTGACGCAGGAAGGCCTGAAATTGTTCGCTGTCGATCGTTGAACTGCTGCTGACGAAGTCGAGGCCGACGTTGAACTCGTTGATGCGCTTGCTGATGGCCGCGCTGAGGGATCGCTCGATCGTTTCGACTTGCGACTCGAAGCGGTCCTCGGCACGTTGTGTTGCGGCGCGTTGCTGTTGCACGGCGAAGATCGACGTGACGGAACAGCCAATCAGGAAAAGGACGAGGGGGACCTTCCAGAGGCTGGGACGGCGCAGTGAGCGCTCAGCCTGGGACACATCCAAGAATTCGGCGTTCTGGGCGCAAATTCGAGGATCTGGATGCGACCTTGACACCGCAACCTAACAGTTGTTAGGTTGCGGTGATGTCGCTCACCGCCGAAGCACCCGGTCGCCACGGCGTGCTCGAAGCAGCGGCACGCCGATTCGTCGCCCAGGGCTATGCGGCGACCACGGTGCGCCAGATCGCCGAAGACTCGGGCATCAAGGCCGCATCGATCTATCACCACTTCGCGTCCAAAGAAGACCTGTTTGCCGCCGTGCTCGATGAGGGCATTCGGGTGATGGTCGACGCGTTCGAAGAAGTGGGTCTGGTGGCCCAAAGCAGCGACCTACGACTGCTGGCTCACGTGCGTGCCCACTTGGGGACATTGTTCGAGCACGGACCGTTCACCGCAGCACACGTCACGGCCTTCTTCACCGCGCCGGCCGAGGTGCGCGAACGCATCGTGCCCGTGCGCGACGGGTACGAACGGCGTTGGAATCGCCTGCTTCGAGAAACCATCGATGCCGCCAACCGCGAGCTGCCGCTGCTGCGCCTGCTGTTGTTCGGGTCGATGAACTCGACGATCGAGTGGTTCGACCCTGACGGCGAAACCAGTCTCGACCAGCTGGCAGCGCTCATCACCGACCAGTTCCTCAACGGGGCCAAGTCCCGGAAGAAAGGAGCCTGATGAACCGGATCACTTCCCGTATTGACACGGGCACGACCGAGTTCGCAGACAACCACGCGGCCTACCAGGCGCTCGTCGCCACGCTGCGTGAACGCCAAGAGTTTGCGATCAGCGGTGGACGCGGCCGGCAGCGCTCGATCGAGCGCCACCTCAGCCGCGGCAAAGTCTTGGTGCGCGAACGGATCGACCTCGTCACCGACAACAACACGCCGTTCCTCGAGTTCTCATCGCTGGCCGCCTGGGGTCAGTACGACGACGAAGTGCCAGGTGCGGGCATCGTCACCGGCATCGGTGTCGTGCACGGTGTGCCCTGGGTCTTCGTCGCCAACGACGCGACGGTCAAGGGCGGCTCGCTGGTCCCGATGGCGATCAAGAAGCAGGTACGAGCCCAGGACATCGCACTCGAGAATGGGCTCGGCGTCATCTACCTGGTCGACTCGGGCGGCGCCTTCTTGCCGCTCCAAGACGAGATCTTCCCGGACAAGGATCACTTCGGTGGCGGCTTCTACCGCCAGGCCCGCATGTCCGCGATGGGCCTGCCCCAGCTTTCGGTCGTGCTCGGCCCATGCACTGCGGGCGGTGCCTATGTCCCCGCGCTCAGCGACGAAGTGATCATGGTCGAAGGCATCGGTCGGATCTTCTTGGGCGGCCCGCCAATCGTCAAGGCTGCGCTCGGCGAGATCGTCGACCAAGACGAACTCGGCGGGGCCGTGAAGCACACGCGGGTGTCAGGGGTGAGCGATTACCTGGCCCAGACCGAACGCGAGGCCTACGGCAAACTGCGCGAGATCTGCGAGACGACGAACCAGCGGCGAGTGGACCAGCGCCAGTCGTGGCTCGACTGGCAACCCGTCGAGCCACCGGCCTACCCGGCCGAGGACTTGTACGGCATCGTGAGCGCCGACGATCGCATCCCGTTCGACGCCACCGAGATCATCGCTCGATTGGTGGATGGCAGCCGGTTCGCCGAATTCAAACCCGAGTGGGGCGAGTCGATCGTCACCGGGTTCGCCCGGATCCACGGCCACATGGTCGGGGTGATTGCGAACAACGGGATCATCTTCAGCGAGTCGGCGCTCAAAGCAGCCCACTTCATCGAGCTCTGCGAACAGCGGCGCATACCGTTGCTGTTCCTGCAAAACACGAGCGGCTACATGGTCGGTTCCGACAGCGAAGCCGGCGGCATTGCCAAGAACGGGGCCAAGATGGTCGCGGCGGTCGCCAACGCGACCGTGCCGAAGTACACGGTGCTCATCGGCGGCAGCTATGGCGCTGGCAACTACGGCATGTGCGGGCGCGGCTTCAACCCGCGGTTCCTCTTCGCCTGGCCGAACTCTCGGATCGCGACGATGGCGGCAGACACGGCCGAGACCGTGCTCGTCGACATCCGCCGCGCTGGTATGAAGGGTGCCGAGACCAGCGAGGAAGAACTCGCCGAGATCGCACGGTCGATCCGGGAGCAGTACGAAACGCAGAGTGATCCGTACCATGCGACCAGTCGCATGTGGGACGACGGATTGATCGACCCCGTCCATACCCGCGACGCCCTAGGGCTCTGCTTGAGCCTCGCGGCGCGACAAGACGAACCGGCCGCCGGGCCGGGCATCGTCTACCGGATGTGAACGGGTTGTTTGCCATGTTTTCTGTCGCTGCACCCGCCCGTCCTGCCAGGTCCAATAGAAGGTCGATGTCATGAAGGTCCTGATCGCGAATCGCGGCGAGATCGCTCGCCGTATCGAACGCACCTGTGTCCGGCTCGGGCACACGGCTGTCGGGATCCATGTCCCCGGTGACGCCGGCTCGGAGCGGGCGCTCGTGCACAGCCCGGTCGAACTCGTCCCGAGCTACCTCGATGCCGTCGCGGTGGTCGAAGCGGCTCAGCGCTCCGGTTGCGATGCTGTCCATCCTGGGTTCGGCTTTCTCGCCGAGAACGCCGAGTTCGCCTCGGCGGTGATCGACGCTGGCCTGACGTGGGTCGGACCGACGCCCGCAGTGATTGCGCAGATGGGCTCCAAGATCCACGCCCGTGAGATCGCCGAGGCAGCTGGCGTTGCGCTGATCCCCGGCTATGCCGAATCCCAAGACGATGCCGACCTTGCCGCGGCGGCGTCCAGGATCGGCTTCCCGGTCCTGGTCAAGGCATCGGCTGGCGGCGGGGGCAAGGGCATCCGTATTGCCCGCTCGGCCGACGAGTTCGTCAGTGCCCTCACCGAGGCTCGCACCGAAGCGGATCGTTCGTTCGGTGACGACTCGGTCATCGTCGAGCGCTATGTGGAGCGCCCGCGCCACATCGAGGTGCAGGTCATCGGTGACACCCACGGAAACGTGTTTCACCTGGGCACCCGCGAGTGCTCCGTACAGCGTCGCTATCAAAAGGTCTTCGAAGAAGCCCCGGCTCCCAACCTTCCCGACGCGACCCGCGCTGGCCTGCACGACGCCGCGGTCAAGCTGGCAACGGCGGTCGACTACACGTCGGCTGGCACGGTCGAATTCATCGTCGACGACGAGACCGGCGACTACTTCTTCCTCGAAATGAACACGCGCCTACAGGTCGAGCACCCGGTCACCGAAGAGGTCACCGGACTCGACCTGATCGAACTCATGCTGCTGGTCGCCGCCGATGCCGCTTTGCCCGACTTGAGCGAGGTCGAGTTCAGCGGGCATGCGCTCGAGGCGCGGATCACGGCTGAAGACGCGAGCGCCGGCTTTGTGCCCGCGGTCGGCGAGGTTTCGATTCTCGAGGTGCCCGACGGGGTTCGCTGGGAGTCCGCGCTCGAGGTTGGAGTGCAGGTGACTCCCGACTACGACGCGATGATCGCCAAACTCGTGGTGCATGGCGAGGACCGGGCCGCCGCGCTCGCCGAGATGCGGTTTGCACTGGATCACCTGCTGATCGCGGGTGTGACGACGACGACCGGGTTCCACCGGTGGCTTGTTGACCAGGCCCCGGTCGTCGACGCGCAGGTCACGACCAGGTTCCTCGATGAAACCGATGTGCCCGCGGCGCCGGCGCCGCCCATCGAGGCGGCGGCGCGCATGATCGAGTTCCTCACCCGACCAGCCGCCGACTCGGTGTGGAGCGCCGTTGGCGACTTCTCGGTGACGCCCCGGCGTGGATCTCAGATCATCGGCGTGCGTGACGCCAACGGCGAAACCCACGAGGTCGCCCTCGCTCCCGACGAGCTGCGCGACGACCTGCCCGCGGACGGATGGGCCTACCTCCCCGGCTTGCTCGCGTTCAGCACCGACGGCCACACCCACTGGTTCGAGGTTCTCGACCGCACCGAGCTTTGGGCCCCGAGCGCCGGCGATCGAGCCGGCACCGGCAACGCGCTCGTCGCCCCATTCCCCGCTGCCGTCGCCGAGGTCCATATCGCGCCGGGCGACGACGTGACTGGCGACCAGGTACTCGTCGTCATCGAGGCGATGAAGATGCTGCATTCGCTCAAGGCAGACGGCGCCGCGACGGTCGACGAAGTCCTCGTCGCCGTCGGCGACCAAGTCGCCAGCAACCAACCGCTCGTGACGTTCACGTCCGAGGAAGACCCCAACCCCTAACCACCGCCAATCCGCAGAGCAGCCCGAGGCGAAGCCGAAGCTGCGATTGCGACCACACAGCGCAGAGCAGTCCGAGGCGAGTCCGAAGCTGCGATCGCGAGGAGAAACATGACGCACCGCAACGCCTATATGACCGACGAACTCCAGGCGATCTATGACCAGACGGTCGACTTCGTCACCAACGAGGTCATGCCCCACGGCGAGGACTGGGAAGAAGCCGGGCGCGTGCCCCGCGATGTCGTGCGCAAGATGGGCGAGCTCGGCATGCTCGGCCTGCGAGTGCCCGAGGAGCTTGGCGGGCTCGGCATGGGCTATCTCGCAAGCGCGACCTTCAGCGAGGCGCTCGGCGCGTCGACCTTCGCGGGATTCGATGTCACCGTTCTCGTGCATACCGACATGGCGGGCCCGCACTTGGTGAACTCGGGAACCGCGGAGCAGTTCGAGCGGTACATGCCCAAGGTGCTCTCCGGCGAGCTGCTCCTGTCGATCGGTGTCTCCGAGCCCGACGCCGGAAGTGACGTGGCCGGCATTCGCACCAAGGCGGTCAAAGACGGTGACGGATGGCGCATCAATGGCACCAAGACGTTCATCACGAACTCGGTCTACGGCGACATGACGATCGTGGCCGCCCGTACCGACGCCGAGAACAAGTACGGCATCTCGATGTTCCTGGTCGAGGCCGGAACCCCGGGCTTCACCGTGTCGAAGAAGCTCGACAAGCACGGTTGGCGCTGTAGTGACACGTGCGAGCTCCAGCTCGACGATGTCTTCGTGGGTGACGAGCAGCTCCTCGGCACGCCACACCGCGGTTTCTACGAGACGATGAAGAACTTCCAAAACGAGCGCATGGTGCTGATCGGTATGGGGGTTGGCGCCGCCCAGGCAGCCATCGACATGACCAACGAGTACACGCAGAATCGGCCGGCGTTCGGTGCCACGCTCTTCGACCTTGGCGCCATTCGCCAGCGCATGGCGATGAACCAGGCCAAGGTTGACGCCGTACGTGCATCGATGTACCACGCCGCCTGGCTCGGCGACCAAGGCGAGGACAACGTCAAGGAGATGTCCGCTGCCAAAGCGTGGGGTTGCGAGGTCGTCAACCAAGTCATGTACGACTGTGTGCAGTTCCACGGCGGCATGGGTTACATGCGCGAATCCGCGATCGAGCGCATGTACCGAGACGCACGGATCCTCCCGATCGGCGGCGGCGCCACCGAGGTCATGCTCGAAGAAGTCGCCAAACGCAGCTACGCGTAGTCGCCCACGGTTGCGCTTCTCCGACACCCGCAACTTTGGCGCGGGTTGCGGTTCTCTGACACCTGCAACCCTGGCACCGGAGAATTCAGGCGCTGCGACGGGCGCCGGTGGGGGCGGTCCGGAGTAGTACCGTCGAAGCGTGCATCCCAAGCCTGCAGCTCGGCTGCGTTCACTGCTGTTTGCGCCCGCCGTGCGCGAGGACATGATCCCCAAGCTCACCCGAAGCGATCCCGACGGTGTCGTGATCGATTGCGAAGACGCGACGCCGATGGGACAAAAGGCCGCCGGTCGATCCAATGCCATGGAGCTCGCGCCGCGGATCATGGGCCAGGGAAGCGAAGTCTTCGTCCGCATCAACCCGCCCGGCACCGAATGGTTTCGCGACGACGTTGCCTATGGCCTGCATAACAAGCTCGACGGCGTTGTTGTCCCGATGGTCGAATCGATCGAGGGTCTGAATCAGGTCGCCAAAGCCCTTGCTGCCAACGACCTGGGTCACCTCGGCATCATCGCTGGGCTCGAGACCGGGCTGGGGGTGGCTGACGCTCGGGAGTTGCTCGCTCACTCGCAGGTGATCGGCGCCTATTTCGGTGCCGAGGACTTTGTCGCCGACCTGGGTGGTGTGCGGACCTCGAACAACATCGAGGTCCACTACGCCCGCTCGCAGGTCGTGCTCGCAGGCCGACTCGCCCGCAAGCCGGTGATCGACCAGATCGTGGCTAACTTCCGAGACAGCGAGCGTTTCGTGCGAGAAACCAAGACCGCTCGGGCGATGGGTTTCAAGGGCAAGCTTTGCATCCATCCGGCCCAGGTCGAGTTGGCGAACAAGGGTTTCTTGCCGAGCGAAGAAGAAGTGGATCGGGCGCTGCGCATGCTGGCCGCGTACGAGATCGGCATCGCATCGGGCGTCGCCGCGATCGACTTCGAGGGCCAAATGGTCGACGAGCCGCTCGCGGTACAGGCCCGCCAGACGCTCGTCGCCGCCGGCATTGATCCCGAGAACCGAGGCTGAACCACATGCGCGAAATCATCCCCAAGGGTCTGTGGTTCGAGGACCTTCCCGTCGGGCTCGTCGTCGAACATCCGTTGACCCGCACCATCACCGAGAGCGACAACGTGCAGTTCACGGTCGCCACGATGAACCCGGCGCCCTTGCACCTCGACGCGGACTACGCGTCGACGACCCAGTTCGGCCAGGTGATCGTCAACTCGATGTTCACGGTCGCGCTCGTCGTCGGCATCTCGGTCCACGACCTCACCCATGGCACGACGGTCGCCAACCTCGGCTTCGACAAGGTGACGTTCCCGGCGCCCTTGTTCCACGGCGACACCGTGCATGTCGAGTCCGAAGTGGTCGCAGCTCGCGCCTCGAATTCGAATCCGGATCGCGGCATCGTGACCTTTGAGCACCGCGGCTACAACCAGCACGACGTGCTCGTCTGCTCCGCCGTCCGCAACGCCATGATGCACAAGCGACCCACGTCGTAGTCACCCGAGCCGTGCGCTCTTGTCAGAACAGGCGTTGGGTGCCGTTCTCGTGTTCGAGCAGCCAGACCTTGGTTGCGACGCCTCCGCCGAAGCCGACCATCGAGCCGTCGGCGCCGATGACGCGGTGGCAGGGAAGCACGATCGCGATCGGGTTCTGCCCGTTCGCGGCGCCCACGGCTTGAGCCCCACCGGGGCGACCAACGGCCGCCGCCTGCTCGCCATAGCTGATCGTCTTGCCGAAGGGAATGGTGGCCAGCACCTGCCAGACCTCGCGTTCGAACTCGGTTCCCTCGGTCAGGTGCAACGGCACGTCGAAGTCTTCTCGCTTCCCGTCGAAGTACTCGTTGAGCTGACGTGCGGTCTCGGCGAGCACCGGATGAGCCGGGTCGATCGGTAGATCGCGAGGAATGGACCGCTTGTGTTCATCCTCGAAGTGCACAGCGGTGAGCCCGACATCGTCGGCGACGAGCGTCAACTGGCCGATCGGCGAGTCGACGCGGCACATCGATCGCGGGCCCGGGGCTGGAGACGACCGCACCTCGCCACCGTAGTGGCGAGGTGGTCGGTCGTCGGCTACTCGTAGACCGGTGAGACCTGAGCGCTGCTGGTATTGCCTGCGGCGTCGATGCACGACACGGTCAACACGATCGAGGGCGCCTTGATCGCCAGCTTGCCCTTGCGTTCGCTCACCGATGACTTGCTTGACAGAGTCAGCTGCACCGTTTGACCCGGTTCGACGGCGATGCCGTTGATGTCTGCGCCGACGAGCGCAGCGCCGGGGTTGTCGTCGGTGCACGAGGCAACGACGAAGAAGGCCGAACTCGTGCCCTTGATGCGGCCGGTCTGGTCAAGACCGGCGGTCGCCGTCGGCGGGGTTGTGTCGACCGGAGGGGGTGGTGGATTGCCGATCATGAAGTTCGGATCCGGGTTGTCGAGCAGCGAGTTGATGCGAATGCCGCCGACCATGTCGGCCCCGCCGTCGCAGCTCTGGCGGAAGTCCATGGCGAATTGGTCGACCGTGCCGTCCGCAGCGATGGCGACTTCGCGTACCGCGAACTCGCCGGTGAGCTGGTTGCAGCCGCGCCCGTCGCCCGAGATCGAGAGTCCGGCACTCTCGGCCGCCTGGAACGGGAACCGGGTCGCTTCGAACTCGTCACCCACTGCGAGCGGAACGTCGCCGGGTGCCGCAGCGTCGATCTGCCAACGCTCCTGGAACACGCCGCTGTTGTAGACATCGATACGGACCGACACGCCGTTGTCGAAATTCACCGACGGCACGAACAACGTGTCGGCGTCTTCAGCGAAGAAGACGTCGTTGCCCTGGGTGATCCAGTCGCCATCGGCGCCGTACAGGACGAAGTAGCTCTCGCCGCCTTGCGCGGCGGCCGATGTCGGCGTCGCCACGGTCAACGCGAGCGTTGCCAAGGCGGCGAGGAGTGTTGCAAAGATTCTGGTTACGATGTTTCTTCCCCAAAACGTGGTGCGGGTTTCAAGCTAGTTCCAGGCTGGCCGTGTTCACCCAAAAATGAATCGCATGGTCCAGAGCTGGTCCCTCGTTTTGGAGGCGGCCCTCGGTTGCGTAGACGATGAGGCATGAACGCAGGTAGCCCCGAATGGTTGGCCCTGGTCGACGAAGAGATTGTCGACCCTGACCAAGAGATCATCGACCCGCACCATCACTTGTGGCCGCCCGGCGGGTCGCTGCCCTATGACCTCGCCGACCTACACGCCGACACTGGCGCCGGGCACAACATCGTGGGCACGGTTTTCGTCGAGTGCGGCGCCTCGTACCGCGCCGATGGGCCCGAACACCTGCGCAGCGTCGGTGAGACCGAATTCGTCGCCGAGCGAGCATCGGCAAGCGGCGCCACAGGCGCAGAGATCCTCGGCATCGTCGCCAGCTGTGACCTGCGCCGCGATGACCTCGACGAGGTGCTCGATGCCCACGACGCCGCCGGCGACGGCCGGTTCCGCGGCATCCGCCATGCCATCGCCCGTGAGACCGACCCTGCGTTGCGGATACCGGGACGCGCCCCCGAGGGGCTGGCCGAGGACAGCGAGTTCCGGCGCGGGGTTGCCCGGTTGGGAGAGCGGGGCCTGACCTACGACAGCTGGCACTACCACCATCAGAACGCCGCGTTCGCCGACGTCGCGCGGGCCTGTCCGGGCACGACGATGATCCTCGATCACTTCGGCACCCCGCTAGGTGTCGGACGATTCGAGGGCAAGCTCGACGAGATCTTCGAAACGTGGAAGAACGACATCGCCGAGATCGCCGCACTCCCCAACACGATTGCCAAGATCGGCGGACTCGCGATGCCCGACAACGGCTACGGCTGGCACCGTCAGGCGCAGCCGGCAACGAGCGATGAGCTGGTGGCCGCGCAAGAACGTTGGTACCTGCACACGATCGACTGCTTCGGACCCGATCGCTGCATGTTCGAAAGCAACTTTCCGGTCGATCGGTTCTCGATCAACTATGTGTCGTGGTGGAACGCGGCCAAGAAGATGGCGTCCCGCTTCGACCAAGCCGAACGCGACGCGATGTTCGCTGGGACCGCTCGCCGCGTCTATCGGCTATGAGTGCTTGCTGAGCGCAGAAGCTAGGACCCGATCTGGAAGCCGCAGATCTCCCAGTCACCGTTCTTGTTCAAATTGAAGTTGATGTCGCGCGTCTCGTTGCCGGCGAACGTGATGCTGCCGTTCGAGGAACCGACGGTGTTCCCGTTCGAGCTGTTCACGCTGGTGCCGCTGAGGTTGTACGACGACACATCGAACGGGAACGCGTCGCGTAGCAGTCCTGCGTCTGCGCCCTCGGCGAAGCAACTCGCATCGAGCATCTCGGCAGCGCCGTTGAAGTCGCCGCTCTTGATCAGCGCGAGGAAGTCGTTTGACGTGTCGATGGGTCCGCTCGCGGCTCGAAAGATCGCAAAGGTGCACCCGCCGATCAGCAGCAAGCCGCCGAGCACGACGGCGAGCGCGATCTTCCACCAGGCGCGCTTTGGTTTGTGGACTACGAGGGGGCCCTGCACCGGGGGAGGCGGCATGCTCGGCTGCTGATGCGCGGGCTGAGCGGCAGGTGGTGTCTGCTGCTGGTACCCCGGGTGCGGTGGAGGCTCATACGCAGGTGGGGGAGCGCTCGCATCGGGATGTAGCTCAGGCGGGTACCACTTGCCGTCGGCAGCGATCCACCAACCCTCACCCTGCGACGAATCACTCACGATGCGGTCTCCCTCTCTCCGCGCGCAGCCCGCCTGCGCTGTCGAGAGCCTACGGCAAATCGTCCTATTGGTTCTTGGGGAGCTCGCTGAACGGGGTGTCGCGGTCGAAGCCGGGTTCCTTGGGAAGTCCCAGGACACGTTCGCCCAGGATGTTCCGCTGGATCTGGTCTGTGCCGCCATAGATCGGGGGCGCCTGGGCATTCAGCGCAACGTTGACGACGGCAGGATCGGTCATCGAAGCGGTCGGATCGAGCATGCCGTCGGCGCTGATGATGCGCAGGCCGAGGTCGCGGAACTGACGATGATGCTCGCCGTTCCACAGCTTGGCGATGTTCGGCTCGCCCCCGGTGCGCTGGTTCTTGGCCCGTGCCCGCTGCATGTTCAGACGGTTGACCTGGAGCATCGAGTAGAGCTTCATCATGTCATCGCGCAGGATCGGGTCGTTGAGCGTGCCGAGCTTGCGGCCGAGTTCGATGTAGCGGTCGAAGAGCTTCATGCCGACACCGGGAGCGTGGCCTTCGGCCCGGCTCTCGCGGGCCTTGCGGACGACCTCGCCAGCGATGCGTCCAAACGAGTTCATTCGCTTGCCCGGCGCAGCCATCGCGACACCCGTCGATCCGGTGCCAATGCTGGTGCGTTCGACGGTCAGGGTCGTGTTGGCCACGCGCCAGCCGTCACCATGGTCGCCAATTCGGTCGGCCTCGTTCACCCAGGCCTCGGTCATGAACACCTCGCTGAAGAAGGTGCGGCCGGTCATCTCTTTGAGCGGGCGAACATCGACGCCGTCTTGGCTCATGTCCATCACGAAATAGGTCAGACCGCGATGCTTGGGTTGCGCGGGGTCGGTGCGGGCGACGAGCATCCCGAGGTCGGCAGCATGGCCCTGCGAGGTCCAGACCTTTTGGCCCTCGACTCGCCACTGGTCGCCGTCGCGCTCGGCCCTGGTTTGGAGACCGGCGAGATCCGAACCGGCGGCCGGTTCGCTGAAGAGCTGGCACCAGGCTTCTTGACCGTTGAGGATCGGTGGAATGAAGCGATCGATCTGTTCCTGGGTTCCGTGGGCGGCGATCGTTGGTGCGGCGAGCATGAATCCGAGACCGGGCGGCGGCCCGAGCACGTCCTTGGACGCCATGAGGCGCATGGCTGCGGTCTCTTGGGCCTGGCTCCATCCCTTGCCGTGTGCATGTTCCGGAAGCGACGGTTTGGCGTAGCCGGCATCAGCCAGGATCTGCCACCATTCGCCCACGGTCAGGGTCGGGTCCCAGTTCGCGTCAAGCCAGTCGGAGAGTTCTTGCATCGGATCAGCCATGTGGCAAGGCTAATGGCACTACCCCGCACCACGACCAGCTGCGGCGGGCCAAGAAACGAGCGATCTTGATTGACGTGCGGTTAGACGTCGGTGAAGACCCCGCGGAGCACGCTCTGTCCGCTGTGTGCGGCCTCGCCGTCTCGCGGTTCGATCGAGATGTCGACGATGGGGAACTCGTCGGCAGTCACGCCAGGCGGCAGTTCGAACGATCCCGATGCTTCGGTGATGAAGCCGAGCGTGTGCATGTCGGAGACATCGCTGTTGATGACCCAGAGCTCGAGGTCGGCGTCGGCGCCAGCGTCGGGCAAGCCCGTGAGGTCGACCTCGACCGAGCACGTGTCGTCGATACACACGAGGCGGGCCTGGGCCGTCTCGGTCGTAGGAACCGGCAGATCGGTATCGGTCATGGTTGCGTTGGCGAATTCGACCGGCGGTGCGTCGTTGCGGGCAACGACCGCGGCCACGACCCCCACCATCAAGAGGGTCGCAGCCGCAATCGCGAGCACGTTCGACGACGTTGGAGAGAACCAGCGTCGTGTGCGCCGGGCACGGGTCTTGTTGTCGCTGCGACGACGAGCATCGGCCTCGGCAGAAGCCATCTCCACCTCGATTTCGGCCAAGATGTTGTTCCACACCGCGGCCGGTGAGGCGATGCGCTCGAAGTCGTGGGCTTCGACGGATTGGGTGAGTTCTCGAATGTCGTCGTCGCTGAACATCGGTTCGCCGTGAGTGATGCCGGTCATGCTGCGGCCTCCAGGTAACGGCGCAGTCGCGCCAGCCCCCGACGGATATCGCTCTTCACTGTGCCGAGCGGAACCGATGTTTCCTCGGCGATTTGTTCATGCGTGAGGTCTTCGAAGAATGCCAACCGCACAATCTCACGCGGGCGGTCGGGCAGCGTTGCCAGCGCCTCGGTGACCAAGAGTCGATCGGCGATGTGGTCGAGCGGTTGGCGACTGTCGGGCAGGCGACCGACGCGGCTTCCGTCGTCATCGCGAACGGCATCGACCTGGCGACCATCCTTGCGGTAGGCGTCGACGATCTTGTTCTTGGCGATGCCGACCAGCCATGCGGCGAGCGGGCCCCGGCTCGGATCGAAATGGTCTCGGGCTCGCCAGGCCGACAGGAAGACCTCTTGGGTGAGGTCGGCGGCTTGGGTTGGGTGGGCGCGGGCGCAGAGAGTGTGAACCAGCGCGCTGTGCGCCTCGTACGCGCCGGCGAGGCCAAGTTCGGAGCCGGACCGAAACGCCGCGTCAACCTGATCGATATCGATCACGAGCGCGTCGTCACCGCCGTCTCGAGGGGATGAAGTCACCGAAGTCCTTGTATGTCCGAAGCTGATCGGAGCGAGTGCCATGTCGCTCAGATCTTCGACGCGAATCGCCGTTTGGATGCACTCGAATGAGGAATTTTC
>CALLPT010000166.1 GCA_938015575.1 uncultured Acidimicrobiales bacterium
GCCCGAACCGGAACCGCCCTTGAAGATGCGACCCTCTTCGACGTACCAGTTGAGGATCGAATCCATGTCGTCGTCGACCGACAAGATGAAGCACGCCGAGGACTGCTGGGGAACGTCGGCGACACCGATGTTGAACCACACCGGCGAGTTAAACGCCGCCCGCTGATTCAGCAGCAACCACGTGAGCTCGGAGCGAAAGGTCCCGGCTTCGGCCGCGTCGGCGAAGTAGCCATCGGCCTCGCCCCAATCCGCAATCGTGGAGACGACGCGGTCAATGACCTGACGAAGTGACCACTCGCGTTGCGGGCTACCGAGCTGACCTCGGAAGTACTTCTGCGTAACGATCTTGCCGGCGGTCTCGGACCAGGTTGTCGGAAACTCAACGTCATGCTGTTCGAACACGGTGGAGCCGTCGATGGCGTTGGTGATCACGACCGACCGGCGCTCCCATTCGAGCTCGTCGTCGGGATGCACGCCTTCGATCGTGAACCAGCGGTGGAGGCCGATCTTGCTCGACTGATCGCCCGGCAGGGTCTGATCCGATGCGAGTGCCATGAGTGTCCGTCCCGTGTGCTGTCCAGCAACAGCCTGTCGCATGTCCGAAACTGATGCAACGCCTGGTGGCACCAGCCTGTTCCGAGGCGTCGCCCGAAAAAGAAAGGTGGGCGCATCGCAGCGCAGTTCAGGTCACAGGTCGAGGATCCGGGCCTCTCCCTGAAGGTTTCGCTCTCGACCCACCACGGTCTCAGAACTTGCCACAGGCCGAACTGCATGCTGCTGCGATACGCCCGAGGGACAACTTAGGGATTCCGCCTGTGGATTGCCACAGGGATTTGCTGTGGATTTCTCGGTGGAAAGTGCCGACATTTCCACAGGCACCCCATCTTGTCCCACGATGCGGGATAGCTCGGACCTCGCCGGCGCTCGGATGACCGCTTGGGCGGGTCGCGTACGGGCTCGTGCTTCTACGCTCACCAGGTGCTTCTCCCCCACGCGGCGCCGCGCCCCCAGATCGCGATCATCGGCGCGGGCCCGGCAGGAACCGCGGCCGCCATCGAACTCCGCGGACACGACTTCGACGTGACCGTGATCGACAAGGCAACGTTCCCACGGGACAAGTGCTGTGGCGACGGGCTGACCTCGGGAGCGTTGCGCCATCTGGATCACCTGGGCGTGCGCCCATCGTCGGTTGCCTCGTGGAAGCCGGTCACCGACGTGCGGATCACCCGGCCGTCCGGGGCCGAAATGCACTTCCCGCTGCCCGACGGTCCGGGACAGTTTGCGGCAACGGCGACCCGCATGGACCTCGACGCTGCCCTCGTCGAGCGGGCCATCGCCGCGGGCGCCGACGTGCGCCAAGGGGTCACCTTTGAAGACATCGAGCTCTATGACGATCGGGTCGCGATCGCGACCGATGCGGGTGTGATGACGGCCGACTATTGCATCGCCGCCGACGGCATGTGGTCGCCGACGCGCAAGGCACTGGGTTTGGCGCCCGACGGCTATCGAGGCGAATGGCACGCCTTTCGCCAGTACTTTTCCAATGTCTCCGAGCGGGCTGGCTCCGAGTTGTTCGTCTGGTTCGAGCCCGAAATCCTGCCTGGCTATGTCTGGTGCTTCCCACTGCCTGATGGTCGAGCCAACGTCGGCTTCGGGGTCTTGCGGTCGACACATCGCACCCAAGCAATGGCCGGATTGTGGCGGGATCTACTCGCTCGACCTCACATTGCGGAGATCATCGGCGCCGACGCGGAGCCCGAGGGATCGCACAAGGCGTGGCCCATCCCGGCGCGCGTCGGCGAACTGCCGTTGACGGCGCACCGTCTGTTCTTTGTGGGCGACGCGACGGGCGCCTGTGACCCGATGACGGGCGAAGGCATCGGCCAGGCGTTGCAAACGGGGATGGGCGCGGCGCGTGCCATCATCGGCGCGGCGTCTCCGCCAGAGGCCGCCGCTCTCTACGAGGCATCGACCGAGCATGAGCTTGCGGTCGACATGCGGTTCGCTTCGACGCTTGGCAACGTCCTCAAGACCCGCGTCGGCGCGGAGTGGTCGCTACGGACCGCCGGCATGACCGGCTGGACGAGCCGCAACTTCGCCCGCTGGCTGTTCGAGGACTACCCCCGGGCGGTGCTCGGCACGCCCCGACGCTGGCACAAGGACCTCTTCACCCAACCCGGCGCATTCACCCAGCCCGGAGCGTTCACCGACCTCTGACCCTTCACCAACCCCGGCGCGTTCAACAGCCCGGCGCGTTCACCGACATCTGACCCTTCACCTCGTATTGCGCTGCTCTGACACCCGCAACCTTCCACGCTCACCGCCCCTCTCCGCTTCTCACCGATTTGCGACCCGCTCAACGCTTCTCACCGATTTGCGACCCGGTCTCCGGGATGTGAGTCGGTGAGAACCTTTCGGGTGTTCGGAAGTCAGGTACGGCGCCAGATCTCAAACTGGGTGTCGTACGGATAGTCGAAGGAGTCGCCCAGCGGCGCGACCACGGAGCGAAGCTCATCGCCAAGCGTCTGCTGCGTCGCCTCGTCGAGGGCGGCGATGAAGCTCGTCGACAGCAGCCGGGCGACCACCGCATCGGGGCTCGAAGGTTGCGGGTTCGGCCACGAAGCCTCGCGTTCGAGGGCAAATCGCTGGTCCGCCTCGATGGCGTGACGCCACACCTGCGTGTGCCAACGGGGTGTATCACCGGCGTAGCGGTCCGAGATCTCGGTGTAGGAGCGCACCCACGACTCCGACTCGTTGCGGACGTTCCACAGCGTGACCAGCGCGCCATCATCGACGAGCACTCGAGCGATCTCGTCGAGTGCTCGTCCATGGTCGAACCAGTGGAACGACTGCGACGCCAGCACGACCTGGGCGCTGCCATCCGGCACGGGGATGTCCTCGCTCGTGCCCGCGAGCGCAGTGACCGAAGGCAAGGCTTCGGCCAACCTTTGGCGCATCGCGTCGACCGGTTCGACCGCCGTAATCTCGACGCCTCGCTCAACGAGTGCTGCGGTGGCGATGCCGGTGCCTGCGCCAAGTTCGAGCCAGTCGACGGTGCCGAGATCCGCGACCAGGTCATCGATTGCCGCCGGAAGATAGCTCGGACGCCCGGCCACATAGGCGTCACTCTTTGCCTGATAGCCCGCCCCGGCAGCGTCGTGGATGCGGTACTGCCCGCTCACGACCGCCAGCCCGCCGTGCGCTCGTCTTCGCGCCACGAGTCGTCCCACGGAGGCGCAACCGCGTCGATCTGGTCGAGGCGCGCCGGGTCCAGTGCCCGGCCAAGATGCGCGATAGCTGCGGCGGCGACCTCGCGCATTGAGTGCGCGGTCGGATCGTTCTTTCCGAGATGACACTCGACGGTCTCCGCTCCGAAGTGACCGACCAGACGCGACGCGAGCGCGTCGACAAGACCGTCGAGGTCCCTCGCCGGAAGATCCAACGAGGCCAGTCGTTGGTTCAGATCGATCCAACCACCCTCGTCAATTTCCACGCAACGATCGTCGCGCGGCTACGGCGTCTTGATGAGCATCCCGCCATCGACGACAATGACCTGGCCTGTGGCCAGGTCGTTCATGATGAAACCCATCACCGCGTTGGCGACGTCTTCGGGATCACACACGGCCTGGAGCGGCACGTTGCCGGTGACATGGCTCGCGACGCTGTCGTGGACGTCTTCGCCCTGGCCTTCCTTCCACCAACGGCCGGTGATGAAGCCAGGGGCGACAGCATTGACACGCACCTCAGGCGCCATGACACGTGCCATCGTGACCGTGAGGTTGTTGAGCGCAGCCTTCGAAGCGCAGTACGGCAGCGACGAGCCGACACCGGCCACGCCGGACACCGACGAGATCGACACAACGTGGCCGCCGCCATCGGCCTTGAGGTGCGGCGCGGCGGCCCGCATCATCTGGAAAGGGCCCATCGTGTTCACGGCGTACAGGCGGTGCCAGTCGTCGCTCGTGATGCCGTCCAGGTCGTGGTGAGGCACAAAGACGGTCGTGCCCGCCGAGTTGACGAGCACGTCGAGGCGGCCGAAGGCATCGGCTGCTTCGGCGACCATGGAGCGACAGGCATCGTCGTCGGCGACATCACCCTGGACCGCAATACCCCGAGCGCCGAGCGCTTCGACCTGGGCGACCGTCTCGGCCGCAGCATCTGCCGAGCGGCTGTAGTTGACCGCCACGTCGCAACCTTTCGCTGCGAACGCGAGCGCGCACGCTCTGCCCACGCCTGTGCCGCCGCCGGTGATGAACGCTGCCTTGCCGTTGAGTTCCATAGCCCGAGTCTGACACCACACACTTGGTCAGGCGTAACAGGTGTCAGACGCCATTACGCCGGTGGGGCGTTGCGTTCGTCGACGCGGGCCTTTGCGCGAACGCGGCGACGTGGCACGCTGGGCCCATGACACAGCGCCGCCTCGGTTTCACGGTCCCCCTCAACGGTCCCCTCCACACACAGAAGGACCAGGTTCAGCGACTCGAACGGCTGGGCTACACCGACCTGTGGTCAGCCGAGGCCATGGGCCACGACGCGTTCACGCCCCTCGTGCTCGCGTCGCAATGGGCACCCTCGATGCGCCTCGGCACCGCGATCATCCCGGCCTACACCCGAGGCCCGGCACTCATGGCCTCGACGGTGGCTTCGATGGCCGACGCGGCACCCGGACGATTCGTCTGCGGCATCGGCACATCGTCGAACGTCATCGTCGAAAACTGGAACGGCATCCCGTTCGATGAGCCATACAAGCGGGTCCGCGATTCGGTCGCGTTCCTGCGAGCTGCGCTCAGCGGCGAAAAGGTCACCGAGGACTACGACACGTTCTCGGTCAAGGGCTTTCGCCTGGGGGTCCGTTTGGAACAGCAGCCGCCGATCATGATCGCCGCGTTGCGCACCGGCATGCTCCGCCTGGCCGGCCGCTTGGGTGACGGAGCCATCATCAACTGGTTGTCCGCCGAAGACACTCGGACCGTCACCGACATCGTGCACGAAGGCTCGGGCGGCGAGCCCCGCGAGATGGTGGCGCGCTTGTTCGTGGCGCCCACTACCGACCGCGAATCGGTTTTGGACAACGGTCGCTTCGCCATGGCCGCCTACTTGAATGTTCCCGTCTACAAGGCCTTCCACGAGTGGATGGGTCGCACCGACGCACTCGGGGGCCACTGGGAACGCTGGAGCGAAGGTGACCGCAAGGGCGCCTTGGGCGAGATCCCGGAAAAGGTCGTCGACGATCTCATCATCTCGGGCTCCATCGACGAGTGCCGCGCCCACATCGACCGCTACTTCGACAATGGCATGACCTGTGCGTCACTGTCGATCATGCCGTTCCCAGGTGTCGATATGGACGAGGCCATCGAAGGCCTCGCACCCACCGCATGACCGGGTTCTGCCGTTGCGACATGACCACGGTGCGTAGCCAAAGATGTGAACATCATGCGACGGTCGGCCCAGGTGGTGTGAGCGCGTCGCAGGTCTGGGTTATGGTGGCTCCGTGACCGCAATCTCCGAGAAGACCGTGATCGAAGAAGCACTCGCCGTCATCGACGAAGAGCTCCTCCATCTGAATGCTCGCGACATGGTGCGCGCCTCCGACGTGACCAATCTGCTGCTCGATCTGCGCCTTCTTCTTGCCCCTGCCGCTACACCGATCCAGGAACCGGTCAACGTCTGACCTCGGCCGTAGGTCGTCTAAGGCAGCGGCGCCAACCGTTTCACGAGCGCGCCAAGTGCCGTGCCGACGGCTACTCCGCCAATGACATCTGACGCGTGGTGAATTCGCACATAGATGCGGCTCACGGCGATAAGACCCGCCAACGCGCCATAGGCCGGGGCCAGACGGCTCTTGTCGGCCAACAGCACGGCTGCCATCGTCGCCGAACTGGCGTGTCCGCTCGGGAAGCTGCTCGTGCGAGGAATCCTCAGTCGGAGAGGCCGGGGCACGTCTTGAATCGGCCGTGAGCGGTTGAAGATCGACTTCACCACCCCGTTGACCAGACCGCTCTCGATTGCAAGAGCCGTGACCAGCCGGACCGCCGCTCGCTCGTTGCGAAGCGACAAGGCCGCTGCTCCCGTGCCCAGCAGGTGCCACACCAGGCTGTGGTCGCCGAGCTCGCTGGCGCCGTAACAGACCCGATCGATGACCGGATGACCGCGCAGCTGATCGAGCCACTGGTCCACGGCATCGTCAAACGCATCGACGCCCGCGAACCGATCCGCGGTAGTGGCCACTTCCGAACTCACGCGGTGATCCTAGATGCGCAATGTGGCACCTCCCCCTCGGTTCTCACCGACTCCAAGCCCGGATTCCGGGCATCAGATCGGTGAGAACATTCGAGCGGGCATGAGATCGGTGAGAACGTGCTCGGCTCGGTTAGGCCGGAACGACCTCGACCGGGATCCCGTTGAGCACGGCGTTGCCCGAGAGCAAGTCCAGCGGCGCATCGTCTGTCAGCGCATTGGAGTTCACGCCAGGACGGCTACGAGCCGTGTGCATCTCGATGCCGTCTTCTTCGTAACCCCAACCGTGGGGCAGACACACCACGCCGGGCATGACGGCGTCGGTGACCTCGACTGGCGCCGTGACTTCGCCCACACGTGAACGCACAATCGCCTTGCCTTCGGGAGCGAGGCCAAGCGTCGCCGCGTCATCGGGATGCACCTGCAATGTGCATTGCTCGCGGCCCTTGATCAACACGTTGACGTTGTGCATCCACGAGTTCACGGTGCGCAGGTTCCGTCGACCGATGAGCCGCAGTCCGCCTTGGGGCTCCGGAACAGCGGCCAACCTCGCCATGTCGGCAACGATTGGCTCGGGAGCCAGCTCGACGGTGCCCGATGCGGTCTTGATGCCTCCAGGGAAGCGCTGCTGCAGCGGACCGAAGTCACGGCCGTGCGGATGCTCCTCGATCAGTTTCTGCAGGGTGATGCCGTCGGGTGTCGCCCCAAAGTGATCGCCGAACCGGCCAACGCGCAGCTTGAAGTCGATGACCTGTTCCGACCAAGTCCATGTCGCGAGCGCAGCAAGGATCTCGTCGCGATCGCGCCCATGAATCGGCGAGGCCGGCTTGGCGACCTCGCTGTCAACCATCTGGGCGATCAGCAGGTCGTGGATCGTCTGCGGGTCTGCATCGGCGCCTTGACCACCAAGAACCAGGGCAAGTCGCGACAGGATTTCTTCTTCGCGCATCGCGTCGGTGTCGAACACCGGCGGCGAGTACTTGGCGAACGCCCGTAACATCGCCGACTCGAACACCAGGTCATAGTGGCTGCGCTCGAGTGCCGACGTGGGCGGCAGCACCACATGGGCTCGTTTCGCGGTGGCCGTCATGTACGGGTCGACGACGACGAGCAGCTCGAGTTCCTCGAGCGCGTCGGCGATTCGATCAGAGTTGGGGAACGACCGAGCGGGATTGCAAGCCAGCACGATCATGGCCTTGATCTCGCCCGCTGGATCGGTGATCTCTTGGGCCAGCGTCGCCGCGGGAAGCTCGCCTTTGACCTCGCCGAATCCACTGGCTGGGCCCTTCCATCGGCCGAGCTCGAAACCGCGCCCGCCCGGCTCCGATGGTCCGAGCAGCTGGGTAGGCGAGCTGTTGAACATGATGCCGCCCGGCTCATCGAGGTTGGCCGTCAGCGCATTGAGCAGGTCGGTCGCCCAACTTGCCAAGGTCCCAAACTCGGTGGTGTGCGCCCCCATGCGGCCATAGGCGCAAGCCGAATCGGCCGCCGCGAATTCACGGGCGATGCGACGAGTGACCGCTGCGTCGATGCCACACCGCTGGGCCACCGTCTCGGGCGAGTAGTCGGCGACCAGTTCCCGGACCTGGTCGACGCCGCTGACGTGATCGGCCAGCCGACCGAGATCGACGAGGTCCTCGTCGAAGAGGGTGTGGACCAGCCCAAGCAGCCACCACGTGTCGGTCCCGGGCCGAATCGCCAGATGTTCGCTCGCGTTGTCGGCGGTCTTGGTTCGTTTGGGGTCGACCACGACGACCCGGCCCCGTTCACGCAGCGCAGTCAGCCGTCCGGGGAAGTCAGGGGCGGTGACCAGGCTTCCATTGGAGACCCACGGGTTCGCTCCGATGATCAACATGTAGTCGGTGTTGTCGACATCGGGGAGCGGGAACATGTCGGGGCGTCCCCACATCAGGCCGGCGCTGACGTGTTTCGGCATCTGGTCGACGGTCGATGCCGAGAAGATGTTGCGGGTGCCGGCCGCCATGAGCACCGGTCGGCCATAGATCATGCCGCCGAGGTTGTGGGTCGAAGGATTGCCGAGCACAACGCTCAACGCCTGGCGGCCGTGCTCATCGAGGACCGGGGTGAGACGTCGTTCGATCTCGGCGAACGCTTCATCCCAGGTGGCATCGACCCAGCCGTCGTCGGTGCGGATCTTGGGAGAGGTCAGGCGGTCCGGATCGTCGTGCAGCTGCTTGAGCGTGGAGCCCTTGGGACAGATGAAGCCCTTGCTATACGGATCATTCTGATCGCCTCGGATACGCACGATCTGATCGCCCTTGCGGGTGATCTCGAGTCCACAACATGCTTCGCACAGTGGGCAGGACCGGTAGTGCAACGTGGGCTCAACCTCAGCAGTCGTCATGACCTGACCGTAGGCGCGACGAGAGGCCGGGGTCGAAACCCCGGCCTCTCTATCGATTCGGGCCTAGGCCCGGCTTAGCAAACTGCCTTGATCAGTCGTTGCCACCGTCGCAGTAGAACGGACCAGGAACCTCGCCCTGGTCTTCGCAACCGAAGGTGAAGATCCACAGACCCGTGTTGCGGTCCGAGCCCAGAATGATCTGCTGGTCTTCGCCGTCAACATTGATGGTGTCTACGTGGACGCCCCAGAAGTTGGAGCCGTCGTCAGCGATGAAGCGACCGACCTCGTGCACGTTCCACGAGTAGCTGCCTTCGCCGTTGGAGTTGTCGTGGAAGTGACCTGGACGGTACTCGAGGGCACGCATACCGAGCGAGTACCACGACACGAACATGCGTGGACCTTCGTCGAAGGTCGGCACGATGTCCTGGGTCGTCGGGTCGACCTCGACGTTGTGCATGGTCAAGTCACCAAAGGCGGTGCCGAGACCAAGGTCTTCGAGGGTCTCTGCCGGTGCGTAGTAGCCGACCTCGCCGAGCTGGCCAATGCCAACTTCGGGCAGCGGACCAGGCGACTGGCCCGGCACGTTGATGAAGCCACCGGTGTTGTTGAGCACCCGCAGATAACCCCAACCGTTGAAGTTCAGGAAGCCTGCGCTCGTCGTGCTACCGCCGGCCTTCATGATCTCGCCGGTGCTGTAGCCCACAAAGACCGACGGGATGCCGGTCGGGAAGTCGTCGCGAGGCGCCATCGTGAGCAGAGCGTCGCCACGAGCTGCGTCGTTGGCAACGATCGCACCTGCGTAGCCCTGGGCTTCGGCCGAGTCGACCTTGTCCTGGAAGAAGCAGCTTCCGCGCTGGATCAGAGCAATCTGGTCCTCGCTCGTCGCTTCGGGAATCTCACCGGGCGTGCAGCCTTCGCCGCCAGTCCAGATGACCTCGCCAGCGAAGCCGATCTCGACCGAAGGGCCGAAGTTCGCCGGCCCAGCATCGAAGTTCGTGCCTTCGAACGTGACGCCGAAGCTTGCGGGATCGAAGTCTTCGTCGCCGGCGAAGATCAGATCGCCGCCTGCACCGAACACTGCCGCGTGGGCGTTGCCCTCGTAGGGGCGACCGAGCGGATCGGTTGCTGGGAAGGTCGAATCGCCCAAGAACACCGGGCTCGCCGGGTTGGTGATGTCGAGCGTCACGTAACCGAGGTCCCAGTACGGAACAACCGCAATGTCACGGCCGTCGATCTGCTCGACCCACACGTCGTGGTTGAACAGCCCGGCGGACGAGCCGGTCTCGAGCTGGTCGAGGTTCAGGCCCTGCGGGACCCAGTCCAGCGCACCCGTGATGGTCACCAGCTGCGGGCTGGCCGGGTTCGTGATGTCCACAATGAACGTGTCGAAGAAGTCGAACGTGTCAGCGGTACCGATGAGGTAGTAGCCGCCATTGACGCTCTGGTACGGGTACGTGTTGTGCACGCCACCGAAGTCGAGGAACGACTTCTCAAGCGGACGCGGGTTCACCGGGTTGGAGACGTCCCACAAGGAGATGCCGCCTCGACCATGGCGGTCCGGGGCGCCTGGTCCACGCCAGCCATCTTGGCTCTTGCGTCCGTTGTCGTTGTCACGGTTGCAGTCGCCGACGCCGTCACCGTCGCGGTCCGATTGGATCGGGCATGGCTTCGAGATGTTGAAGTCGGAGACTGCACCACCTTCGATGCCGGCGCCACAGGGCTCCTCGGTGGTGATCAGCACGGGCATGCCGTTGATGTCGATCACCTTGACGTCGTTGATGCGGGTGTCCGGTGGTGACTTGATTTCGGCCACCGTGGCACCGACCGCACTCGCTGGATAGTTGGCGATCGCTTGGGCGATGTCGACAACGAAGACACCAGAGGTGCTGCATTCAGGGTTCTGGAACGTGCCGATGTAGGCGTATCCGTCGTGCGACCACACGTCGGTGTATTTGCCGTCGGTAACGCCTTCGAGCACGTCGCGTCCGATTACCTCGAAGCCGTAGTTCGTGTTGACGGGGATGTGACCTTCATTGTTGCTCTCGTGCGCCGTTGACGACGGAATCGCCAAGAGCGTGGCCAACATCGCAAACGCAGCGGTTGCGGCAAATGCAACCCTCATCCGGCGGCTCGCTCGTCCCCGCCGACGCTTGAACCTATCTTTCATGTTCCCCCCTAGAGGATCATCATTGAGACCAGCGCCAATCGCTAGTCACTGCTCAGCCTCGACCAGCACCATGCAAGCGGTCGTGCCTGAGGCATGAGACCGTAGGCCTATACGCGACCCTGCGCAAGCACTTGCCCCTCGACCCTCGGCACCGCCCCAAGCGGGGTAGTCGTGTAGTGTCTTCTCCATAAATCTTGTGCACATTCGTGCTCCGCAGCCGAAACTGTCACACCCCCTCGTCAGGATGTGTTCATGACTCAGTTGTTCGACACCAACGCCTTCTCCCTCGCTGACGACGACCAGCCCTCGACCTCGACCAGCGGCTCCTCCCGCCATTTGCGCAGCATCCCGGCAGGACCCGATCTCGGCCATGACCACGACCTTTCTGCCCGCACGACGCAGTGGCGTTTGGACCCGGACACGATCGAAGCCGGTCGCCGCGGCCTGGCCAAGGCCCGCGCCGTCCTCAAAGAAACCAAGAAGGGCCGCAAGGCGGCCTAGACGCACCCTTGCTCTGCTCGTGATGTTCGCCGTGGCAACGGCGACCGTCGGCGGTTGTGCCACTCCGGATTCGGCCCACGTCGCACCCGCCGAACGATCAGCGGCTGCTGCGGCACCGCTTCCCTGGCGTCACGAGTTCGATCCGCCCGCCAGCGCCGAGCGCGTGCGCGGGCGGATCATTTCGATCATCGATGGAGACACCTTCGAGATACAGGTGGACGGCCAAGCCAGCCCAAACCGACCACCTACGACGACGGCGACGGCAACGACGGTTACGGGTTTGAGTCAATCCGTGACGGTTCGCCTGTTGGGCATCGACACACCCGAGAAACTTGGCGGGCCACGCCCTGGCGAGTGCTTCGGGGCCGAGGCGACCGCCTTCGCGAACGCTCTTGTACCCGTCGGGACATCTGTCTGGCTCTCTCGGGACCTGGAGACACGCGATCAGTACGGCCGGCTGCTGGCCTGGATCCATCGAGACGACGGCGTACTCGTCAATCTTGCGATGGTCGAGAGCGGCCATGCCACGGCACTCTTCTTTGCCCCCAACGACGAGCTGGAGCCGCTGTTCGAACAAGCTGCGTGGGCGGCGCGGCGCCTTGACCGGGGCTTCTGGCCGGCGTGCGGCGCCGCCGACGTCGTGCTCGCACCGACGCCAACGGGCTAACCCCCACCGATGCCACGCCGACGGACTACGGCACTGGCGCCCGACGGTTCGGGGCGCCCGCAGACAACGAACGGGCGATTCAGAACCGGGCCGCATACCATTTCGCCATGGCATCGGCAGGCAGTGGACTCGGCGAACGGCTCGGGTATGGCGACGAGGCTCGCCTCCTCATCATCACCTGCGACAATCTCGGTGCGTACCACTCCGCGAATGTCGCCGCGTATGAGTCGCTCCGCAGCGGTGTGGCAACTACGGCGTCCCTCATGGTCCCAGCGCCATGGTCCCGCGAGGCCGTTCGCGGCTATCGCGGCGCCGACGTCGGTGTGCACCTCACGCTGAACTGTGAGTTCTCCTGCTACCGGTGGAGCTCCATCACCCGCTCCCCGACGCTGCACAGCGGCGAGGGGGGCTTCCCCCGAAGCGCCGAAGATCTCTGGGAACACGCCGACGCCGACGAGGTGCGACGCGAATGTCGGGCCCAGATCGAGCGGGCGATCGTGTGGGGCTTCGACCCGACACACCTCACCAGCCACCTGGGCGCAATGGTCTTTCGACCAGAGTTGTTCGATGTGTACCTCGATCTCGCCCTCGAATTCAGGCTGCCGGTACGGCTCGGCAACCCGGCGACCGAGGACGGGGCCGGATTCCCGCTTCGCCAACTGGCCACCGATGAAGGGGTGATCGCCCCCGACAATTCGGTGCGGCTCTCCGGCGACGATCGTCAAGCTGGCCTCGAGACGCTCCTTGCGAACCTGCCGGCCGGCGTTACCGAACTATCGGTTCAACCCGCCATCGACACACCCGAGCTGCAAGCGCTCACGCCTGATGCCGCCGATCGGGTCGCCGAGCATGGGCTGTTGACCGATTCTGCCGTCGCCGGCCTGATCCACCAAGCCGGGGCCCAGCTGATCAGCTGGTCGGCGCTGCGCGATCTGCAGCGCTTCGAAGCACGCGACTAGACACGCCTCCCGCCAGCTCAGCTCAGCGTTTGGGAAGCAGCGCTCGTACCGCGTCGATGGTGTCAGCCTCGCTGGCATCTTTGTCCGGCCGGTAGCCCTTGACCCGAGCAAATCGAAGCGCAGCCCCACCCGCATAACGCGTCGACGACTGTGCGCCGTCCACCGCGATCTCGACCACGAGCTCCGGTCGCACGTGCACGGTGATTCCGTCGCGGCTGACCTCGCGCGCCAAGAGCTGCTCGGTTTGCCACCCCAGCAGCTGGTCGGTCAGCCCCTTGAACGTCTTGCCGACCATCACGAAGCCGTCCTCGTCGGGGTCCCGAGCCCCGAGATGCAGGTTCGACAGCCAGCCGGTCCGGCGCCCATGGCCCCACTCGCAGCCGATCACGACCAGGTCGAGCGTGTGTACGGGCTTGACCTTGCGCCACGACTTGCCACGGCGGCCGGCTTCGTAGAGCGAGTCGGCACCCTTGACCATCACGCCTTCGTGGCCCTGGGCCAATGCTTCTGCCTCGACCGCTTCGGCTTCGGAGATGTCGGCGGTGATGACACCAGGGATGCAATGGTCAGGAGCGAGGGCATGCAGCTGGGCCCGGCGCTCATGCAGAGGCACGTCGATCAGGTCGTTTCCGTCGATCTCAAGCAGGTCGAAAAAGCGCGGCTGCATGGTGGCATGCCAGCCCGACTCCTCGTCGCGGCCAAGTCGACTCATGGTGTCCTGGAACGATCGGGGCCGATCGTCGTCGTCGAGGGCAAGGGTCTCGCCGTCGAGCACGAACGAGGCTGCGTCGAAGTCGCGCACGGTCTCGACGACCTCGGGCAACCGGTCCGTGATGTCGTTGAGATTGCGGGTGTAGATGCGAACTTCGTCACCGGAGCGGTGCACCTGGATTCGTGCACCGTCAAGTTTCCACTCGACCGACACGCTCCCGAGTTCCTCGACTGCGCCCGCAACGGTTTCCGCAGTGGCGGCCAGCATCGGCTGTACGGGGGTTCCGACGCGCAACCGAACCGCCGCCAGGCCATCTGTGCCCTCGCCGAGCGCGATCACCGACGCTTCGCCCAAGTCGCCGGTGAGCATTGCGGCGCGGCGAACCTGCGCAGCTTTGACACCCGCAGCCTTTGCCACCGCATCGGTGACGACACCGGCGAGCGCACCTTGGCGAATACCGCCGCTCAGCAATTGACGGATGATGTCTGCTTCAGGCGCCGTTGCCCGCCCCAGCAACGACGAGAGTTGTTCGGCCCGGGCCGCTACCGAACCGGCACCGGTTGTGGACTGCAACTCGTCGATCGCCCGATCGAC
>CALLPT010000167.1 GCA_938015575.1 uncultured Acidimicrobiales bacterium
GCGACCGATGCCATCCGGTCGTAATCGGCGAGCCGTTCCACACCGAGCGCCTGTGCCTTGAGCTTGTACCAACGCTGCGGAATGTCGTAGCGCCCCACCACGGCATCGACCAAGGCTTGCACCGATTCGTCACTCGCTTCGTTCGACAAGTTGCGCGACGACACCCATGACGGGAATGACCGAAGCCGGTCGTTGACCGACTTGTCGAGCAGCAGGTTGTTGAAGACGAACGCCCGCGTGCGCAACCCCGGCTCGAGTCCGGCGGTGACGGCTTCGGCTGCGGTGCGGCGAACGTCGCGATCGGGGTGTCCGAGCCGACTCAGCGCCCCCTCCAGGGGAACGGTCTCGGTGGAAGAACCGTCTTCGCCAGAAAGTTCGCACTCGATGGCTGACGTCAGCTCACTGAACAGGCGGACCCAGGCCGAGCTGCCGGTGACGGCCTTTTCGGTGAGGATGGTCTCTTCGGCCTCGGTCAGCAGGTGCGCCTGGTTCTGGCGAAGCAGGGCCAGGTGGTGTGCGCAGAACGCGAGCCTCTCGTCAGCCTCGACGGTCTCGGCATGGGCCGCGTCTGCCGCCGCCCACTCCAGGTCGAGAAACAACACCTTGGTCCCGATCGCCGTGGCCCGTTCCTGGTTTGCCGCCATCGCGGCGCCGCGTTCGGGGTCGCTCGTGTCCGTGCTGTAGTCGAGCATGACGTAATGGCCGGCCCGGCTGGCGAACTCTTGCATCCGGCCATAGTCGGTCATGACCCGTGCGAGCTCACCGGCGTCGAGCGTCGCAATGCGGCCCTTGTAGGTGACGAGCGCATCGGCGATGGCATCAGCCTCGTCGAGCAGGGCGTCGGGATCCTTGCCGTCGATCAGCAAGCTGTCGAGATCCCAGGCGACCTCGCTGGCGTTCAGGTCGGCATCGTCGGAGGTGTCGGAGGCGGTCGTCGCAGGCGCGTCACTCATAGTTCGACGCTAGCGGCCAGCGTGTCGACCGTGCCCGGCCAGCCGGGCCAGCCGGGCCGCGGGTGTCAGAGAAGTGCAACTGCGCACGGCGGGGCGTCGGAATCGTCGCACCCCTAACGTGGTCACATGATCGATCGCGACCTCAAGCGTTGTATTGGCCAGATGGCGAAGGGCGTGCAACTCGTCGGCGCGGCCCATGACGGCGTCGCTCGGGCGTACTGCTCGCACTGGGTCACTCAGATCTCGTTCGAGGAGCCGATCTTCCTCTGTTCGATCTCGCCCAAGCACGACACGTTCCCGCTGATCGAGGCGAGCGGCAAGTTCGCCGTCTCCGTGCTCGCCGGCGATCAGGTCGATGTCGGCCAGTACTTCTCGTACCCCGGCCGCAAGTTCAAGCACATGGCGCCTGAATACCTCGAGATGATCGATGGCATGCCGATCGCCAAAGACTGCATTGCCTGGTTCACCTGCGAGATCTTCGACCGCATCGACAAGTTCGACCATGTGCTGTTCTTCGCTCGAGCAACCACGTGCGGCGAGGGTCGCCTGGGCGAGGCGCCGCTCGTGTACTCGTCGCGGCACGGCTGGCGGGTTGCGGACACCAAGGCTCGCGAAGAGGGCGTGTCGGTTCGCGACAAGCTGCTGGCCCGCCTGGCCGAGTTCGAAGCAGCCAACGACTAGCTCATGCCAGAGGCAAGCTGACGTCGGGGCCCTCGCGGGTCAGGCCATCTTCGCTTTCGATGTCTTCGCGGCTGACACCGAGGAGAAACAAGATCGCGTCGAGGTACGGCAGGTTGAGTTCGGCGTCGGCTGCTTCGCCGACGACGGGCTTCGCATTAAAGGCGATGCCAAGGCCAGCGGCTTCGAGCATGTCGATGTCATTCGCACCGTCGCCGACCGCCACGACCTGACGCGGGGCCAGGCCTTCGCTCTGGGCGATGGTCTCGAGCAGATCTGCCTTGCGGCGCCGATCCACGATCGGACCCGACACCTTGCCGGTCAACATCCCGTCGACAACTTCGAGCGTGTTCGCAAACGCGTAGTCGAGGTCGAGTTCGGCCTTGAGGCGTTCCGTGATCGCCGTGAAGCCGCCGGACACGATGGCAATACGGAAGCCGAGGTGGCGCAGCGTGGCAATGAAGGTTCGTGCGCCCGGGGTGAGTTCCAGCCGGTCCCAGGCCTTGGTCAGAAGCTCGGCTGGCTGGCCGGCCAACAGCTCGACTCGGGCGCGCAACGCGGCTTCGAAGTCGAGTTCACCCTGCATGGCTCGCTCGGTGATCTCGGCGACCTCGGCACCGACACCGGCCAGGTCCGCGATCTCGTCGATCATCTCGTTCTGCACCAGCGTGCGATCGACATCGAGGACCATCACCCGAAGCGCTCGACGCGGCAGTCCCTTGGGCTGCACGGCAACATCGATATGGGGAAACTCGCGCCGGAGTTCGACGAGCCCGGAGCGGACCGAGCCGACATCGCCGCCGCTCACCTGCAACTGATAGCTCCAGGCCGGATACTTCGACAGTCGTTCAACGCGCTCGACGTTGGCTCCGCACGCGGTCATCACCGCGGTCACTGCGGCGAGCTCGCCGGCGCCGACCTGGGCGCCGAGCACGGTCACGATCGTGCCTGTCGGCTTGCGGGAAGGCATCGAGTCGACGGGCTCGAACTCGATCTGCAGGCCGTGCTTCCACCCGACGAGCAGAAGCTCCTTGAGGAGATCCTGGCCATCGGGAATGCGGGCGACGATGTTGAGTGAGATGTGATTGCGGATGACGATCTGTTCAACGTCTTCGATCGTTGCGCCTGCTTCGGCGAGCGTGCCGAGGATCGAGGTCGTGATCCCGGTCTTGTCGGGTCCGTCGACCTGAATGAGAAAGGTCTGCGGTCCGTCGGCTGTTGCGGTCACACCGAAACCGTAGCCACCCCATCAGCGGTCGCTGTATCGGTTTCGTCACGTCGCGCTTGGCCGGTGAGTGCCGCAATGCTCGCCATGATCTCTTCGGTCAACTCTCGTCGCGATTGCGCGGAGCGACGTGCTCCGGACCAGCGACCCAGGCCGATCGGGGCACCGAACTTGATCGTGATGTCAGCACGGAAGCGAGGCACGAGCTGACCGACCGGCTGAGCGTCGCCCGTGCCGATGAGACCGACCGGTACGACCGGCACACCCGTACGCAGTGCGAGCTGGGCGATACCCCGGTGGCCCGAGCCGAGCAATCCATCTCTCGATCGGGTGCCTTCGGGATGCACACCGACCACGCCGCCGTCTTCAAGCAAGGTGGCTGCCCGGTCGAGCGTGATGCGAGCCAGGCGCCCGCTTCGGTCGAGCGGCAACATGCCCGTTGCGGGGAAGACGCGTCGGGCGATCGGGTGCTGTAGGTACTCGGACTTGCCCAAGAACGACACGGGCCGTGGCAACGCGTACATGACCAAGAGCGAATCGATGAAGGCCAGATGGTTGGCCGCGAGCAACACGCCGCCATCGGTCGGGACGTTCTCTCGTCCTTCGTGGGTGACGTTGAGCCAGCCGCGGCGCAATGGCCAGGTGCCAGCGCGTCCCGCCCACGCGTAGCGTCCGGCCGCATCGACCGCAGCGCTCAGCTGGTGAACGTCGACCCGGCCCACCTTGTCGTCGCTTATCGGGTGGATGGGCGGGTTTTCGGTGGCGCGCATGTCACGGTCTTCCGGCTTCGAGTGACAACCACATCACCGGCTGGTGCGCGGTCAATCGTTCGCCGCGCCAGGCGAGTGCGTCGCCGCTGCGCCCCGAGAAGGGGCTGACGACGGGAACGGATTGGCTTCCGGTGCGGAGATGGCCGATGACCTGTCCCGCCTGGATGAACCGGCCCGCAGTCATGTCGGCTGCTGGTTCGAAGACGCCAGCGTCGGGTGCAATGACCAGACGAGTGTCGGCTTCGAGTCGTTCGCCTTCGGTGCGACGGAAGGTGCCGGTGGTTGGTGATGCGCTGGTGGTGACTGGCATGGACAGAGTGTCCACTCGTTTTGTGCCAGGTGGGTTACGCCCATGTGAACGAGTGCCGTGTCCTGTGTCACGCGCTTGTGCGCTGGCGTTCGCGACACTGCAATGGTGACGACCGGTCGTGGTGATGGTGACGATGACGAGGCACCGGACCCGGACCGTCTTCGCGAGTGCGAGTACTGGCGTTGTGGTGATCTGTTCGAGCAGCGAACGGCGAATCAGATCTTTTGTCGGAAGGCCTGTCGTAGCCGGCAACGAAAGTGGGAACGGGCCCAGGTTCGTGCCGCTGAACGAGACCGTCGACGGGCGGAAGCCAAAGCGAGGCGCCTCTAGAACGCGGACGTTCTGAGCCGTGCGTCTCAGAACCACGCCCCTCGCCTGTAATTACAACGATGTAGTTTCTCCACAGGCAGTGGACAAACCTGTGGAATGTTGCGATTCGGGGCTTCCCCAGCGGGCTTTGGGGGTTTCCCCCATGACCTCGGGACTCCCTTTTCTGGCCCACTGTGGGCATGAGCCCTACCGCCACCAGCACGGCACTCGCTGCAACGACCCCGCCCGTCGCGATCCCGACCACGACCAGTGGCCCCGGCACTGGCACCGTCTCGGTTGCCGCCCTCGCGGCCGGCGCCAAGCCCGACCGCAATCGGGCGATCGACTTCTACCGGGCGATCGCCATGCTGGCCGTCGCGATCGGACACTGGATGGCAATGCATGTCGGCGTCGACGCCGATGGCGGCCTGATCGCCGGCAATGCACTCGAGGTCGCCCCGGGCATGGGCGTCATGACCTGGCTCTTCCAGGTCATGCCACTCTTCTTCGTCGTCGGCGGTTTCAGTTCCGCGATGTCG
>CALLPT010000168.1 GCA_938015575.1 uncultured Acidimicrobiales bacterium
CCGTCCGGCAGGTGTCCAGAATGCGGGGGTTGTGTGCCACGCGACCCATTGGGGATGACTCCCTCTGCCCTTTCTTGGCCAAGTTTGTAACGATGGAAGGTGTGAACCGTCGTGACTGCGTGAGAAAGTACTGTCGATGAACGAACGCGCAAAAGAGCTGATCCAAGAAGCGCTCCCTGCCTATGAGATCGCTGATGAGCTCGGGCGAGGTGCATTCGGCGTCGTCTACGAGGCCCGACATACCCAGCTCGGGCGCCAGGTCGCCATCAAGCAACTACCACAATCGTTCGCCGAAGACGACGACGTACGCGAGCGGTTCGTTGCCGAAGCACAAATGGTTGCCTCGCTCGAGCATCCGCACATCGTGCCCGTGTACGACTTCGTCGAGTCCGAGGGCTCGCGGTTTCTCATCATGGAACGATGCGAAGGTTCGATCTCGGACCGGTTCCGCAGCGAAGGCCTGGTGACCGACGAAGCCTGCGCTGCGGTGCTGGCCTGTTTGGCCGGGCTCGACGTGGCCCACAGCAAGGGGCTGCTGCACCGAGACGTCAAGCCCGAGAACCTGATGTACGACGCCAAGGGTGTCGTCAAACTCGGTGACTTCGGCATCGCCCGCGACACCGGGGCCGACACACGCCGGACAGCGACCGGCATGATCATTGGCACCCCGGCGTACATGAGTCCCGAGCAATGCCGAGGTGACGATCTGACACCGGCGAGCGACGTGTACAGCGTCGGCATGATGGCCTATGAGCTGTTGACCGGCGGTCTGCCTTTTCCTGACTCCGATTCGGTGAATGGTCTGCTTGCGCATCATCTCGTCACCGAACCGCTCCCGCTACTCCAGGCCCGCCCGGAACTTCCCGGCGCCATCGGCGAGGTCATTGATCGGTCGCTGTCCAAGGACCTATCGGTGCGCCAATCCAGTGCAGAGCAGTTCGCCCGCGAGCTCGCGCGAGCCTGCGTGACCGCGTTTGGATCAGGCTGGCTGCGCCGACGCCGCTTCGTATTGCACTGGCCCGAGATCATCGCCGAGAGCGAACGCCCGTCGGACAACTCGCCGCGTACCGGCACGATCATGGTCAAGGCGGGCGAGCTGACCCATGACTTCGATGCCACCCCTCCCCCGGCCGCGGCAACGCCCCAGCCGGTCGCGCAGGTTGCACCTCGCGAGCCGGCGCCACCGACCAGCCTCGAGACGCCAGCCGTCACGACACCACCGCCCGAGCCAGCCAAGAAGAAGCCGCCAGTCGCGCTGCTTGCCGTGGTCGCGGGCGCCCTGATCGCTTTGATCGCCGGCATCGTCGTGCTGAGCGGCGGGGGCGACGACACGGCCTCGACACCAATTCCGACCCCGACGGCGATCCCCGATCCAACCGCGGCACCCGAGCAAGACGGTGACGACGGAACCTCGGGCGAAGCAGAGGCTCCTTCGACCCCTCAGCCGGAACCCACGGCGCAGCTCGAACCCACCGCCGAGGCGCAGCCCGACCCGACGCCAGCGCCGGAACCGACCGCGATCCGCTTCGAGTTCACTGAACAGCCCGAAGGTATCGACCTGACCCAGGCGGCGTTCTACGGCGCCCCACGCCCGTGTCCCGAAGGCCAAGAACGGGCCGCCTGCATCTACGCGGTCGCCCACGACAGCGACACCGACGAGTTCACGATCCTGTACTGGGTCGAGAACTTCTTCCCCGAACTCGAACCGGCCGACTATCACCTGCACTTCTACATCGACAATGTCCTCGGCGGCGACGAGACCAAGGCAGGCAGCGAGACGCCTGGCGGGTCGTATCGACTGTGGGACACACCGTTCCCAGCTACCTCGTTCAACGGCGAGAACGGCCGAACGCTCTACACGGGCAGCGAGTTTTTGGCCGCCGACGGCCGCAACATCTGCGTGATCGTCGCCGATGCCGACCAACGTGCAATACCGGGATCCGGCAACTGTGCCAGCCCGTTCATCAGCGACGATCCGACCCACGAGCGGCGCTTCTTGAACAGCCTCAACGAGGGGATCTATGCCGGCACGTGCGGGCTGGGCGTAACCGCGGTGATTCCGTCGGACTGGCGCTGGTTCGACCTGACCGACGGCGACCTCGAAGCGACGGCACGACTCGTGCGTCCAACCGGCAGCGCAGCGGCGCTCGAGGCGCTGCAGGGCATCGTCGACGAAGGTGGCGTGGTGTTCGCCGATGGTCCTGCCGGCGTCAGTGGCTTCGTCCCGACGGTCACGTATGCGATCTGGCCCGGCGACTTCACGATGAACGACACGCCGGACCAAGTCCGCGACGAACTGGCCCAGCTCGGCATCACGCTCGAGAACCCGACCCGACGCGACGTCGCCGATCGCCAGGTCGTCCTCGGCACGTCGAACAATCCGAACTCGGTCTCGGCTACCTATGTGATCCCCGACTTCGGCTATGCGATCGCGATGACGTTCACGGCTGGTGGCGGCGGTGTGCAAGAGCTCGCCGACAAGATGGCGGCAACGGTGTTGGGTTGCTAGCGAGCGAACGTAAACCCTGACCCCGGTCGATCCGGAATCACGAGTCGACCGTCGCGCAGCTCCATGTCCTCGTTGAACAGCGGCGAGAACCAGTCGCAGTGTTCGACCGAGATCAGGTTGGCCAGCGAACCAGCGAGCGCCAAGCTCTGCTCGGTGAAGAAGTGGCTCGACGTCGGCACATTCCACGCCGACGCGATCGCATCTGCCTTGCGGAACTCGCTGTAGCCGCCGATTCGTTGCAAGTCCGGCATGAGCACGTCGCATGCCCCCGCTCGCAACATGGCCTGCATGCCGTAGCGCGTGTACTCGGTCTCGCCCGACGCGATTGGCGTGTCGAGCGCGGCTCGCACCTGGGCGTGACCGTCGAGGTCATAGGCCGGCACTGGCTCTTCGATCCAACCCAGGTCGTAGGGCTCGAGCATGCGACCAAGCCGGATCGCCGCCTTGGGGGTCAGTCCCTGGTTCACGTCGCTGAGCAGTTCGATGTCAGGACCGATGACCTCTCGCACCGCCGCGACGCGAGCGACATCGTCCGCGGGCTTCTCGCTTCCCAGCCGGATCTTCATGGCAACGAAGCCCTGCTCGACGAATGCGGCAGCTTCGGCGACGAGCTCGTCGATCGACTGCGACAACCACAGCCCCGAGGTCGCGTACGTCGCGACGTCGTCACGACAAGCGCCCCACAGCCGGTGGAGCGGCTGATCGAGGGTCCGGCCAACCGCATCCCACAACGCCTGGTCGAGCGCCGACATGGCCGACACGGTCACGCCCTTGTGGCCCATCGCG
>CALLPT010000169.1 GCA_938015575.1 uncultured Acidimicrobiales bacterium
GAATGTCGGCAGCCTTGCCGTCGTCGATCCCGAGACCGGCCAGCGGCGCGAGATCCACACCGGTAGCCGTCGAGTGCGAGAACGCTTCGCCGAAGCAGCGCTCGAACAGCGCGAAGAGATCGCCCAGACCATGCGTTCGACACGCACCCGCCACTTACAGCTCTCCACGGATCGGGACTGGCTCCACGACGTTGTCCGCTTTGTTGCGACCTCGGGGGCCCAGATCCGATGAGCCATGAACCGACGAACCAGACCTTGAGAAAGAGAACGCGATGAACAGCGGCGATACCGGGCTCTGGTCATCGGGCTTCAACCCGCCCGACAACCTCGAGTTCCTCGAGGCAGGCCGGCTCTGGTGGCTGGCGATGCTTGGTGTGCTGCTCGTGGCCTACGTCGTCATGCAGTTCGTGCGTCGCCGGGCGGCCGTGCGTTTCACCCAGGTCAAGCTGCTCGACAAGATTGCCCCGGAGCGCCCCGGGTGGCGACGCCACGTGCCCGCGCTGTTCTTGCTCAGTGGTCTCGCGCTGGCCGTTCTCGCCTATGCCGAACCGGCCGCGGTGACCGAGGTCCCGAGCGAGCGAGCGACTGTCATGTTGGCGATCGACACCTCGCTGTCGATGCAAGCCGAAGACGTCTCGCCGAGTCGGATCGACGGAGCGAAAGAAGCCGCGTCGGCGTTCCTCGAAGAGGTCCCGCCCGAGATCAACATCGGGCTCGTGAGCTTCAACGGCATCGCCAACGTACGTGTGCCGCCGACCCAGAACCGGGCCGCGGTTCGCTCCGCGGTGCAGTCGCTCGATCTCGGCGAGGCAACGGCGATCGGCGAAGCGATCTTCGCCAGCTTGAGCGCACTCGAAGACTTCATCATCGAGTTCGACGGCGACGCTCCCCCCGCTCGCATCGTGTTGATGAGCGACGGCGAGACGACGGTCGGACGCCCCGACGCAGCCGCCGTCGACGCGGCCCGCGCCGCAGGAATCTCGGTGTCGACGATCGCGTTCGGTACCGACCAGGGAGTGATCGAGATCCCGGATGACCCCGTGCCGATCCCGGTGCCGGTCAACGAGCGAGCCTTGGCAGAGATAGCCGACGGGACCGGCGGCGAGTTTTTCGAAGCCGCTACCACCGATGAGCTGACCGCGATCTACACCGACATCGGCTCGGCCGTCGCGACCGAAGAAGCTCGCGTACTCGTGGGCAGTTGGTTCAGCGGTCGGGCCATGCTGCTCATCGCGATCGCCGCGGCGCTGTCGTTGTTCTTCAGCAACCGGCTTCCCTAATCGCCGTTCTCGGGCATCACCCACCCGCGTACACCATCTAGGTCATCGGGACTACGGTCTCGATTGCGGAACGGCGGGCTCAATCCTGTCGTTCGCGTCATCTGCCAACCGACAGGAGAAGACCATGGATACGCGATGGCATGCGATACGCCGCATGACACTGATCGCCACCGTGTTGCTCGCGTTGTTTGCGACCGCAGCACCTGCGGCATCCGCACAACCCGGCCAGGGCGAACCGCCCGGGAGTCGGGCGAACGGCGAACTGCAATGGCGGTCCTGCTACCAGCAGCTACAGCAAGACGTCTGGCCTGACGACTTCGCCGAGTTCTTCGGTGGGCCCATTCGGTTCGAATGCGCCAACTACCCGGTCCCCCTGGACCACGACGGCAGCGACGGCGGCACCATTCAGATCGGCATGGTCCGCATCCCGGCCGCCAACCAATCCGAACGCATCGGCAGCCTCTTCACCAACCCCGGCGGGCCCGGCGGTTCTGGCGTCGAGTTCACCCTGTTTGCCGGCCCGACGGCCTTTGGCGGTGAGATCCGCGATCGCTTCGACATCGTCGGGTTCGACCCGCGCGGCATCTTGCTGAGCACGCCGGCCCGTTGCTTCGGCACCTACCGCCAAGCGACTGATGCCTTCAAGTTCTCGCCGCCACCGGCGACCGACGACGAGATCTCGACCTGGTTGCAAGGCGACGCAGCACTGCGCGATGCATGCTCCCAAAAGGGTCGTCGCATTATGGATCACATGTCGACGGCCAACGTCGCCCGCGACCTCGACCTGTTGCGCGAGGCCGTTGGCGACGAACAGCTCAGCTACGTCGGCTTCAGCTACGGCACCATGATCGGCAGCACCTACGCCAACTTGTTCCCGGACAATGTGCGTGCGCTTGCTCTCGACAGCGCCCTCGACCCCATCGCCTGGACGACCGACGACGGCCGGAACTTCCCAGCGACAAGCCGAGTCGGCAGCCACAAGGGTGCCCAAGACTCGCTCGAAGAGTTCTTCCGACTCTGCGACGCGGCCGGGCCCGGCTGCCCGCTCGCTCCGAACTCGGCCGAACGCTACGACGCGGTCGTCGAAGCGCTCCGAGCGGAGCCACTCGTCATCGAACAGGTCTTCCCCGACCCGGTCACCGGCGAGCTCATCGTGATCGAGTTCGAGTACAAGCTGAGCTTCTTGTTCGCCGACACGGTGGGCATTCTCTACAGCGACGGGGCCTGGCCGATCATCTCGTTCATCGTCGCCGATCTCGAAGCCCAACTGTTCGGCCCTCCACCGCCGCCGGTCTTTGCCCAGGCCTTTGCCCGCGATGTCCAGGCATTCCACGCCGGCGACGCCAACACGTTCGAGACCCGTGCAGGTCTCGAATGGAACCGAGTACCGAACTACTTCAACTTCCTCGAAGGCTTCCCCGGCGTGTTCTGTGGGGAAACCGCGAACCCGACCTCGCTCGACGCGTGGTACGCCGCTGCGGAGGCCCTCGATGCGACCTCGTATTTCGGCAGCTTCTGGACCTGGAACGGCAGCGTCTGCCTTGACTGGCCATTCTCTGACGACGACGTCTACGCGGGCCCGTGGGACGCGCCCACGGCGAACCCGGTCCTCATTCTGAACAATGAGTTCGATCCCGCAACACCGCTCGACGGCGCAATCGTGCTCGACTCGGTGCTGGCCAATTCGCAGCTGTTGACGGTGGTCGGCGGACGAGGCCACATTGCGGTGCAAGGCTCGTCGTGTGCTGGCGCCGCGCTCGAGGCCTATGTCGTGGACCTGGTCATGCCGCCCCCGGGCGCCACGTGCGTACCGGATCTGGCGACGCCGTTCCTGCCACCTCCGCCACCGCCGCTGCGGGCGCTGATCGCTCCGCTCGACGGAATCGGCGACCCGATCGAAGTCATCCTGATCCTGCCACCCGTGCCTGATCTTCCACCGATCGCGCTCGATCCGGAGACGGGAGAACCGATCAACATCGATCCGGAGACCGGCGAAATTCTGCCCATCGAGATCATCGAGATTCTCGGGCCGGTCGAGCCCCCTGCTCCGCCACCGCCGCCTGGTGACGAGCCGCCTCCGGGCGACGAACCCGTGGAGCCCCCACCGGCCCCATAGTCAGACTTGGCTCGGTCGCGGTCTGCGTTGTCACGACAGCGCAGGCCGCGACCCGGCGTTAGACGCCGGCGTCGGCGGTTTCGGCGTCGGTCTGGGTCTCGGGGTCGAAGTACTCGCTCATGTCCGCGCCGGGGCGTTCGCTCACCACTCGCGAGCTGGCACCGGACTTCATGCTGACGCCATAGAGGCAGTCGGCCGCTTCCATCGTGCGCTTCTGGTGGCTCACGATGATGAGCTGGGCTTCGTTGCGGAACTCTGCGACGAGGTCCAAGAAGCGGTGGAGGTTGACGTCGTCGAGGGCCGCCTCGACCTCGTCCATCACATAGAACGGCGACGGGCGACTGCGGAACACGGCGAACAGGAACGCCAGCGCGGTCAGCGAACGCTCACCGCCGGAGAGCAGAGAGAGCTTGCGTACGTTCTTGCCCGACGGACGGGCCTCGACCTCGATACCGGTGTTCAAGAGGTCGTCTGGAGCCGTGAGCTTGAGGCCGCCCGTGCCGCCCGGGAAGAGCGTGCCGAACAGAACCTCGAAGTTGGCGGCAACGTCAGCGAAGGCCGACGTGAACACCTGGACGATCTCTTGATCGATCGCGCGAATCACCTTGTTGAGTTCTTGTCGCGACTGCTTGACGTCGTCGAGCTGGCCCTGCAGGAACTCGTGGCGTTCGCTGAGCGCTTCGAATTCTTCGAGCGCAAGCGGGTTGATCGGACCCATGATGCGCAGCTCGCGTTCGAGCTCGCTGGTACGGGCGGCGGCGCTCATGCCTTCGGGAAGCGGCGGTGCTTCGGTCCGGATCGCTTCGCCGATCTCGACGTCGAGATCGCGGCGCAAGGTTTCGACCGCGCCCTCGAGTCGGACATTGATCTCGGCTTCTTCGATCTGGCGCGACGCCTGGCGCTCACGCAGCTCGCGCAGCGCAGCATCGGTTTGGCCCCGCTCCTTGCGGGCGGATTCGAGGCCCGACGCAATCGTGCGGACCTCGTCGCTTTGGCGTTGCCGCTGGCTGCGAAGCGCATCGATCCAGGTATCGAGCTCCGCTTCGCGCGCGGAGAGGACACGACGCAGATCGTTGGCGATCCCCAGCCGCGCCTCGGGGGCTTCGTGGTTCTGAGCGCCGTGACGACCGAGGCGGGCTTCGACGTCGGCCATGCGTTCGTTGAGGAAGCTCCGCCGGTTCGTGATCGCCTTGGACCGCACGGCAATGTCGTTGCGCATGCCGGCGACCAGCCGGTTCTGCTCCTCGAGACGGTTTTGATCCGTCTCCATCAGCTTGAGCTGCTCGTTCTGCGCCTCTTCGTCGGCCTCGAGCTGACCCAAGCGCGTTGTCAGCGCCTCAGTCCGCTCATCGTCAGCATTGAGGCGCTCGTCGATCTCGCCAAGGCGGATGATGATCGATTCGAACTGGGTCTCGGATTTGGTGGCATTGCGCTGCAGCGCGCTCAGCTCTTCGCCGGCGCGCATGAGCTCGTCGTCGCACCGGTTGAGCTCGGTCTGCGCGGCCTTGGCCGCAGCGGTGGCGTCGGCGAGTTCTGCTGCGACGGCCTCGAGGTCCCCGGTGCGTTGGGCGACCAGCGCCTCGGCTGCTTCGAGCTCGGTCTTGGCCTCGTCGAGGGCAATACCGGTTGCGGCGAGACGCTCGGCACCGACACGCCAACCCGCGGGTGAGAACGAGGCACCCTCGGTCGTCACGATGTGGGCATCACTATTGGTGAGGGCCATCGAAACGGCCTGTTCCCAATCGTTGACCACATCGATGTGCGCGATCGTGGCGTCGAGCAGGGCGTTCACGTCGTCGCTGCGCCCGCGAACATGGTTGCGGATCGATCGGCTCGAGGCATCTCGAGGGTCCCGATCCACGAGCGGCAACAGCACACCAGCCGCATCCGCAGCGGTCAGAACCGCTGCCGCCTGGCCGGCGGCATCGGCGTCTCGCACGACGACACCGTGGGAGGCTTCGCCCAGCGCGGCGGCCAATGCGGCCTCGTAGCCTTCGTCGATCTCAACCAGGTCGAGCAGGGGTCCAAGGACACCGTCGACCTCGGCCAGGACATCAGCACCCGAGCGAACCCGAATCTCGTCGAGTGCCAGGGTGAGCGCCTCGACACGGGCGCGCCACGTCGCCCGACCATCGCGGCTGGCGTCGAGTGCCGCGCTCGCCGCGCTGTGGCGCTCGGCCGTCTCGGCGCGAGCGCGATCGGTTTCATCGAACCGGGCGACCAGGTCGGCTTCGCGGGCCTCGATACGACCCAGCTCTTCGCGGACCGCGGCGACGCCAGGATTCGCGGCGTCGATTGCCTCTTGCAGTTCTTCGCGGGTCGCGGCCAAACGGCTGCGCTCGGCTTGGAGAACCTGGCGGTTGCGGTTATGCGCGGCGAGTTCGCCTCGGACCTTTGAGGTCTCATCGGCGACGTTGTCGAACCCATCGCCCCACGTGCGGTCGAATTCGCTGCGCGCATCGACAAGTTGAGCCTCGGCGGCGGTCACGCGAGCGGTCTCGTCGACCAGCAGGGCCTCGCGAGCATCGACATCGGCCAGGTCGCGTTGGATCTGCTCACGATCGGCTTCGAGGGCGGACAGCACCGCGCCGTCGGCAGTTGCCTGACGATCGCTGTCGATGCTCCGGATCCGCTCTGCAAGAACGGCGTCGGCGCCTCGGAGGCGTTCGCGAAGCGATTCGCAGCGAGAAAGCACATCGCCGGTGTCATCGGCGCCCGCTTCGGCCAACGCTGCTTCGCCGGTCTGGACCTGGGCATCGAGCTCGCCGAGGCGGGCCGAGAGTTCCTTTTGCTTGGTCGAGAAGCTGCGCTGCTCCTCTGACGATGCCTCGAGGCGCGATCGCAGACTCGCGATTTCTTGGCCGATGACGTGGACTCGCAGCGTCGTGAGCTCGGTGATCAGGTCGCCGTGACGACGAGCGGCATCGGCCTGGCGTTCGAGGGGCTTCAGCTGACGGCGAACTTCGCGCAGTAGGTCCTGGAGACGCGTCAGGTTGCCCTCGGTCGCTTCGAGGCGGCGTTCGCTCTTCTCCTTGCGGCGCCGATACTTGAGGACACCGGCGGCTTCTTCGATGATCGAGCGTCGGTCTTCGGGGCGAGCGTTGAGGACTGCGTCGATCTGACCCTGCGAGATGATGACGTGCTGTTGGCGGCCCACACCGCTGTCGCTCAACAGGTCTTGGATATCGAGCAGGCGGCAGGGAACGCCGTTGATCTCGTATTCGCTGTCGCCGGTTCGGAAGAGCCGCCGGGTGATGGTGACCTCTTCGAACTCGATCGGCATGATGCGAGCGCTGTTGTCGAGGGTGATCGACACTTCGGCGCGGCCGAGCGCCTTTTTCTTGGACGTGCCCGCGAAGATGACGTCGTCCATCTTCTGGGACCGGACCGCCGAGGGCCGTTGGGCGCCGAGCACCCAAGCCATGGCGTCGACGACGTTGGACTTGCCGCTGCCGTTGGGGCCGACCACGACGGTCACGCCCGGCTCGAGGTCGAGGCGCGTCGCGTCCGCGAACGACTTGAACCCCTTCATGGAAAGCGTCTTCAGAAACACAGCAAAAACGACCCTAACCAGCGCGCGAGCACCGGGCGCGGCACCCCGCGAAATCCACAACCCAAAGGGCAAAGACCCCAGATCATCCCCAGCAACATCCCCAACCTTGTCCCCAGCACGCACATTGCTTCCCCTATTCAGGGGGCGCAGTGCAACGTTTGGGGTCCGACCCCAATCTTGGGAGCAGGAGGGAGTTTTGGGGCCAGCCCGACGACGGCAGTTTCGCCGCCAGGCGAAACTGTGTAAGCAACGGCGAAGCCGTTGCGACTTAGACCTGGGATTGGTCGCAGTAGTAGGTCCAGCGCCCGGCGTACTTGGCCCGTACGAGTGGCTGGCGGCTGCGAGGGCTCAGCTCACCGTGCTTGCCATAGACCTGCAGATGGTCTTGGAAGTTGCCCGGGTTGCCCTGCGGGTCGACAAAGTTGGCCGACTCGATGCTCGTGCCTCGGTACTTGACCGCATCGTTGAGCACGGTGACGACCGAACGGAAGAAGCGTCGCACCTCTTGGGTGTTCAACGAGCTGGCGACACGGTCGTAGCGCAGGCTCGCTTCGAACAGAATCTCGTCGCTGTAGACATCGCCGAGGCCCACGATGATCGAGTTGTCCGTCAACAGCGACTTGAGCTTGATGTCATAGCTCAGCACCTGGCGGCCGAAGTCGGTCCAGGCCATTGGCTTGGCGAGCGGATCCATCCCGATCTCGTCGAGCTCGGGCGCGATCTCGGACAACGACTCGTCGGCACCCACGACGAAAGCCTCGACATCGTTCTTCGGGTCGATCAAGCGAAGCTGACCCTGCTGAGTGAAGCCGATCGTGACGACGGTGTCGGAGTCGACATCATCCTTGTTGGCGTTGCGGCGCACCGTCGTCGTTTCACTGAGCGCAAGGACCAGGGTTTGGTCGTTGTCGAGCTCCATCACGAAGTGCGTGCCGAGGCGCGACAAATCCGTGATCTTGGCGCCCACGAGGGCATTTGCGAACTGGGTGCGGTTCCCCGAGCGCTTCACGACCTTGGCGACGCTGACATCAACGTCTTTGATCTTGCGGCCGACGATGTCGCGATCAAGCTCGCGTCGCACAATTTCGGCCTCGGGCAGAAAGATGGTCATGAAGCACGCCTCTCGGGTGCGGGTTCAGCCGACTGGGCCACTCCCGGGGTTCGATCTAATGCCGCTACAGCCACGCCTGCTGCAGCCTGTTCCGCTTCTTTTTTCGAGCTTCCGATGCCTTCGCCCAGCACTTCGTCGCCGACGACGACTTGGGCCGTGAACTCGCGAGCATGGTCGGGTCCCGCCGTATGCACCACGTATTCGGGTGGCCGATCAAAGGCAGCGACGGCAATCTCCTGCAAGCGCGTCTTGTGGTCGAACCCGCCGGGCCCCTGCCGCACGGCGGCCGCGATCTCAGACTGCCAGAGTTCCAGAACCACCGACCGTGCCGCGCCGAAGCCCCCATCGAGATAGACGGCGCCAATCACGGCTTCGAGTGCGTCGGCCAGGATCGACTGCTTGTCGCCGCCACCCGTGGCGCGTTCGCCCTTGCCGAGCAGCAAGACGTCGCCGAGCGCGATCGAGCGGGCGATCCGGGCCAGCGTCGTTGCATTGACCACACCGGCGCGCAGTTTCGCAAGCTCGCCCTCGGGGAGCTCGGGATGTCCGGTGTAGATCTCGTCGGCGACCATGAGGCCCAAGACGGCATCGCCAAGGAACTCGAGCCGCTCGTTGGATTCGACTTGGCCGTTTTCCGCGCACCACGACCGGTGCGCCAACGCCAACCGGAGAAGGTCAGGATTGGCGAACTCGTAGCCGATCGCCGCCGGCAGATGGGCCAGATCGTGCGAAATCAGCTGTTTGCCTTGTTGTCGATGTAGTCGACGGCATCGCGGACAGTGCGAAGATCTTCGAGATCTTCGTCGTCGATCCGGAAGCCAACGGTACGTTCGCTGAGCTCTTCTTCGATGGCCTCGACCAGTTCGATGAGCGCGAGCGAGTCGGCTTCGAGGTCGTCAGCGAAACTGTCGCCCTCATTGATGGTGCCGGGCTCGATTTCGAGAATCTCAGCGAGACGGTCTCGAACGAGCTCGAGAATTTCAGAACGATCCATGGGACTCGAATTCACGTGGGTTTCGGCGGGCACGTGCCACCCCTCCTAGCGTTGAACTGTGCGCTCCGCTGCTTAACCGCAGCGACAAAGTCGTTGCTGGTGTTGCGTTGGAGGCCAGAGCGGCCCAACTATATCGAAAATGACTGGTTTTGAGGTGCATGGGGCCGGTTGAGACGCTCAGCGAGGGAACAACCGGTCTAGGATCCGCCCCATCCCTTGCATCGCATGCAGTTGATGACGGAAATGTCACGAGGAGTCACCAAAATGGCCAAGGTCACCATCTACCACAACCCGCATTGAGGTTCCTCCAAGAATGCCTTGGCGGTCGCCGAGGAACTGGGTGTGGAACACGATGTCGTCCTCTACATGAAAGAGCCGCCCGACGAGGCAACGCTCAAGAAGATCGTCGCCGGCCTCGAGGACCCGGTTGAGGACCTCGTCCGCAAGGATTCCAAGTTCAAGAAGATGGAACTCAACCCCGACGATTATGTCGACAACCCCGAGGCGGTTGTCGAGCTGCTAACGCAGCAAAAGGCACTGCTGCAGCGCCCGGTGGTCGTAAAGGGCAAAAAGGCCATCATCGGACGACCCAAAGCCCGTATCGCCGAATTCCTGTCCTGACCTACACTCAATCTGTCTTCGCAGCGCCCGGAATACGGTGAGAACGCTGCCGGTTGACACCCTTGCCGGTTACCGCCCTGGAGGCACGCAAACCATGACCGCATTACAAACCTCAGTCCCCGCAATCTCGCTCAGCGAAGACGACCGCGGCGAGTTCGTCGCCAAGGTCTACCAGCACGTCGCCGCGGCAGTCGCCGCCTTTGTCGGCTTCGAAGCACTGCTGTTCATGACCGGCATCGCCGAGCGCATGTACGAGTTCTTCTTCGCCAGTGGCGGCCGTTGGCTACTCCTGCTCGGCGGCGTCATGATCGGCAACTGGTTCGTCACCAATGCCGCTCGCGACTTCGGCAACCCGGCTCGCCAGTACGGCAGCCTGTTGGCGACCGCAGCGCTCGAGTCGCTGATCTTCGCACCGTTCCTGTTCTACGTGTACAAGGTTCAAGACGCCGGAAGCACCGTTGCTGCCGCCGCACTCGTGACCGGCATCGGCTTCGCCGTACTGACGGTCATTGGCATGGTGACTCGCAAGGACCTGTCGTTCATGCGGCCCATGATCATGTGGGGCTTCGGCATCGCGATGGTTGCCATCGTCGGCGCCGTGCTCTTCGGTTTCAACCTCGGCATCTGGTTCTCGGTGGCCATGATCGCCCTCGCTGGTGGCGCCATCCTCTACCAGACGCAGACGATCATCCGGACCTATCCGGCCAACGCCTACATCCCGGCAGCGATCAGCCTCTTCGGCTCGCTGATGACGATGTTCTGGTACGTGCTGCGCCTCTTCATGCAGCTCTCCCGGGACTAAGTCCTTTGGCTGCGAAAGCGCAGCCACGCTCGATCCGACGCCCCCGTGCCACTGGCACGGGGGCGTTGCTCGTTTTCGCCATGAACCGAGCGGTGCCTGACACCCGTTCGCTTGACGCACGTTTCCACAATGTGGAAATGAAGTGACGCTCTTTCCGTCACGGTTTAACGTCGCGCTATGGCCGTGCAGAGCGTCGACCGGGCGCTGGACCTGCTGGAACTGATCGGCGAGCAGCCAGGGGGACTCGTCGACCTTTCGCAGCGAGCGGATCTTGCCCCGAGCACGGCATCTCGGTTGCTCGGAGCGCTCACCGACCGAGGCGCCGTCCATCGAGATGACGACGGCGCCTATCACCTCGGCCCGCTGGTCCATCGGCTTGCTTCGATCAGCACCATCTCGCCGGTGCTTATCGAGACACGTGCCGCGGAGACGGTCGCCGCCCTGGCGATCAGCCTCGACGAGGCGGCCTGCATCTCGATCCCCGTTGGCGCCGAGACATTGACGGTTACGCAGTCCGCGGTCTCCAAGCCGGTGCAGGCCCAGGACTGGACGGGGCATCGCTGGCCGATCACCGGTGGGGGTTCGGGCGCCGTGATGATGGCAACGTGGCCGAGCCAGCGGGTCGAGCCGATCCTCGCCCGGCTCGATGGAGCAGCGAGGGCCAGCGTCGCCTCCGAAATTGCGAGCGCTCGAACGAGCGGAATCAGCTGGAGCCACGGCACCTATGTCGAGGGCCTGTCCAGCGTCGCTGCTCCCATCCTCGGCTCCGACGGCGTAGCCATCGCCGCGGTGCTCGGCTAC
>CALLPT010000170.1 GCA_938015575.1 uncultured Acidimicrobiales bacterium
CGCTGCTCGCTGCTCGATGGTCAGCGCCGTCAGCTCGACTGGTAGCGAGCAAGCACCCGCGAGGCCGAGTCGCTCCGCAACGAAGCCGGCAGCGGCGGCGTCGAGGTCACCAGGCGAGCGCTGTCGCCGAGTTGTAGAAGCAGACGCTCCAGCCAAACGGTGCTGCTCACCGCGAGTGTGACCGTCATGCCATGCTTCGACGCTTCGACTGACTCGACCGGAAACGCCTCGGCGACCCACGCGGCGTCGGACGCCAGCTCGAGCGTTACTCGCAGATCATCATCGCCAGGCACAAAAACGGCCGTCGTGTCGGTTGCCTGGCCCTCGAACGTCTCGCCGGTCGTCTCGAGAGACAGCACGCGATCGAGGCGGAACGTACGGTCGGCCTCGGCCAAGCGACAGTAGCCACGCAGGTACCACTCGCCGTTCTGGCTGAAGACCTTGTGCGGCTCCACGACGCGACGCGTGCCCGTGCTGCGATGCAAGCTGTGGTACTCGATCTCGATGCACTGATGTGCGCGGGCCGCGGCCATTGCCTGCTCGACAGTGACCGCCGACGCGCCGCCCAGGCTGACCTCGATGTCATCGCCCAATTCGACATCGAACCGCTCGGCGACCTTGTTGAGCGCCCGCTCTAGGGCACTGTTCTGGCCAGCGGACGATCCCAGGAGCCCCAAACCGGCCGAGACCAGGTTCAACGCCTCTTCCGGCGACAAGCGCAGCGGCGAGGTGAAATAGTCGGCCAGCTCGAAGCGAACTCGCTCGTTCTCCTCGTCGAGATAGACCTCGATCAACATGTCCGGCGTGTGGGGATAGACGCCGACGAACTGGACAACCTCGGTGAGGTCTCGGCGGAGTCGATCGATCGGGTAGTCGAAGCGCTCGACAATCTCGACAAGCGGCACCTCTCCCCTTCCGCTCACCCATGGGATGACGGCGAGGAGGCGGCGCAGGCGATCGGTGGCCGTCAAGCGGCTCATGTGACCTGCCCCTCGAGCCAGCGCACGATGTCGGCGCGCAGCTCTGGCGGCGACAGAACCTCGGCGGCGTCGAGCAGACCGAGCACCATGTTGCGGAAGCCCACGACGTTGACCACATCGAGCTCGATCTCGATCGATCCATCGTCGTTGGTTGCAACCACCGAGTCCGCGCCCAATTGATGACGCGCCCAATCGGCGTGGGAAGCATCGATCGCGACGCGAGCCCGCACGGTCTCGTCTTCGTCAGAGCCGAACTCCCACGGCTGGCGTTCCGCGGTGATTGGCTGACGCTCGGCACTCGCCGGGCGGTCTGCGTCGATCGCGATCGAGCCATCGATGCGATCCAGCCGGAAGCTCCGAGCGTCGTCGCGGCCCACATCGTGACCGCTCAGGTACCAATGACCACGGCGAAAGGCCAGGCGCCACGGCTCGACCAGACGATCGGCGGCGCGGTAGCTGAACCGCACCGACAGATTCCGCTGAATCGCTTGGTGCAGTTGGGTCACCGCCGGCCCCATCGCGATCGCTCCGATCTCGGCGGGTGCCGTGTCATCAAACGCCGCGCCTCCGAGTTTCCAGATGGCGTCGTCGGCATCGGCACCTTCGAGGCGGATGAGCCGCAGTGCCATCGCCAGGGCCACGGTTTCGTCGGCGTCGAGACCGAGATCGTGCAGGTAGTAATCGGTCTCGCGGATCACATAACCGTCGATCGGTCCATCGACCGTCTCACGGGACTCCATGGTGATCGGGATGCCGAGGCGGCGCAGATCGTCCTTGTCTCGCTCGAACGAGCGGCGGAACGCCGTCCGATCTTCGGGATACCCCTCGACCTGCCGGTGCAGTTCCGACGCGGTCAAGGGATGTTCGGTATGGAGCAACGCGGCGAGGAGCGACATCTGGCGCTCGAGCTTGTCGATCGCCAAGGCCTAGAGGCTTTCGATCAGCTTCTCGACCCGTTCGTCATATGCCTTGAACGGGTCCTTGCACAGGACAGTGCGCTGGGCCTGATCGTTGAGCTTGAGATGTACCCAATCGACCGTGTAGTCGCGGCGGCGCTCCTTGGCTCGCTTGATGAAGTCGCCGCGAAGACGGGCTCGCGTGGTCTGGGGCGGCGTTTCAACCGCGGCGGCGATCTCGGCGTCGGTGACAATGCGCTGCACCAGGCCCCGCTTCTGGAGCCGGTAGAACAAGCCGCGATCACGGTTGATGTCGTGATACTGCAGATCCACCAGCGCAACGCGAGCGTCGGAGAGTGTCAGGTCGTGGCGCTCTCGGTACTTCTCGATCAAGTGGTACTTGATCACCCAGTCACATTCGGTATCGAGCGTGAGCGGATCGTCTTCGATCCGGGTCAAGACGTGTTCCCACATCTTGAGCGCCTTGGCCTCGACCTCGTTGAGATCGTGGTGCTCCGCGTAGCGCAGCGCTCGCTCGAGGTACTCGGTCTGGATCTGCAGCGCCGACGCCTCGCGCCCATTGGCCAGACGGACGGGCCGCTTGCAGGTCATGTCGTGGCTGATCTCGCGGATGGCGCGGATCGGGTTATCGAGGGTCATGTCGCGCAACACGACCGCAGGGTCTTCGAGCATCCGCAGGAGCAACGAGGCGGCACCGACCTTGAGGAAGGTCGTGTATTCGCTCATGTTCGAGTCACCCACGATGACGTGGAGGCGGCGGTACTTCTCCGCATCGGCATGTGGCTCGTCGCGGGTGTTGATGATCGGACGAGAGCGAGTGGTCGCGCTCGACACACCTTCCCAGATGTGTTCGGCTCGCTGGCTGACGCAGTACATGGCTCCACGGGCCGTCTGCAGGACCTTGCCGGCGCCGGCATAGATCTGGCGACTGACAAGAAACGGGATCAGCACCTCGGCGTAGTCGCGCAGGTCGTCTTTGCGCGAGGTCATGTAGTTCTCGTGGCAGCCGTAGCTGTTGCCGGCCGAGTCGGTGTTGTTCTTGAACAGGTAGATGTCGCCAGCGATGCCCTCTTCGCGCAGACGTTCCTCGGCCGACGTGAGCAGACCTTCGAGGATCCGCTCCCCCGCCTTGTCGTGGGCGACCAGCTCATGGATGCTGTCGCACTCGGGTGTTGCGTATTCGGGATGTGACCCAACGTCGAGGTACAGGCGAGCACCGTTGGCCAAGAAGACGTTCGAGCTGCGCCCCCAAGACACGACCCGCCGGAACAGGTAGCGGGCAACCTCGTCGGGGCTCAGGCGGCGATGGCCGCGTTGGGTACAGGTGACCCCGTATTCGTTCTCAATACCGAAGATTCGTCGTTGCACCAGTGCCTGCGATCAGCCCACGAGTCCGTCGAGTTCATCGCCGACGATGCGGCGGAACGTGCGACGGCCATTGGAACGGCCAAGCGCGGCAACTTCGAGGTCACCGGCCGGTAGTTCCCGCTCGGGACCAGCGAGCGCATCTCGGGCGTGCCGGATGGCGCCGGTAAGGTCTTTGCGAGCCTCGAAGCCGTCCTCGACCCGCAAGGCAATGGCCTCGGCGTCACCGCCAAGGACCGCGTAACCGGTGCGGTCGTAGACCGTGCCGTCGTACAAGATGTGGAACAGCTGGTCGTCGTCGTCTTCTTCGCCAATCTCCGCGACCAGAATCTCGACCTCCATCGGCTTCATTTCGTGGGTGAAGGTCTGGCCCAGCATTTGCGCGTATTGGTTGGCCAAGCTCAACGCGTCGACGTCGTGACGGCTGTAGTTGAAGCCCTTGAGATCGGCGTGGCGGATGCCCGCGATGCGGAGCTGGTCGAACTCGTTGTACTTACCGACACCGGCGAACCCGATGCGGTCGTAGATCTCGCTGACCTTGTGCAGCGTGTTCGACGGATTCTCGGCGACGATCACGATGCCGTCATCAAAGGTGCTGGCCACCAACGAGCGGCCACGGGCAATGCCTTTCCGGGCGTAGTCCGCCCGGTCCTTCATGACCTGTTCAGGTGCGACGTAGAACGGGGTACTCATTCTCGATCCTCTACAAACAGTCGGTGGTCAGGACGGCATGCCGCGGTCGACGAGCTCGTCGACCAGGGCCTGGCTACGTTCGCGGAGTTCGGCGTCTTCGAGCTGGTCGTAACCGTCAGCGGTCACGGTCGCAACGACCGGGAACAGGCCGCGCAAGAAGTCGGGAAGACCCGTTGCCGAGTCCTCGTCTGCGGCGACATAGAGCGCCTGGATGGCCAGATCAACGGCTGCGTCTCGATCCTGGCCTTCGCGGTAACCCAGCTTCAGCACCGTCGAGGCGTGAATGCTGCCTGAGCCCGTCACGCCGTATTCGAGCTCTTCGTAGGTGCCGCCGCTGACGTCGAACTGGAAAAGGCGGCCCTGCTCGGTGCGGTGATCGAATCCGGCGAAGAGGGGCACCACCACCATGCCGGCGCGAGCGGCTGGCAGGTTCTGGCGCAGCAGTTGGCTGAGCTGTCGAGCCTTGCCGTCGAGGCTGAGCTGCTTGCCCTCGACCTTTTCGTAGTGCTCGAGCTGAAGCTGGAAGAGGCGCACCATTTCGACTGCGGTACCCGCGGCGCCAGCGATCGCCACCGCCGAGTGCCGGTCGCTGGGGAAGACCTTTTGCATGGTCCGGTAGCTGATGAGGTTGCCCGAGGTCGCCCGGCGATCGCCGGCGATGACCACGCCATCGGCATAGCGCAGGGCCACACACGTCGTGCCGTGCGGCAGGTCGAGTACGTCGCCGTCACCGGTTGGCTGCGCCACAAGTCCTGCCTGTTCGGCCAGGCGGGCGAAGTCCGGTCCGGGATCCTCGGTCGTTGAGAAGATCGGGAGGTTCACGCGCTGGACTCTAGCAGGGTGCGAATTTCGCCAGGACCCCGGTCCTGCCAGCCGGGACCGCGCGTTTCGGGGCGTTTCCGGGCGTGCGAGAACAAGCGAAGACGCCGCAGGCGTCGAGTCTGCGACCCCGTACGCCCGGCGAAGAGCCGGAGCGAGCGTTGGCTATTCGCCGCCCTTTTGGACATAGGACTTGACGAACTCCTCGGCATTGGTCTCGAGCACCTCGTCGATCTCGTCGAGGATGTCATCGAGGCCGTCCGCGAGCGACGTATCGCTGCTTGCCGGCTGGGGGGCCTCGGCAACCTCGTCGGTTGCCGGCTGGCTTGGTCGTGTCTGTTCTTGATCGGACATGGTTGCTCCTCGTTCAGCTCTCGAGCTTGGCGAGCAGGTCGCTCACCGTTTCGCATCCGTCGAGCAACGTTGCCACATGGGCAGCACTGCCGCGGGTCGGTTCCATCATCGGGACGCGGCGCAGCGGCGCCTCGCCCGTGTCAAAGACCATCGAATCCCAATTCGCGGCCACGATGGCGTCGGGGAATCGGCGCAGACATTCGCCCCGGAAGAACGCCCGCGTGTCAGGTGGCGGCTCGGTCGCTGCCGCTGTGGCCGCCTCGTCGTCGACAATCGTTTGCACGCCAAGGCGCTCGAAGACCGACCGCTGGGGACGCATGTCGTGGTACTGCAGATCGAGGGCCCGCAGGCGGGCATCGCCCCACTCCAGGCCGTCGCGTGCTCGATAGGCCTCGAGCAGCTTCTTCTTGGCGACCCAGTCGAGGCGATCCGCGAGTTCGTCCGGATTGCGTTCCAGCGTCTCGATGACCTCTTTCCAGGCATCGAGCACCGCGTAGGCGTCTTGGCCGCCGGCGCCGTCGGGGCCGAACTTGTCGAGATAGCGCTCGGCCGCCAATGCAATCTCGGCCTGGATCTCGAGCGCGGTCGCCGTCGTGCCGTCGTAGAGGCGAAGCGGGCGGCCGAGTGACAGGTCATGGCTCACGTTGCGCAGGGCCTGTACGGGCGCACGGAATGACAGCTTCGGCTCGAACGCGTCGTCTTCGACCATCGCCAGGACCAGCAGGGTCGTGCCGACCTTGAGCCAAGTCGAGTACTGGCTCATGTTGGCGTCACCGACGATCACATGCAACCGGCGATAGAGCTGCGCGTCGGCGTGCGGCTCGTCGCGAGTATTGATGATCGGGCGTTTCAGTGTGGTCTCGAGGCCGACCTCTTCTTCGAAGAAGTCCGCGCGCTGCGTGAGCTGAAAGGGAACCTCGGCCGCACCGATACCGGGAATCTCGCAGCCGACCTTGCCCGCCCCGGTGAAGATCTGGCGGGTCACGAAATGCACCGTGGCGTGGGCGACGATCTCGGAGAATGGCGTGCTCCGGCTCATGAGGTAGTTCTCGTGGGTGCCGTACGAGTTGCCCTTGCCGTCGCTGTTGTTCTTGTAGGCGATCAGCTCTTGGCCGTTACCAAGGAGCTCCCCGGCAGCCTCCATCGACTCGATGACGACGAGCTCACCGGCCCGGTCGTACAGCACGGCGCTGCGAGCGTCGAGCACCTCGGGCGTCGACATCTCGGGGTGGGCGTGGTCGACGTAGTAGCGGGCCCCGTTAGTGAGCACCGCGTTCACCAGGTGGGTTTCGACCTCGGGCGGACGAGCCCCGACCGGCGTGTACCCACGAGCGTCGAGCGCCGGGCTCTCGTCTTCGAAGTCCCACGAGACGCGCTGTGTTGCCGGGCGCCGGCCGGTTGCCTCGCATCGCGCAAGATAGGCATTGATCAGCAGCGAAGACGCGGTGATCGGGTTCGGTTCGTCGACGCCGCGATGGACGATGCCGTACTCGGTCTCAAGACCGACGACTTTGATGCTGGCCATTGGTTCCTGTCTAGCGCTCGCGCGCACCCCAAGCGGTGCTCCAAGGCGCGCCTTCTTCGAAGTAGCGGCTTCGAGGCAGTGGCTTCGAATTACTGCTTAGAGGTATTGGCCGGTGGTGACGCCTTCGATGGACTTGCCACCGCCTGGCTTGTCGTCGCGGTCGATCAAGGTGCGCACGTACACGATGCGTTCGCCTTTGCGCCCGCTGATCCGAGCCCAATCGTCGGGGTTCGTCGTGTTCGGCAGATCCTCGTGTTCCTTGAACTCTTGATACACCGACTCGACGAGATCCTCGGGGCGCATGCCCTTCACACCGGATTCGAGCAGACGTTTGATGGCGAGCTTCTTGGCCCGGCGCACGATGTTCTCAATCATCGCGCCCGACGAGAAGTCCTTGAAGTACGTGATCTCTTTGTCACCGTTCTGATAGGTGATCTCGAGGAATTGATTCCGAGGGTCTTCGAGGTACATCTCCTCGACGGTCTCTTCGATCATCGCTAACACGGCCTTGTCGGGATCGCCACCGCCGAGGGACTCGACGACATCGCTCGCGATCGGCAGATCCGAAGTCATGTACTGAGAGAAAATCGAATGGGCAGCCTCGGCATCGGGGCGCTCGATCTTGATCTTCACGTCGAGGCGGCCCGGGCGAAGAATCGCCGGATCGATCAAATCCTCGCGGTTCGAGGCACCGATCACGATCACGTTCTTGAGTGTCTCGACGCCATCGATCTCGGCGAGCAATTGGGGAACGATCGTGCTTTCCATGTCGCTCGAGATGCCGGTTCCACGCGTTCGGAACAACGATTCCATCTCATCGAAGAAGACGATGACGGGCCAGCCTTCTTCGCTCTTTTCGCGAGCCCGCTGGAACACGAGTCGGATCTGTCGTTCGGTCTCGCCGACGTACTTGTTCAACAGCTCAGGGCCCTTGATGTTGAAGAAGTAGCTCTTGGCATCGCCATCGCCACCCCGGGCCTCGCGGACCTTGGTCGCGAGCGAGTTGGCGACCGCTTTGGCAATCAGGGTCTTGCCGCAGCCAGGAGGCCCGTACAGCAAGATGCCCTTCGGTGGCGGCAGTTCATGCTCGATGAACAGGTCGGCGTGGAGGAACGGAAGCTCCACCGCGTCGGTGATGGCTTCGATCTGGGTGGCGAGGCCGCCGATGTCGCTGTAGCTGACGTCGGGGACTTCTTCGAGGGCGAGGTGTTCGACCTCGGGGCGAGGAAGTTTCTCGAGCGCAACTTCGTACGCGTTGTCGACGCGCACTGCGTCGCCCTGGCGTAGCAGCACGCCTTGGAGCGCTTCGCCGAGCATGACGACCCGTTCCTCGTCGGCGCGGCCACTTACCACGCAGCGGTTTTCGT
>CALLPT010000171.1 GCA_938015575.1 uncultured Acidimicrobiales bacterium
GGCTTTGGCTCCTTGGGCAGGCCAAGCACCATCTCGCCGACGATGTTGCGCTGCACCTGGCTCGTGCCCGCATAGATCGTGCCCGCACGGGCATTGAAGAACGTGCCGACCCAGCTCGCCGAGCTGTTCGGAGCGCCCGGGAGATCCGTCGAGAACGATGTCATGGGACGCTGGCCTTCGATCCACATCGCATCGGCGCCCAGGATGTCGACCGAGAGTTCCGTGACGGCCTTGTGGTACTCGCTCCAATAGAGCTTGAACAGTGACTCGGCGGGCCCAGGCTGGTGGCCATTGATGAATCGGGTGAGGGTGCCCTTGCCCATGAAGCGCATGATCTCGACCTTGCTGTAGGCCCAGGCCAGACGCTGACGGATGACCGGATCGTCGGCAACGCCGCGCTCCTTGGCCATCGCGAGCAGTCGGTCCAGTTCGGTGCGGAAGGCGATCGGGGTCGTCGCCGCGGCCTCGCCTCGCTCGTATCCGAGCAGCGTCATCGCAACAGCCCAACCGCCGTTGACTTCGCCGACCACGTTTTCCTTCGCGGTGCGAGCGTCGGTGAAGAAGGTCTCGTTGAACTCGCTCTCACCGCTCATCATGGCGATCGGGCGGACCTCGACGCCGGGCTGATCCATCGGGCACAGCAGGAATGTGATGCCCTTGTGCTTCGACGAGGTGAAGTCGGTGCGGGTCAGCACGAAGATCCAGTTGGCGGACATGCCGGCCGAGGTCCAGATCTTCTGGCCGTTGATCACCCACTCGTCACCATCGAGTTCGGCCTTGCACATGAGCGCAGCCAGGTCGGATCCAGCGTTGGGTTCGCTGTAGCCCTGACAGAAGACGTACTCACCGGCGATGATCTTGGGAAGGAACTCGGCCTTCATCTCGTCGGAGCCCCAGTTGAGGATCGTATTGCCGACCATCTGGATGCTGAAGACGTCGTTGTTGCCACCCGTTGGCACGCCAGCCTTTTGGAACTCCTCGGCCATGATGACCTTTTCGAGCGCCGTCAGGCCGCCACCGCCGTACTCGGCTGGCCAGCTCGGCGCCAACAGGCGGTTCGCCGACAGGATCTCGCGCCACTCGGCCATGAAGGTCGAGAGTTGCTCTTCGTCGAGCGCACCCATGCCCTGCCAGTCGGCGGGCAGGTGCTCGCCCAGGAATGCCTGAATCTTCTCGCGATAGGCCTCGGCTTCGACGCTGTAAGTCGGATCCATGGTGCGCTCCCAGTCGTGCGTGGTGTTGCCGCGATTCGGTCCGCCGGCAACGTCGTGCGGGCTTCGACGCTACCGCCTGCTTCGCCCGTCCACCCAGCCGCAGCGGCTGCGGGTGCCAGAGAACCGCAACAGGTGGATGAACGGACGGGACGGCTCATGCGGGTAGAACCTTCGGGTGGGCATGGAAGCCGTGGCGTTCGCCGATATCGAGGGGATCTACGACGACCTCGTTGCCGCCTCGGCCCGGGCGATCGGCGCCGACCCGGTGTGCACCACGACCCGGTGGATCCTGCCGGCGGCCGCCGCTTTTGCCCCCACAAGCACACCGCGGGTCTGGCGAGGCGACCACGGCATCGTGGCCCTGCTCGAGCACGAAAACCCGAGAGGTCCCGTGCTCACGTCGTTCGACACCGTCTGGGGATTCGCCACCCCATTCGTGGGCCCCGACCCCGCGGCACTGATCTCGGAGATCATCGACGACCTGCTCCCCCAGCTCGACTTCTACGCCCTTTCGGTTTCCGGCGTTGACCCGGCGAGCCCCCTGTTCGAAGAGCTACAGCGGTTGGCGCCGGTCGGCTACACCGACACCGCCGATCGCTGTGTCGGTGACTTGAGCGACGGTTTCGAGAGCTGGCTGGCCCGACGTTCGAGCCGCTTCCGCCGCTCGTTGCGGACGGCGTTGCGAGACGCCGAAGCGGCTGGCGTCGCCGTCGAAACCGTTCGCCCCGTGGCGGCGCCCGACATCAACGAGGCGATTGAACGAGTGCTTGCCCTGGAACGTCGCAGCTGGAAGACGACCGCGAACAGCGGGCTCATCGGCACGGATCTGGGCTTCTTCACCCGTTCGATGAGTCAGCGTTTCGGCCGCGCCGGCGACCTGCGGATTCTGTTCGCCACGCTCGATGACCCCGCAACCGGCCCACGCGACATCGGCTATGTCATCGGCGGCGTCGTCGGCGACCGCTACCGAGGCTTCCAACATTCGTTCGACCAGGATCACGCGGACCTGTCCATCGGCAAGCTCCTGCAGTACCGCAACATCGAACAACTCGCCGCCGACGGCATCACGGCCTACGACCTCGGCATGCACATGGCGTACAAGGAGAGCTACATGGATCGGATCGAGTCGACGATCACGCTCATCTGCGCCGACCACAACCGGTAGTCGCCAAACGCTGACGGGCTTGGTCCGGCGCGCCCGTATCCTCATGCCGTGTCCGAGCAGGCCGAAGCAGCGCCGCCGGGCTCTGGTACGACCCCGACGCTCGCACCCGAAGCCCTGACGATCGCTGACCACGCCGCGCTCCGGCGCAGATTGCGAGGCGCGCGCAAGATCCGCAAGGCGAATCGGCGCGCTGCGGTCTTCGCCACCATCGCCGACGACATCGCCGCTGCCGAAAAGCGGTTCGCTCGTCGTCAGGCGAACCGCCCCTCGTGCACCTATCCGGCCGAGTTGCCGATCACGGCTCGGCGCGAAGAACTCGTCGAGACGATTCGAGACAACCAAGTCGTCGTCATTGCCGGCGAAACAGGTTCGGGCAAGAGCACGCAGCTGCCCAAGATCTGCATCGATGCGGGCTTCGGCGTGCGCGCCATGATCGGCCACACCCAGCCTCGACGGATTGCGGCCCGTTCGGTCGCCGCTCGCGTTGCCGAGGAACTCGGTGTCGAGCTGGGCAAGACCGTCGGCTACGCGGTGCGCTTCGACAACCGAACCACCGATCGCACCGCGGTCAAGGTCATGACCGACGGCATCTTGCTGGCCGAGCTGACCCGCGACCCGGACCTGCTCGCCTACGACGTGATCATCGTCGACGAGGCTCATGAGCGCAGCCTCAATATCGACTTCCTGCTCGGCTACCTGCATCAACTCGTTCGACGCCGACGCGACCTCCACGTCGTGATCACGTCGGCCACGATCGACACCGAAAAGATCGCCGCGCACTTCCACGACGGCACCCGAGGGGGCGATGGCGCAGCTGCGCCGATCATCGAGGTTTCGGGCCGCACCTATCCGGTCGAGATCCGCTATCAACCACGCGACGAGTCCTCGCGCGAGTCGGCCATCGAAGGCGCCGCCGGCAAGCGATCGGAGCGCGGCACCAAGTCGAACGGACCGCTCGACGCCGCGGGCGCCGTTCGGCGAGCGGTCACCGACCTCATGCGCGAAGGTCCTGGCGACGTCCTCGTATTCAGCAGCGGCGAGGCCGAGATCAACGATATCTGCGAGTCGCTTCGCCGTCACGAGCCCGACCTCGAGGTCCTCCCGCTCTACGCGCGCCTGTCGACCCGCGATCAACAAAAGGTCTTCGCCCCCAGCAAGCGGCGCCGGGTGGTCGTGTCCACGAACGTCGCCGAGACCTCGCTCACGGTGCCCGGTATCCGCTACGTGGTCGATTTGGGCGAGGCCCGCATCTCTCGTTTCAGCCAACGCACCAAGGTGCAGCGGCTACCAATCGAAGGCATCTCGCAAGCCTCGGCAAACCAGCGCAGCGGTCGGTGTGGCCGCCTCGGACCCGGCATCGCCATCCGCTGCTACGCCGAAGAGGACTTCGACAGCCGACCCGAGTTCACCGAGCCCGAGATCCAACGCACCAACCTGGCCAGCGTCATATTGACGATGGCCGACCAGGGCCTCGGGTCGCCGGCGGATTTCCCCTTCATCGACCCGCCCGAAGATCGGGCCGTCACCGACGGGGCCCGTCTGCTGCATGAACTCAACGCGGTGCATGAGCCGAGCATCGGCGGGGACCGGCGTTGGCTGACCGAGGTCGGCCGCAAACTTGCCCGGCTGCCTGTCGATCCCCGGCTCGGCCGCATCGTGCTCGGCGGTGCTGACGAAGGCTGCCTGCACGAGGCGACGATCATCGCTGCCGCACTGGCAGTGCAAGACCCGAGAGAACGACCCCGTGACAAGCAGGCGGCCGCCGACGCGGCACAAGAGCGGTTCCGCAGCGACTCCAGCGATTTCCTGAGCCTGCTGCACCTCCACCATGCCGGATCGCAGCAGCGACGCGATCTCAACCGCCGCAAGTTCGGCCGCTGGTGCCAAGACCACTTCTTGCACACCCAACGGATGATCGAATGGTTCGACACCGTCGACCAGCTCAAAGATGCGAGCGACACGCTCAAGCTGACTCCGTCGTGGAGTCGTGACGTCAACATTGGCGACGGGCCCAATTTCGAAGCCGTCGACACCGATTCACGCAGGGGCGGCCCAGGCGAGGACCTGCACCGAGCCGTCCTCACCGGCATGCTCAGCCAAATCGGGATGCGGGTTGAACGCTCGCACGAATATCTCGGGCCCCGCAGCGCACGGTTCGCCATCCAGCCAGGTTCGAGCTGCTTCGAAGCCAAACCGGATTGGATCATGGCGGCGAGTCTGGTGGAGACCAGTCGACTTTGGGCCCGGACGGTCGCCCCGATCGACCCGCAGTGGGTTGAGCAACCGGCGTCGCATCTCACCTCGATCGAACTCGGCGACATCGAATGGGACCCCGAGCGAGCGAGAGCGATGACGACCGAGACCGTCCGGCTTCACGGGCTGCCGATCGTCGCCGATCGGTTTGCGCCCCTCGATCGCCATGACCCGGTCAAGGCCCGAGAACTCTTCATCCACCACGCGCTCATTGAAGGCCAGTGGGACGATGTCGGACACATCTTCTTGAGCACCAACGAATCGGTGCGTCACGAGGCCCGCAACTTGAGTGCCCGGTCGGCGGCGACCGGCAGTGGTCGGCGCAGCTTCGACGATGAGTACCAGCGGGTGTGGACGTTCTACGACGCCGCGCTGCCAGCCGAAGTCACCAGCGCCGCCCACTTCGAGCGGTGGTTCCGTCCGGCGACGGCGGACAATCCGCACCTGCTCGAGATGTCGATCCACGACCTGCTTGATCCCGAGGACCTCGTCGTCGACGAGACCAGCTTCCCCGACCGGGTCGAACACGGCGGACTGGTCCTCGATGTCGACTACGTCGCCAATGCTGACGGCACCAGCGCGCCGAGCTCGCTCGCCGTCGATCTGCCCATCACCGCCGTCGGTCAGCTCGACCCGATGTCATTCGTCGGCGTCGTTCCCGGCCATCGTCGCGATGCCGCGATCGCCCTCGTGCGCGCACTGCCCAAGCCGCTACGCAAGCGTCTGGTCCCCGTTCCCGAGACGATCGACGCTGTCATGGGCGAGATCGGTGACCGAAGCGACTTCGCGCTCGCGCTACGCCAGGGGCTCGAACGCCGCATCGGCGAACGGCTCCCGCTCGATGCGCTCGACCCTCGCACGCTCCCGGCCAACCTGCGGCCCCAATACCGCATCGTCAACGACGACGGTGACGTGCTCGCCCGGGGCTACGACATCTCCGCGCTGCGCAAGATGCTGGCGAGCGACCTCGAGCAAGCGCTCGACGATGGGGCCGACGGCGTCACCCACGACGGTGCGACCGATTGGGACTTCGGCGAACTCCCCCGTCAGGTCACGGTGACCTCCCGACAAGGGTCGACGGTTGCGTTTCCGGCCCTCGTCGACCGCACCGACCGGGTCGGCGTCGAGTTGTTCCCGACCGCCGGTGAGCAGGCAACGGCTACCTGGCATGGGGCTCGCCGACTGCTTCGCCTTACGGTCGCTGCACCGTTGCGCCAGATGAACGCCGCGCTCGACCCTCGGCGCATGCTCGCGCTCGAATTGACACCCCATGGTGAACGCGCAGCCTGGTTCGAAGACCTTACGCTCGCATGTCTGGGCACGATCATCGACGAAGCCGGCGCGCCCTGGACGGCCGCCGACTTCACCGCACTACAAAAGAAGGCTCGCACCGAACTCCCGTCGTTGGCTGGCGACTGGTCGCCGGTTGCGGCCGAGATCATCGACGAGACCGCAGCGATCCGCATGGCGCTTGTCGCCGCGGACCGTCTGCCCGCCGACTGTGTGAACGACGCCCGCCGCCACCTGGAACGACTCACCTTTCCCGGGCACCTGTCGGCAATTGGTGTCAATCGATTCGATGCACTCCTGAAGTACCTGCGCGGCATCTCGCACCGGCTCGAAAAACTGCCGTCGCGCATCGGCGCCGACCGTGACTCGATGCACCAGATCCTCGTCGTCGAAGACGCCTACGACACGGTCGTCGAGCACATTCCGTGGTCGGCAGCGCTCGAAGAGATCGCCTGGTCACTCGAGGAACTCCGCGTGTCGATGTTCGCGCAGCACCTGGGCACGACCGAACGCGTGAGCCCGTCACGAATCCGTCGTCGCCTCGAAAAGCTCACCGCCGCATGAGCGCTCCAACCACGTCGCACGACGACACGCCGCACCACGAACGAGAAGGCCTGACTGGTCGCCGCAAGGGTCCGCTCGACGCTGCCGAGATGGCCGATGCGGCGCTGACTGCCGCCATGATCGTGGCGTTGCTGGCCGCCGGACGCGTGCTCGCGGCGGGCAGCATGATGCAGGTCGTCGCCAGCTTCGTCGTCGCGGTGTTGGCCGCAAGGCGGCGGACTCGAACCGTTGTGATGGCCTCGACTGCAGCGGCATGCATTGCCCTCATCCTCGGCGGCCTCGGTCCCGTCAGCCAGGCGGCGCTCGCCGGTGTGTTCGGCTGGTGCGGGGGCCAATCGCTGCGTCGAGGCTGGGGCCGCATCCGCACCGTTGGTTTTACGCTGCTCATCGCCTGGCCGGCAATGGCTGCGAGCGTGCTGTTCTTCTACCCGGCCATCGCGATCAACCGCAAGCTTCGTGACTTGGTGTTCGAGAACGTCGAGAACCAGGCCGACGGGATGGCCAACATCCTTGCCGGCATCGGGTCGCTATTCGACGCCGTCGGACTTGGCATCGTGGATCGCGCCCTTGGGTCAGTCGGTAACGGGTTGCAGAACTTGGCCGGCTTCTTGATCGACAACTGGTTGCTGCTGATTCCGGCGACCGAACTCGTGTACTCGGTGATCTACGCGCTGCTGATTCGCTCGGTCGGCGGTGGCATCTTGCGACGGCTGGAACGTTCCCTTGTCGACCCGCTCGACCTCGATGTGCAGCCCGAAGCCGAGGGAGCGCCCGTTCCGCTGGCACTCAACGATGTTGTCCTCGAGCGCAACGGCGTGCCCGTGACCGCACCCCTCACCCTCGAGGTCCAGCCAGGCGAGCATCTGGTGATCGAGGGGCCAAACGGTGCTGGCAAGTCGACCCTGCTCGACGCGATGGCCGGACTCGACAATGTTGGCCGCGTCGATCGACCAAGCGACGTCGTTGGGTTGGGCCATGTCGGTGGCACGGCCCGCGTGGGGCAGCGCCCCGAGGCCCAGGTCATCGGCACGACCGTCGGCGAAGACCTGGCTTGGGGGCTGGCGGATGACTTCGACGTCGCAGCCACCCTTGCCGATGTCGGGCTCGTGTTGCCCGAAGATCGCCCCACGAGTGAACTCTCCGGTGGTGAGTTGCAACGACTGGCGCTCGCATCAGCGCTTCGGCGCAAGCCCAAGCTGTTGCTTGCCGACGAAGTCACCTCGATGCTCGACCCGACCGAACAGGCCCGCATCATCGAACGACTCGGAGCGCTCGCCGACGCAACGATTGTGCGGACCACTCATCGCGACGATGCGGTCGCCAGCGACCGCAGAATCGTGATCCGCCGAGCCGCGCACAACGAAGCGACAGACGATGAACGCGGCGGTGACGAGCGTGGCGCCGACCTGCGAACAATTCGGACGAACGTCGGCGAGCATCGGCTGATACGCCTCCGCGATGTGGCGTACTCACACGCAGCGGGCAAGCCGTGGGCCCTACCCGTACTGCATGACGTCGACCTGTCGATACACCGCTACGAGTTGGTGGTGATCGAAGGCCGCAACGGTTCAGGGAAGACAACACTCGCGCGGATCCTCGCTGGCCTCGACACGGCGACCTCGGGCACGGTCGAGCGAACGTCGGGCGTGCGCCGTGCCCTCGCCCACCAACATGTCCGGCTCCAGCTGCTCCGAGCGACCGTCGACGAAGAACTCACCTCGCTCGCCGGTGTCCGTACCGACCGGGAACTGAGCGGTGACGCCGATCAGCAGGCGCGCACCGAGAACCTCGAGACGGCCATCAACTTGTTCGAACTCGAACGGCTCAGCGGCCGTCGCATCGACGAGCTGAGCGGTGGCGAGCAACGCAGGGTCCTCTTGGCGGGCCTTGTCGCTCGCGGCGTCTCGCTCCTGGTGCTCGATGAGCCCCTCGCCGGCCTCGATGCCGAAGGCCGTGTCGACTTGGCCCGCACGCTCGACCAGGTGCGACTCGCGGGAACGTCCATCGTCGTCGTGAGCCACGATGTCGACTGGGCGCCCAGCCACGTGAGCCAGCATCTGCGCCTCGAGGATGGTCGTCTGCGTTCGATCGCGCCTGGCATTGGCGGCCCGGCATGAACCGCTCAAGCTCGTTCTTCCGAGCCATCCCGATCGACTCGCCCGTTCACCGGCTCGCAGCCGAGTCCAAAGTACTCGCCGGCATCCTCGTGTCGATCGGGCTGGTGTTCAACACCGAATGGAGCCACATCGGCGTCGCCGCCCTGCTGCTGTTCGTGGCCTTCCGCAGCGCTCGGCTGCCTCTATCGGTGTTGCCACGAGTCCCGCTGCTCGTGCGTTTCGCCTTGTTCGGCGGACTCATGGGCTCGATCTTCAGCGACGAGGCGCCGAAGGTCGGTGCAATCAGCCTCGGCGGCCTGTCCGACTATGCCCGTCTGATCGCGATCGGCTTCATCATGATTCTCTGGGTCGGTATCTTGAGCTGGACCACGGGGCTCACGGCTGTGGGATTCGCGATCCGCCGTTTGATCCGACCGCTCCGGTTCTTCAAGGTTCCGGTCGACGAGATCGGTTCGGTCATCGCGCTCGCGGTGCGCTCGCTGCCCCTCGTCGCCGACGAGATCGATGTCGTGAACGAGTCGGTCACCAGCCGACCGGCACCGGCTGATCACGCGGGCAAGCCGATCCGCGAGGCGTTCGCATTTATTCGGGACACAGCGACCGCCGTGGTGATCGGCAGTCACCGCCGAGCTCGCGATCTGTCGATGGCGATGGTGAGCCGCGGCTCGACGACGGCGCCACTACCGCCGCGCAACGAGTTGCGGCGGATCGACAAGCTCGTGATCGTGGGCGCATTCGTCGTCTGTGTCGCCGCGTTTGTGATTCCGGGTGTTCCCCCGAATACACCCGCATAGCGACCTCAGTGGGCAAGTTTTTTCGCGGCGAGAACGCTCCAATTTCAACGTTCTGAGCGATTTGATTCCGTCGCACTCCCGCGCGACGCCACCTGGGTGAAGCCCCCTTCTACACTGCCTGGTTTATGCGTATTGCTGCATCGCGGGCTGACCGCCTCGGATTCACTGTCTTCGCTGTTCTTGCGGCCTTGCTCGCTGTTCTGCTGATCACCAACGTGCGCGGTGGTGATGGAGATTCAACCGCCGCCACCGAGGTCTCGAGCCTGTCGGGCACGATCGCCGCTCCGGCGGCAACTGCCGTGCCGACAACCGCACCGATCGCGGTGCCAGACCCAACGCCGACCCCGTCGCCGCCACCACTGCCGACGGCGACGCCGACCCCCGACGCCGAGGCAGATGCTGCCGCTGGCGTGGCCGGCGACGAAGCCGACGGCAATGACAACGGCGATGCGACGACAACCACCGTCGCCGCGAGCGCCCAGCCGAGCGGCAACTCGGCCAACACCGACACCGCAGCCCCGAACCCGCAGCCGCAGGCGACGGCAGTCCCGAACCCGCAGCCCCAGGCCACCGAGGTCCCGAACCCGCAGCCCAAGGCCACCGAGGTCCCGAACCCGCAGCCTGGCGCCCCGATCGACATCCCCGCTGCAGCACCAACCGGCGGCACCTTCACCCACACGCTCCGGGCGACGGTCGCCCAGCCGACGCTCTACACGACCCCCGGCGGCACGGCGTTCATGCCGACCTTCAACGGCCAGGCGCTTCCGCCCGTGAACCCGACGGTCTTCGGCAACCCACTCGTCTACCGTGTGCTCGCCGGCCAGCCCGGCGATGCGTGGGCCCAGGTGTACGTGCCTGCACGTCCGAACGGTCAGACCGCCTGGGTGCAGACCTCGCAGTTCACGTGGGGCTCGTCGAACCGCATGATCGTGATCAACATCTCAAACAACACGGTGACGGTCTACGAAGGCAACAACGTGCTGCTCACGACCGCAGCGGTGACGGGCAAGGGCTCCTCACGCACGCCGATCGCAAACGGCTGGGTCGAAGAAACGATGGCCGGCCCGAGCAGCGCCTATGGACCGCTGCTGATCAGCCTGGGCGTGTTCTCCGAAGACCTCAACAGCTTCGGCGGCGGTATCCCCAAGATCGCGCTGCATGGCACGAACAACCCGTCGCTGATGGGTCAATACGCCTCGAACGGCTGCATCCGGGTGCCGAACGACGTGATCACCCAGATCGCTGGCATGGTCCAACCCGGCTCAAAGGTCATCCTCACCCGCTGAGCTTGGCCCGCTGAGCCAGGCCCGCTGAGCATGGCCCGCTGAGCCAGGCCGGATGAGCTTGGCCCGCTGAGTCAGGCCTGGCCCGCACGCTGCATGGGCACGTGCGGGATCCCATCTTCGACGAACTCGTCGCCGCACGCCTGCCAACCCTGGCGGCCGTACCAGGCGACCAAGTAGCTCTGCGCCTCGAGAAAGCTTCCCGCAGCGCCCGCTCGCCGGTGCGCCTCGTCCAGCAACCGTTCGGCCAAGCCTTGACCCCGAAAACGAGGGTCGGTGACCACACGGCCGATCTGGGGCGGCTCATGATCGAGAAGCAACCGCAGCGAGGCGCCAAGTTGGCCATCGACGCCGATCCACGCGTGCAACGTGGACTCGAGCAGGTCGCGACCGTCGACCTCGGGATAGGCGCACGCTTGCTCGACCACGAATACGTCGACCCGCAGGCGCAACAGGTCGTGCAGCTCCGCCGCCGTCAGTTCAGGGCCACGCCGCCACACGATTGCCGGGTTTGGCTGGGACATCGTCTCTAGCTTGTCACGCTCACACTCGTGCTTCGAGTACGACGTGGCTCGGGTGACCCGACCGCACCTCGACCGAACCAAACCAGCGAAGCAACCGCGTGTGGAAGTTCAGGTGGCGTTGTACCACGAGAACGAGCGCTCCGCCCGGAGCAAGTGCTTGCGCCGCCTGTTCCATGAGCCGCTCCGTCAGATGAGCATCGAGTGCATGGTCTTGGTGAAACGGCGGATTCGAAACGATCAGATCGAAAGGACCGTCCACGCCGACCAGTCCGTCGGCGACATCGAATCCGGCGGCATCACGGTCGATGCCGTTTGCCTTCACCGTCGCCCGGGCCGCCTCGATCGCCAGGTACGACGCGTCAACGAAGGTGACGACCGCGTCGGGATGGCGTCGGGCAAGCGTGGCACCGATCACGCCGTTGCCACAGCCAAGGTCGGCAATGCTGGTGGCGGTCTCGACGATCCCGCGCAGGTTCTTGTCCAGCAGGTCGAGCAGCAACGCCGTTCCGACATCGAGGTGCCCGGAGCTGAATACCCCGGGGGCCTCGTGCACCTTGATGCCCTCGTTGGTCGTAAAGGCCGGCTCAGTCGTCGATGCGATCCCCACAGGTTTCGGTGATGCCGCGTCGATGAGCCTTGCCTTGCCGACGGCCCGGCGCACGTCGACCTCAGCGAATCGGCGGTTGATCGCGCTCAGCACCCCTTTGGTCAGATGCTTGGTCATGCCGGTGACGAGAAGTCGGCCTTCGGGAGCGAGCGCCGCAGCGATGCCATCGAGCTGCCACTCGAAAAGGCGGTGGCTCTTTGGCACCTGCACGATGGCCAGAGCGACCGGGCCGGGGCATGGCAACGAGCCTGCGATGGCTCGGTCGCCCAGCTCGGTGGCGGCGTTGCGACGCAGATTCTCATCGATCGCGCCAAACGCAACGACCGAGTCGTTCCAAACCCGGGGCTGGTACTCGGCAAGCGGAACCGAGAGGGCGCCCCACGAATCGTTCACGAGCAGCACTTGTGCGTCGGTTGGCAACGACCGTGCGACGATCTCGTCGAGCACCAGCCGATCTGCCGCCGACCACGCGCGTAGCGGCGAATCGAGCGGCGTGCTTCCCCGATGCAACGTAAACGTGCCCATCGGTGTCTCGAAGTCGGTTTCGGCCATGGCGTCACGCTACGTGCGATACGCGGGTTCGCCCCGTCCCGGAGGCCGCCGGCCAGGTGCGTACACTGCGAGATCCAAGGAGGTCCGATGAGTACCGAAACCCAGGTTGCACCACCTGAGACCAAGCTTGACGATGGTGATCACGATCGATTCAGCCATTACGTGATCGGCGGCGGCGAAGCGCTGATGAAATCAGCGGTCACCGGCGAGCCGGTTGTCGCACTCTGCGGCAAAGTCTGGGTCCCCAGCCGTGACCCGAAGAAGTACCCGGTCTGCCCCGAATGCGAAGCGATCCAGCAGGGCCGAGACCCGAACCTGATCGACGCATGAGCGAACGATCAGCCAGCCTGCCGACAGCGTTCGACAACCGGGTGAGCCGAGACCTCGGCGTTGACATTCCTATCGTGCAAGCGCCGATGGGCTGGATCGCACGCAGCCAGCTGGCTTCCGCGGTGAGTGCTGCCGGCGCGTGCGGCATCATCGAGACGTCTTCTGGAGAGCTCGATGCGGTCAAGCGGGAGATCTCGGCGATGCGCGATCTCACCGATCGGCCCTTCGGCGTCAATATCGCGCAGGCCTTTGTGCGCGACCCCTCGATTGCCGAGTTCGTCATCGATCAAGGTGTCAAGTTCGTCACGACGTCGGCCGGCTCGCCCACCAAGTACACCGGCGTGCTCAAAGAGGCCGGCCTGACCGTCTACCACGTGGTGCCGACTCTGGCCGCCGCACGTAAGGCCGTCGACGCTGGCGTCGACGGCTTGGTCGTCGAGGGCGGCGAAGGCGGCGGGTTCAAGAGTCCGACGCCTGTGTCAACGATGGTGTTGCTGCCGCTGATCCGTTCGCACGTAGATGTGCCGATCATCGCGGCGGGTGGGATCTGTGACGGAGCATCGATGGCGGCCGCATTCGCGCTCGGCGCCGAGGGCGTGCAGATGGGGACTCGGATGGTTTCCGCGGCGGAATCGCCGGTGCACGACAATTGGAAGCAAGCGATCGTCGACGCGGCCGAGACCGACACGTTGTTCCTCAATCAGCGTCACTCCCCTGCCTTGCGTGCATTGCGGACCGACCGGACCGAAGGTTTGGTCGACGCCGAACACAATGTCTTCGGCGACTTCGGCAATGCGCAGGACTTGTACTTCGGCGGCGACATGAACGCCGCTATCGCGCTGACCGGCGAGGTCGCCGGACGGATCGATTCGGTGCGACCGGTCGCCGACGTCATCGCGGACACGGTCGCCGAGTTCTCGGCGACCATCGAACGTCTCAGCTCGTAGCGGCCGTTTCGTTCGAACGCAGGAGGTCACGTACCTCGTCGCACACCTGAGCGAGCCGCGCCTGGGCTTCTGCCCGAGCAATCGCGACGGCGGCGGCCGGGTCAGCGGCCGTCGGGCTCACCGGCTCGATCACCTCGACATAGGCCTTGACCTTTGGCTCGGTACCGCTCGGGCGAACGATGACTCGGGTCTGGTCCTCGGCCAACAGCTCGACACCCGATGTCGGCGGGAGCGCGCCCGATCCGATCGGTCCGGAACGGACCGGACTACCACCGATCGTGGTTGGCGGCGACGACACCAAGCGGTCGACGAGGTCGCCCATCACGGAAGGATCCTCGTCGAAGCGCAGTGACACCGGCCGTGCCTCGTAGACACCATGTTGGGCGGCTAGCTCATCGAATCGATCCCAGACCGTGCGATCGTGCGCGGCTAGCTCGCTCAACGCGGCGTGGGCGACCAAGGCTGCCGTGATGCCATCTTTGTCTCGAACATGGCTGCCGATCGAGTAGCCGATCGCTTCTTCGTAGCCGTAGAGCCAGGTTCGACCGGGATGGTGGTCGATGGCTCGGGCCACCCACTTGAATCCGGTCAGGGTCGCCTCGCAGGCCACTCCTGCGGCGGCGGCGACGGCATCGAGTAGCCGGCTCGACACGACCGATCGGGCGACGAGTCGATCACCGCTGGACTTCCGGATCAAGTAGTCACCCAGCAGTACTCCGAGCTGATCACCGCTGAGGGTGACGAACTGCTGACCGGATCTGGCTCGTACCGCCACCGCCAGGCGATCGGCGTCGGGGTCGTGAGCGAAGACGGCGTCGGCGTCGTTGCTTGTCGCCACGCTCAGCGCCTGATCGAGTGCGCCGTCTTCTTCGGGGTTCGGAAAGGCAACCGTCGGAAACTCGGGATCGGGGTCGAACTGTGTCGCCGTCAGGATGGGGGCAGGGAGGTCGGCGGCAGCGAAGGCCGCGAGCGTGGCGGCGCCTCCCACGCCATGCATCGCCGTATAGACGACACACAGCGGTCGTGCGGGCGTGTCGCCCCGGAATCGGTTGGCTTCAGCAACGGCGGCGCTGCGGTGAAGGCCAGCCCAACGATCGGCGTCGATCTGCGCAAATCGATCGTGGCTGTCTCCGGCCAACAGACCGGCATATGCGTCGTCAACGGCAGGGCCATATTCGTGCCACCCGGCAGCCAGTTCGTCGATAGCGGCAGCGATGTCGACGTCGAACGGGTCGACCAGTTGGCGCCCGTCGCCTAGGTAGAGCTTGTAGCCATTGTCGGCCGGTGGATTGTGGCTCGCCGTGATCACGATGCCGGCATCGGCCGCTTCGGCCAGCACCGCATGGGCGACAATGGGAGTCGCGAGCGCCTGGTCGGCCAGCTGTACCCGCCCTCCGGCGGCGACGACGGCGGCGGCACTGTGTCGGGCGAACTCAGCCGAGTCATGACGGGCGTCGAAGCCGATGACAACAAGCGGCTGCTCGATGCCGTTGTCCTGAAGCACCCGGACCACGCCGACGGTGGCCTGACGCACGACGAGGGCGTTCATTCGGCGCGGACCTGGCCCAACCGCCGCGCGCAGTCCCGCCGTGCCGAACGCGATCCGTCCGTCGAACAACTCGATCAGTCGTGGATCTTGGGCATCGACCAGGTGGTCTATTTGGCTCCGGAACCGTGCCTCTGGGTCGAAGATGGTCCAGCGCTGCGCTGCCTCGACGGCGGCGTCGAACGTGGCACTCATCGAGGAGGTTGTCGCTAGATGCCGACGAAGGTGTCGCAGCTCTCGGTGTCGAACGTCGAGAAACCGCGTTCGAACCATTCCTGGCGCTGCGTCGACGAGCCATGTGTCCACGAATGCGGATCCACTCGTTGGCCCGACGACTGCTGGATGCGGTCGTCGCCTACGGCAGCGGCAGCCTCGAGCGCTTCGGGGATGTCGGTTCGATCGAGCAGCCCACGTTGCTCGGCATAGGCAGCCCACACGCCAGCTAGGCAGTCGGCTTGGAGTTCCAGGCGAATCGAGTATTCGTTGCGATCCCGCGGGAACTGCTGTTGCTGCTGGCGCACCCAGGTCGAGATGCCGAGCTCGTTCTGTACGTGATGGCCGAACTCGTGTGCGACCACATAGGCCTGGGCGAAGTCACCGGTCGCCCCGAACCGGCGGGCGAGAATAGCGTCGAAGAAGCCTGTCTCGAGGTAGATGCCCTTGTCGAGGGGGCAATAGTGCGGCCCGATCGCGGCCTGGGCCGATCCGCAGCCGGTGCGGATCGGGGTGTCGAACAAGGTCAGGGTGGCCGGCTCATACCGGATGTTGCTCTCGGCGAACTTGTCGACCCAGAAGTCTTGGACATCGCTGAGCAAGAAGTTGAACCATTCCGCCGACTCGTCGGCCAATGCACCCGACGAGGTCGCCGGCGCGGTTGCTCCGCCAACGGAATCAAGCGCGCTTCCGGGCGCGGTCGCACCGGCGCCGCCAAAGATGTTGCCGCCAAACAGCAGTGCGAGGATCAGCCCGATGATGCCGAGGCCGCCGGCACCAACCGCGGCGCCGCCTCGACCTCCGCCACCGCCGGCACGGCCACCGCGGGCACGGCCACCGGTGCGAGCATCACGGAAATTCCGATCGGCCTTGTCTGAACGTTGCCACCGCATGTGGAATCCCTTGCTAGATCGTTGTCGGGCCGGTTGATTCAGCGACGAGCGATCAAATCATCGACCACGGACCGCAACGCATCGTAGGCGTTCAACATTTCCTCGGCGAGCTTCACGTTGGCGAGTCCTCGCAGAAGCCGCCCGCGGTCCCCGTCGACCCGGAGCGCATTTTCGGGGTCAAGGTGGCCGTGGAGATAGCGCACACCGAGTTCGAACGCGAGCCGAGGGCCAGCGACAGCGAACGTGGCCAGCTCGTCGTCGCCGAGCGTTTCGCTGGCGCCGCGCACAAACGCAGCCGAAACGGTGTCGAAAAGTGCTGCGGTCATCACGGGGGCTTCGTCGTCGGCGTGCCAGGCAATGCTGCGCATCAGATCGCCAACGTCGTGCCAGATGGGGCCCATCATCGCCAGGTCCAAGTCGAGGACAGCGATGGCATCGCTCGAGGTTTCATGGAGCAGCACGTTCGAGATCTTGGTGTCGTTGTGGACAACCCGTAGCGGCACCTGGTCGAGCCCGTCATCGGCGATGCGCTGCAGGAGCCGTTGCCGTACCGCATCGACGGCGTCGTGATGTTCGCGGACCTCGGCCGCTGCTGGGCCCGACTCCACGTTCAGTTGGCTTTCGAACGATGTCCAGATGTGCCCCAGGTCGTGGAAGTGCGGCGAGGTGACCAGCAGCTCCGGGCCATCGAGGTCGGCGGTCGCCTGTGAGAACCGGCCAAACAGCCGTGCGACACTGGCCAAACTCTCGTTCGGTAGGTGGGCGCGGGCGATACGGCCTGGGCGATAGCGAAACGCCCGCCACACCGACTGTTCTGCATCGACGAGGTAGGGCTTGTTCGCCATCGTCGGCACCAGCTCTGGCCACCACGAAGCCGCGTCGTCCGGCGGCGTGCCTGCTTCGATGGCCGCGGCGCGCATCTTCCAGTCGAGGTGTGAGGTCACCCGGACGAGATTCTCCATGATGCCAAGCAGGTCGACTCCGTCGAACGCCCGCAACTGTTGCAGCACGAGTTCTCGACCGGCGCGCACACGAAGCGTCCGGTTGGTGCGTCCTCCCGTCAGGAGCTCGGTCGCCGCACCGGTCGCGCCATAGGCCTCGAGCACGTGCGTCGGCACGCTCTCCTCTGATGCGGCAGTCTCCACCGCCCTAGGTTCGCTGCTGCGACACTGGCTTGCAACGTGGCGGCGTTCCTTCTTGGCACGCACCCTCGCAGCTGGCTAGGAGCGCTCGGGAAGTAGCCTGCTCGCCGTGGAACAGTTTGACCTGATCATTATCGGTGCCGGCTCGGGCAACTCGCTGCTCACCGAGGACTTCGACGGCTGGAAGGTCGCCATTGTCGAGCGCGACGTGTTCGGCGGCACCTGTCTCAACCGAGGCTGCATCCCGTCAAAGATGTTCATTTATCCAGCGTCGATCGTCGAGACGGTGCGCACCGCAAATCCGCTCGGTGTCGACGCGACGGTCAACGAGGTCCGCTGGACCGAGATCGTCGACCGAGTCTTCGGACGCATCGACCCCATCGCGCAAGGTGGTGAGGAATGGCGGAAGTCACTCGACAACATCACCGTCTTCAACGACGACGCTCGCATCGTCGGCCCCAAGGAAGTGCGCGTCGGCGATCAAACGATCACCGCCGAAACGATCGTGCTCGCCGCGGGTGCTCGCCCTCGGATTCCCGACATCGACGGCCTTGACGCCGTCGACTTCCACACGTCGGCCACCGTGATGCGCCTGCGAGAAGTTCCCAAGCGCCTCGCCGTGCTCGGCGGCGGGTTCATCGCATGCGAGCTGGCCCACGTCTTTGGTTCCGCGGGCGCCGACGTGACGATCATCAACCGAGGCCAGTACCTGCTGCGGGCACAGGATGACGACGTGTCGCAACGCTTCACCGAGGTGTACGGCGAGCGCTTCAATCTCCGTTGCGGCGAAACACCGACCCGGATCACCCAAGCCAACGGCGAGATCACGATCGAGTTCGCCGAGGGCGAGACCATCGTCGCCGACGAGTTGTTGGTAGCCACCGGCCGGGTTCCCAATGGCGCCCAGCTCGGGGTCACCGAGACCGGCGTCGAGCTCGACGATGCCGGCTACGTCGTGGTTGACGAATATGGCCGGACCGGGGTCGATGGCATCTGGGCGCTGGGCGACATCTCCAACCCGATGCAGCTCAAGCACACGGCCAACGCGGAAACACGCATGGTCGCTCACAACATCCACCACCCCCAGGATCTGCGAACCACGAACTACAGCGGCGCTCCCTCTGCCGTCTTCGCCTATCCGCAGGTTGCCACCGTCGGCAAGACCGAGCGTGAGCTCAAAGCCGCAGGTGTGAACTACGTGGCCCACAGCCAGCCGTACGCCTCGACGGCCTATGGCTGGGCGATGGAAGATGACCACGGGTTCTGCAAGGTCATCTGCGACGCGGACACTCGACTGCTGCTGGGCGCCCACATCATCGGCCACGAGGCATCGATTTTGATTCAGCAGCTCGTGCTCGGGATGCGCTTCGGGCTGACCGTCGACGAGATGGCGACCGGGCCGCTCTACATCCACCCGGCGCTGTCCGAAGTCGTCGAGCAGGCCCTGCTCGAGCTCTAGGCGGCCCTTCCCCGGGACCGCTGTCGGATTACTCGCAGGAACGGTGAGCGTTCCCGCGTAGCATCGACGCCGTGACCAGCACGTTCGGACGCATCTTCCGCGTCACCACGTTTGGAGAAAGCCACGGCGGCGGCGTTGGCTGCATCGTCGACGGATGCCCGCCCCGCCTTGCCTTGACCGAGGCCGACATTCAGCCGGACCTCGACCGGCGCCGCCCTGGCCAGAGCCGATTGGTCACACAGCGTCAAGAGGCTGACGAGGTCGAGATCCTGTCCGGCACGTTCGAGGGCGTGACGCTCGGTTCGCCGATCTCGATGCTGGTTCGCAACAAAGACGCGCGTCCAGGCGCGTATGACAACATGCGCGACCTGTTCCGTCCGTCCCACGCCGATTTCACGACCGAGGCGAAGTACGGCCTGCGCAACTGGCAAGGAGGCGGCCGCGCCAGCGCCCGCGAGACGATTGGCCGCGTCGCTGCAGCCGCGATCGCTCGGAAGATCCTTGCTCAGGTCGCCGGCATCGAGGTCCTGGCGTGGGTCAGCGAAGTCAACGGCATCACCGCCGAGGTCGATCAGAACGAGGTGACCCTGGAACAGGTCGAGGCCGATCCGACGCGTTGTCCCGATCCGGTCGCAGCCGCGGCGATCACCGCGGCCATCGACCAAGCCCGACGCGACGGAGACTCGCTCGGTGGCGTCGTCACCTGCGTCGCTCGCTCGGTTCCTGCCGGGCTCGGCACGCCGGTGTTCGGCAAGATCGACGCCGATCTCGCGGGGGCGCTCATCTCGCTTCCCGCCGCGAAGGGGTTCGAAATCGGTTCGGGATTCGCCGGCACGACCATGACCGGCACCAGCCACAACGACGCCTTTGAGCCCGGCGACGATCCCGCCAGCCCCACCACGCCCACCAACTTTTCCGGCGGTGTACAGGGCGGGATCTCCAACGGAATGACGATCGTGACTCGTACCGCCTTTAAGCCGACCGCCACGATCTCGTCGCCGCAGAAGACGGTTGACCGGGACGGCAACGCGGTCGAGCTCGCCGCCAAAGGGCGCCACGATCCGTGTGTGCTTCCTCGAGCGGTGCCGATGGTCGAGGCCATGACCTTGCTCGTCCTCGTCGACGCATGGCTCTCTCAGCAGACCGTCGACGTCCTCTAACCCGCCCGTTGTTGCAAGGCGCGGCCACCTGCGCCAGTGCGACGGATAGGTTGACGCCGTGACGACACGCCGTTTCTCTCGCGCTCGGTCAGGCGCGGCGCCGGTGGGCGCATCTGCGCTCGCCTTTGCCATGTTCGCGTCGGCATGCGCGGGATCCGCGCCCTCGTCGACCGTGTCCAGCGCCGCGGGCGAGCCGTCGAGCGCATCGGCCCAAGCCGAAGCACCAGAGCCGGCTCAGGACCCCCAGGGCGACACCTCGATCACCGCGCCAGACGAGACCGAGGACTCTGCGGCCGCAACCCCAGCGCCGCCGGCACCGACACCGACGCCGCTTCCGGCCACCGAGCCCGAAGAAGCCAGCGAAGACCAGGCCACCGAAGACCAGGCCACCGAAGAGTCGAGTGCAGACGAACCTGCGGCGGAGGAAACCAGCGCCCAAGAACCCGCCCCGGCGGCCACGGTCGCACTCCCGCCCGTCGACGTCGTCAACCTGGTCAGCGGCGAGACCTCGAACCTTGCCTCGCTTGCGAATCCGGGCGTGACGCTTGTGTGGTTCTGGGCACCGCATTGACCGACCTGCGTCTCCGAGAGCCCCTCGGTTGTGCAGTTGGCACAAGACTTCCCCGAAGTAAACGTTGTCGGCATCGGCGCCCAAGATGATCTGCGCCAAGCCAACGACTTCGTGACCCGGACCGGCACCGGTAACGGCGACATCACGATGGTCTGGGACCCGAGCTTCGAGTCGTGGCGAGCCTTCGGCATCCGGTCCCAGCCGTATTGGCTGTTGTTCGGGCGCGACGGCGAGTTGCTGTACTCCCAGCCCGGCTCGATCGATTTCGACGCCGTCCAGGGCGCGCTCTAGCGACGCACCGAGGTCAGGCGAGCGCTAGACGCCGTTCGCGGCCGGGGCGATCGACTCGTCGAGCGTGGTGATCTCGACCTCGGGATAGAGCTCGACGATCTTGGCATCGACCTCGTTCTTGACCCCGGCGAGTGGCAAGACGTTGAGCACGCCCTGGCCTTCGCGAAGCAGGTCGATGATCTGCTCACCGTTGCGCACCAGGACCGAACCTTTGCCGCTGATGACCAGGTTGACCTCGGTGGGGTCCTGGGCCAGCTCATCGCGCAGGTAGTCAAAGGCAGATCGCACCGACTCGAGCTTGATGCCCGCATCGAGGAGGTTCTTGACGGCGCGGAGCTCCAACAGGTTCTTGTAGGAGTAGGCCCGGCGGCTACCGCTGCCCTGGGCCCGAAACGCCGGGCGCACCAAGTCGGTGCGGGCCCAGTAGTCGAGCTGGCGATAGGTGATCCCGACAATCTCTGCGGTGCGCTTGGCGGGGAAGCCCTCGGTAGCGGGACCGTCGAGGATCGACAGCTGTTCGTTCAAGGTTGGTTGATCAGTCATGACGCTTCATTCGTAATGGGGAAACCTGGCGATCTCGGACAACACGTGGTCGAACGAGCTCGTTCTGAGCATCAGATCGGGATCTGATGAGGTTGCTGCTGGGGTGGTGGGTCTCGACCAACACGAGGCCCTGACGAAGCAAAGCACAGGTGCGAAATTACGGCCGTGTCGTACACGGTAGAGCCGTTGGCCCGCCACCGTCAAGGTTCTCGCTGATCGGCTTGCGCGAAGCCGGCGAGCTACTCCCCGCCGAAATCCTCTGGCTTCACGCTGTCGATGAACTCGCGAAACTCGTCGAGGACTTCTTCGGCCCGCTCTTCGTCTTCTTCTTCGTCGTCGATCTCGTCGGGTTCGGGCTGGAACCCGGCGGCCTCGAGCACATGTGGCTCCGCGTAGACCAGCGCCTCGGTGCGGGCCGCAATCGCCAATGCATCGGATGGACGACACGACACAATCTGGGCACCATTGGGCCCGCTCAGGTGCATCTCGGCAAAGAAGGTCTTGTCACGAAGGTCGGTCACCACGATCTTGTCGAGGGTCACACCGAGCACCATGAGCAGATCACGCACCAGGTCATGGGTCATCGGGCGCGGCGTCTCGACCTCTTCGAGCGCCAGCGCGATCGCGGTCGCCTCGGCCTGGCCAATGAAGATCGGCAGCATGCGCCCGTCATCGTTGGTTTCCTGCAGCAGGACGATGGGCGTGTTGCTGGGCATCTCGACTCGGACACCAACGAGCTTCATGGCGATCACAAGGCCACACTACCGCCCACAAAGGGCTCGTGGCGGGCCGAACGGTGCCCGCCCTGCACAGCCCGCGCTCGCCAGACCGGGGCGACGAGCGGATCGGCTAGTCGCCGGAGTAGCCCAGGGATTCGCGCAGGACCTTGACGATGATCGCCTCGCGGATCGCGTTGCCCTTGTCCACCAGCTCGTCGGCGACCTCGCGAGCCCGGGTGGTTGCGTCGGGCGTGCTCTGGCGAGTGATCGGCATGATGATCTGCTCGAGCATGCCGGCTTCGCGCTCGGCGGCCACCCGCCACGCTTTGAGATGACGCGCCTCGATGCCGTGAGCCAAGAACGCCTGGGTTGCTTTGGCGACGTGAAGCTCGCCACGCTCGTAGCGAGGTCCTTCGTCGGTTTCCACCGGCTCGACAAGCCCGAACTTGACGAGGTCGGCGAGTTGGGCTGCGGACAGCCCAGCCATACGGGCAAGGTCTTCGGGCGTCAGCCGGTCCGTTTCGGGGCCCGGCGCTCGGAAGCGAGACGAGGGCGTGCGTGCCGGCAGCTCTGGCTTCGGCACCTGATCGCCTTCGTCGACTTCGGTCGTCAGTTCGCCCGAGTCCAAGCGTTCCTTGATGACGCGCAGCGGCAGAAAGTGGTCGCGCTGCATCGTGAGCACCCAACGCAGGCGCCCGATATCGCTCGGGCTGTATCGGCGATATCCCGAGTCGGCCCGATGCGGGTGCACGAGTCCCCTCGATTCGAGGAAACGGATCTTTGAGACCGTGATGTCGGGAAAGGCGTCTTCGAGTTGCTCGATAACGCTCGAGATCGGCACCATCGCGAGCATGTCCGCGGCGGACTGCGGGATCGATGCGTTGTCGGACTCGTCGCTGGGCTTGGACGATTCGGCTGGGTTCGGTGGCAGGTTGGTCATGCGTCTTCGGTCAGGAATACCAGTTTGAACTTGCCGACCTGGACCTCGTCGCCCGACCGAAGCCCGGTCGACTCGATACGGGATCGGTTGAGATACGTGCCGTTGAGCGAACCGACGTCGGCGATCACGATCTGGTCGCCGTCGCGTTGGACCTCTGCATGGCGCCGAGAGACCGTGACGTCGTCGAGGAAGATGTCGCTTTCGGGGTGGCGCCCGATCGTCGTGACTGCACCATCGAGGGCGTAGCGGGTACCGGCCTTGTGGCCGCGCTTGACCACGAACGACGCGCCACCTTGGGTCGATCCCGCGGCCGCGGACCCGTCGGAGAGGTCCACGATCTGGATCTCGGTCGTTTCTTCTTCGAGCGATCGATGCAGGTCGAAACCGCACGACGAGCAGTAGTTCGCCGACTCATGGTTTGGGTGCGTACACCGGGCACAGACCAGCTCAGGCATCAGGCGTCGACTCCGATCAGGGCACGATAGGCGGCACCATCGAGTAAGCCGTCGACATCGCCGCGCTGTTCGACCTTGACTCGACAGAGCCAGCCCTGTCCGTACGGGTCCGTGTTCAGGATCGTCGGCTCGGCCGCCAATGCGGTGTTCAGCTCGACGACGGTGGCGGTCACGGGCATGTAGAGATCGGTCATGGCCTTGAATGCCTCGACTTCGCCCAATTCTCCTCCCGCAGCCACCCGAACGCCCGACTCGGCCAGCTGCACCATCGTGACTTCGCCCAAGGCATCTTGGGCGTAGTCGGTGAGCCCGACTCGGTACAGGTCGCCGTCGACCTGTAGCCACTGGTGGTCTTCGGAGTACCACCGGTCGTCGGGCACGGGCATGGTTCGGCACAGTAGCCCATCTCGGGGAGGCGTGAAACCTCTCCCCTGCCGGAAGGACTCGTCTTGGCTAGCTGGCGGACTCACCTGCGGTCTCGGCCGCGAGGCGCTCATCGATACCGCGCAGCAGCGGAAGATAGCCGGCCGCCGACCACCAGCTCAGCGCCAGTGACGGCAGGCCGATCAGCCAAGCCAGCGTGCGATAGATGGCTTCGCCGGCTGGTTCGGCCGCGGCGGCTAGGAACAGTGGCAAGGCGAACATCAAGCCGAACGTGGCGGTTTTGCCCCACCAGGACACCTGGACGGTGCGCACCCCGCGAGCGCCGAGATAGAGGGCCGCCAGGGCAACCAAGGCTTCTCGCACGAACACCGCGATCAGGAACCACGCCGGGGCAGCTTCGATGATGAGCATCGACACCAGGGCGACGAGGAACATCAGGCGGTCGACCGTTGGGTCGAACACGACACCGAACTTGGAGCGCTGGTCGAGCAGGCGGGCAAGGTACCCGTCGACCCAATCGGTCGCTCCCAGAACCGCGAGCAGGACCGCGGCGGCATAGGGCCGGTCGGCGCTGTGCACCAGCCACACGAACCAGGGCACGCACAGAAGGCGCAGGAACGTGAACAGGTTCGGGACCGTCAGGATCGCGTCGGATCCTTCGGCCGTGGCGTTGCGCTCGAAGATCGGTGTCTTGGCACGTTCGCGTGGCGGGTGACCCTCAGGCATCGCCGCAGCCTACGATGCGCGCATGCCTTCGGTCTTCACGATGATCATTAACGGCGACCTTCCCGGCCACTTCGTGTGGTCCGATGATCGCTGCGTCAGCTTCTTGTCGATCAATCCGATCACCGATGGACATGCGCTGATCGTGCCTCGGACCGAAGTCGACCACTGGCTCGATCTGGACCCGGCGCTCCACGCGCACCTGATGACGGTGAGCCATCACGTCGGCACGGCCATCCAATCGGTTTTTCGCCCGCAGCGCGTCGGCATGATGATCGCTGGTTTCGAAGTCCCCCATACCCACATCCATGTCCTGGGACTCAACCGCGAGGCTGACATGAGCTTCGCCAACGCCGCCGCGTCGGTCGATCACGGCGAGCTGGCCGGGTTCGCCGATTCGTTGCGGGCCGCCCTCGACGATGCTGGCCATGGTGGCGTGGCTTCGGCGCCGTAGCGGTTGCGCCTATTCGCTGCTCTCGACTTCGATCACCGCCAGGTCCTGCGGCGTGATGATGCCGGTGAATCGGTAGACCTCGATGTTGGTCTCGTCGGGGCGCTCGACCCGCTCCCAGCCACGCAAGCTGAGCTGGGTCCGGAAGAACGCGAGATCGTCGCCGGTCAGGGCCTCGACCTCGCGATCGAACAGGATCCAGTCGACACTCGTGGCGGCATCGACGGCGATCTGTTCGGCGCTACGTTCCTCGGTCTCAAGGCCCGCGGTGTCGAGCGAGTAGACGCCCAACCGCTCGGACAACAGCGGAAGGAGCGATGCCGATGCCCGCACGGGCACGTTGAGGCCTTCGAGTTCCTCGACGGCGGCCAAACGATCCTCGTCGAACGCGTCGCGTTCGCCCCATTGCCACGGCTCGGTGTAGGGCGACGTCGGCGAATCTCGCACGAAGAAGACCAATGCCGTCAACAACAGAGCCAAGATGATGCGACGTTCGACCCGGACCCGCTTGACCAGCGTCGTGCCCGCTCGTTCGAGTGCGAACACGGTGGCGACGAAGACAAAGACGGTGATCGGCACGGTCTGCGCTGCTTCGGTGATACGACCAGCCGGCACGTCGGCGCCCAGGTACAGCACATACAGCGGCATGGCCGGCAGGACATAGCGGGGCGCCGTGAGCGGCAGGAAAAGCACTGGGGCGAACAGCGAGACCAAGAGCTGGAAGTTCGCCAATGACGTGACGAGATCCAGGAACTGCACCGGGTGGCTGATGATGCCCCAGAGCGCCCGCAGCGGGGTTTCGCCGAACGCGAAATACGGCTCGAGGAACTCGTAGCTCCCGTCGTTGAGCCACGGCTGCAAGCTGTACATCGAGACGAGGAACCAGCCGAAGCCGAGCAGAAGCGCGATGAGCCCGAGGCGGCGCTTGCGCTCGAGCAGCAACAAGATGCCCAAACCAGCGATCGCGATGCCCAGGTCGGCCCGGCAGCACAACGAAAAGATGATCGCCGCGACCATGAGTCGGGTCTGTTCCTGGAAGCCGAACAAGACCGCCCACATGAGCGCTGGGACCGCGAGCGTCGCGGGTGCAAAGTCGGCCGCGTTCATGGCATGCACCGCCGTGTACAAGCTGTAGGCGACGATCACGACGCTCGAAGCACCGATGCCCAGGCGAGCATGGGCTCGGGCGAGGCGCCAGAGCGGAACGATCGTGATCGCGAGGGCCAGTGCCTTGAGGATGAGAAGCGTCTCGGTGCGCGGCAAGATCGCGGTCAGGAGCCCAAGCGGGTAGAGAATCAACGAGCCTTGTTCGGCAACCACATGGCCGCCCGACAGCGTCGTGACCGGTCGGAGACCTTCGGCGATCTGCCAGGTGGCCTGGGCAAACTTCGCCGTCTCCTCGCCGTGGAGCAGCGAGTGGTGCCGGGCCAGCGTGATCGTGATGAGTATCGCGGCGAACAGCATGGCAAACGCATAGGGCAAACCCCGGTCGTAGCTGGGCGTGTCCACGCGTCCTTGCAGCCGCAGCAGCATGGCGTCGATGCGATCCCAGGTGCGCTCGCCCCAACTACGCACGCGAACCACCCACGGAAGGTTCGCGACATCGAGTGAATCGCTCATCCGTCGCTCCTCGTGACGCTCGGCGGCGTTCCCCAGCTGTGGTCTGCGCCCAGCGGTTCTGCTCGCAAGGTGAGCTCGGCCCCCCGGCTGCGGGAGTTGTTGACCGCGGTGCTGACCGGATGGATCGCGAGAAGGTCCGACGGCACCGGCTCGATCGTTGCCAACAAGGCCTCGACGTCTTCGTTGGTTGGGTCGATCCAGTCATCCCAACGATGTGGCGCCAGCATGACCGGCATGCGGTCGTGGATGGGCGCCATGGCCTCGTTGGCCTCGCGCGTCAAGACCGTGCAGCTGACGATGAGCGGGGCTTCTTGACCGTCTTCGCCGCCGTCAGGGTCACGCCAGAACTCGAAGAGACCAGCGAAGGCAAACGGATCGCCGTCGGCACGCTGAATACACCACGGCTGTTTCTTCGGTTTCTTGCCACCGTCAGGGTCGGCTTCTGCAGTCCATTCGTAGAACGCGTCGGCCGGCAGGATGCATCGCCGTCGTTTGGCGGCGGCGCGAAACGAGTTCTTCGATACAACGGTCTCGGACCGAGCGTTGATCATTTTGAAGCCGATGTTCTTTGACTTGGCCCAGCTCGGGATCAGGCCCCAGCGAAACGTTTCCAGGTGGCGTTCGCCGTCGAGATTGCGAATCGCCGGCACTTGCACCGACGGGGCGACATTGAAGTTCGCTTCGACCGCGGACGTTCCCTCGGAATCGACCAGCGATTCCGACACTGATGTTGCGCCGAAGTAGTCGGCAATCTGTTGAGGCGACGACGCCGAGACGTACCGGCCACACATGGTGCCATGACCGTACCCGACCGCTGGCCTGCACCCGGTCGCATGGCCTCCTACACCTGCTGAGCGATCGGCAGCTGCGATTCGAGCGACGGCACCTGCGGCACGCGCATGGTGTCGAGCGACGGGAAGATGCGGGGCAACACGAGCACCCCGAGCGACAGGAGCATCGTGGGTACCGCCCAGGCGGGGATGACCTGGAAATCGACCAAACCGGCCACGACGAGCACGGTCGAGACGGTCGCTGCCGCCGCGACCGTGGTTCCGACCAACACTTCGGCCACCGAGGTGCGCTCCATGTCGTTGGCCAGAAGCGCGGGCACGAACAGCACGGCGATCGGCAGCCCTTCGAGGCTGAGCACGCCCGGCAGCCAGTGACCGGCGGCTTCGAGCGTCGTCCAGCTCAGCACCGATCCGCTCATCAACACGATGGCGAACTTTCGGCGGCCGAACACGATCATGTAGGGCTTGAGGACGAACTGCACAAACCCGTAGGTCAACAGCGCGACGGCGGCGACAAAGACAACCGCGACGGGTTCACCGGCCATGAGTCCGACGTACATGGCGCCGATGAAACCTCCGCAACGGAGATGATGGCCGCTTTGCAGGAGCGCAGCGACGCCGACGCTGACGAGTGCAGCGATGGCCAACCAGAAATCATCGAGCCCTCGCAGAACCGAGTCGACCGGCAACACCGGGTCGATCGCTCCGGGGCGAAGGGCGACGAGCAGCAGCGCCGGAATTGCCGCGAGCATGCCAGCCATCGCCACCGTCGAAGCGGTTCGGGCAACGCCCTGGCGGTTCATGTCGTAGGCAATGAGCGCAGGGATCACGTAGCCGATCGTGTCGAGGTGGGGCACATAGGTGGGCAGCACCGAACCGAGCACCGGTCCGAACATCATCGACAGGGCGACCGACACGGCAATGTTGACCACGAATAGGGTGCGGCCGAAGACGGCAGCGAAGCGGGGCAACACGCGAGCGACCAGGAAGAACGTGAGCGCCGCATTGACACCGGTGGCGATGAGGGCGATCGGGCTCAGCAACGACGCCCCGATGTAGCCAGGCACGACGAGGCTCCCGGTGGTGTGGTGCGTGCGTTCGTAGACGAGCACGCTGACGGCGATGCCAACGATGAACGTCAGACGTACGAGTTCCTCGTCGAAGAGCAGGACATCGATCATGACGTCACCGCGTCGGCGAGCAGCAGTTCGCTGGTTTCGGCGTGTTCGAAGAACTCCATCATCTGCTCGGCCTGATGGGTGTGGATGTTCACCAGCCCGCACAGCAGGATGTGCTTCGCACCGATGTTCAGGAACATCTCGTCGACGATCTCGTCCCAGCTGGGGTTCCGATCGTTGCCGAGGTTCAGGATCCGCTCTTGCGGGTAGCCGTTGGCCAGCAAGCGCTCGGTCACGACTCGCTCGAACGAGCCGAACGTCACCAGGTAGTCGGTGTCCAGATCGACCGACGCGATGTCGGCGAACTGCACCGCCCGCTGCTGTCGGTCGGGCCGGTTGTTGAGGATGGCGACGACGGCGGTGTCCTCGGTCGTGAACCGCTTGAGGCGCTCCATCACGAAGATCGTCGACTCGCGATCGTTGACCGCGAACATGTTCGCCCACGTCACCGTGACCGGTTCGCCCTTCGGGTTCGGGATGAGCGTGTTCTCGACCCGCAACACGCCCGGGTCGGGCTCAGCGGTGTACATGCCTTGCAGCGCGACCTCGCGGTCGATGCCCAGTCGTCGGGCGACCTCGAGACCGACAGCGACATTCTCTTCGAACTCGATGTGGCGAAATCCGCGCATCTCGGCCGGGTCGACGTCCTCGGCGCGCACGACGACGAGCTCGGTGCCACGCGAGTCGGCGATGCGTTGAATGACAGGAACGATCTGGGGGTTGATCTCTGCCGTGATCAGCACCCCGTTGAGCGGACAAGTATTCAGCAGCGATTCGGCGATCTCGGGAAGGGTCTCCCCCATCACGTCTTGGTGATCCTCGCGAACGTTGGTGAGGACCCCGATCTGGGACCGCACGATCTGGCGCTCGCACACCCGCTGATAGTTGGGGTTGATGGCCATGCACTCGATCACGAGTGCGTTCGTCTCCGGCGTCAACCAGCGCTTGATGATCTCGATCTGTTCGAGGATCGTGGCCGGCCCCGAGCGAATGATCGGCTGGTCAACACCTTCCTGGTCGATGACGACCGCCGCGGACCCGGTGGTCTTTGCGATCGTGGTGTAGCCGGCCTCTCGCAGCACCCCGGCAATACAACGGGTCACCGACGACTTGCCGCGGATCCCGTTGACGTGAACCCGAACTTCGAGCGCGTCGACGCGGCGCCGGTGGCCTTGGGTGGCGAACAACCACCGACCAAGCGGCACCAGCAGGAAGACAGCAGCGACGGCGAGTTCCAGCATCGATCGATTAGTGCGCGGCGCTCGAGCCGGCGGTGTTGCTCTGGCGGACCCGGCGGATCCAGCCGAAGCCGAACAACAAGGCGGCGCTCAGCAAGAGGCCGAAGGCCACGAGACGACGCACTTCGGTCTGGGGGGCCGCCGCGGACTCGATGCGGGCCGCTTGGGCCAGCAGCCAGGCTTCGTAGTCCTCGACGGGAGGGCCCGGCTCGCGTTCTTCAAACGCGAGGCGCTCGGGCTGCTCGACACGAAGGTCGCCGCCGCCCAGGGGCTGCACTCGATCGATTCCGATGAGCGCATGGCTCACGCCGATGTCATTGACGCGGGCACTCAGGGCAGCATCGATCGCCAGCGTGGCCGCCTCGTCGGAGCCACCGGTCATGGCCAGCAGGACACGGCCCCGGGTGTAAGGCGATGGCACGGCAGCAACGAGGCCGACGCGGTCGCCGAGCTCGATCGGCACGATGCCGTCGAGCAGTTCACGATCGCCGACCGGTCCGATCACGACCAGGTGTCGGTCGGTTGATGCATCAGCATCGACGACCAGACGAGGGGCGCCACCATCGGCGCGATCGGCAAGCTCGCCGATGACCATCAGGGCCTGTCCGAGATCTGCGGGGTCTTCGACATTGGCGATCACGATGTCCGCTGCGGTGAAGTCGGCCGTGCTCGCCAACGCGAACCGGGCATCTTCGACACCGAGCTCGGGTGGTTCGGGGCGGTCCGAGGCTTCAACGGCAAGCCCGCTGGCTTCGGAAACCGTGAGCCACGCTCGGGGTCCGCTGGCGCACTCCTGTCCGCCGCTTTCACCGAGGTCGACGGTGACCTTGACGAAGTTCAGGCCCGGGCGCAGCGATGCTGGACGCGGTGTGTGCAGCACCTCGAGTCGCCCGGTTTCGTCAGCGACGGCCACGATCTCTTCTTCGCTGCCGTTGACGCGAACCGAAACGGTGCCGCCCCGCTCGGCGAGTACCGGCGCGTAGGTGCCATAGAGCGCCAGCGTGGCGCGATCCGGTGGAACACCTGCTGGGATGTGCAGTCGGTAGACCAATGACTTCTCGCCCGCGCCACGCAAGGTGCGGTCGTCGTAGCCGGCATCGGCGAACCCGAACACTTCCTGTCGGGCCAGCGGTGCGACCGCTGGGATCGCTGCGCCGTCGATCTCGCTTCCGTGAAAGTAGACGAGGCGGTCTGGGTGGGCCATGGAACCGGCCAGGGCGACCATTTCACCGGCATCGCCGGTCAACGTCAGGACGGCCCGGTCCCCTTCGACCGACACCGCGACTCGAGCGGGTTCACCGACACGTTCTTCGATGACAACCAGCGACGAGGTGCCGAAGCGGTCGACGCCGTCACGTCTCGTGACCACGTGCCAACCAACGGGGGCGTTGTAGTGCCCAATTGCGGCCGCCACTGAGCCTGCGGTTTCCAGAAGGGCGGGGTTGCCATCTGCGTCGACGACCATCGTGATCGGTTCTTGGGTCAGCTGTGAGATTGCGCCGAGGCCCGAGATGACACGAGCCACATCGAGCTCACCCGGTTGGATCTGGGCCTGCACGACGGGAGCGCCGAGGTCGACCCACCGGCCGACGTGACCGGCGTCGGCACAGTTGGGGTCGGCGATGAGTGGGGCGGTCGTGAATGCACGGATCCCGAAACCGGTCTCGGCAAAGCGTTCGGGGTCGATCTCGAACTCGAGGTGCGACGGATCACCGGGGGTCCACGTCTCCATTGGCCGACCGTCGAGGTCGATACGAAGCGACAGGTCTTCTCGCCCGATCTCGCTGGCGGCGACCTCGGTCACGAACGTCGCTGGGGCAACCACATCCCAACCGGTCGGAAGGCGCACGTCGAAGGACACGTCGTCGGCGTAGCCCGTCAAGACTTGGGCATCGCCATCTGCGACGTCCCACACCGCCTGCATGCCGCCAGGGGTTGCCAGACCGCCGGGGGCCGGAACCGTCTGGGGTCGGCTGGCTGGCGCATCGTTGGCTGGACTATCGGCTCCGCTTGCTTGCACGGTGACCGCAGTCGAGCAGTTCGAGGCAATGGCGTCTTCGACGTCGGCGACTGCCGTGCTCGAGTGCAGGTAGAGCGATGGCGCACGGCCACCTCGATAGGTCGCTGGTTCACCCTCGATTCCGAGGGCGTCGTCGACAATCAGCAGCCGTTCGTTGATTGCCGGCCGAACGTCGAGCACATCGTCAACCACGACGACGACGTAGTGATCCTCGAGGACGGCGACGAGTGCCGGTACCGCATCAGGGCTGACCAGCGCACCTGCCGGGTACACGTAGACCAGTTCGGTGTCGCGGCCGAACCAATCGACAGCGGTGGACGCGGGCAGCGACGAGCTGGCGCAGCTTGTCGAGGCATGTCGATCGACCTGCGCGGCCGCGGCCGGGGCGACCGTTGCGGCGACACACAGGACGGCGATCAACATGGCGAGAAGGCTTGCGCTCGGGCGTCGACGCAAACGTTGGACCGGTGACATACCCGACGATGGTCGGCGTGGTGCGAACGAACTTGAGCCCGACTACCCCGAACCGTCCAGCATGGCCCAAGTGTCGTGAACCGAATGACCCATATGCCCGAGTTGCGCGACAAAACCGGGCCTGAAAGCGTCGCAGAGCGGCACTCTCAGACCCGGTTTTGATCCTGTTATCTCAACGTTTGCTAGCCGGTGAACGCCGGTTTCGGTGCCAGCGCGTCGATCGAGAGCCCGTCAGCTCCGCATCCGGCCAGAAGGTCGGCGATGGCGGCGGCGCGAGCCTCGTCGAGGGCGGCGTCACCGCTGCGTTGCCACTGCACGGGCGGGAGACCGGCGAGGTCGTCTTCGCCGGAAACGAGTGCACAGATGGCGTTGAGCGTGTTGGTGTCTGCATCGGTGAAGTCGGCGGTGCCGTCCACGAATGTGATCGGTCCGCCGGCGACGGCCGCATTGAGGCTCGCGACGCTCAAGGTCGACAGCAGTGCCGGTGGCACCAAGACGTTGTCCAGGCCGTGCACCACACACGCGTCAGCTTCGAGATCGGCGACCGTCACGCTCGAGGCATTCACGCGTGGGCCGTCGAGGTCGGTGCGAACCGCAAGCGTTGACCCGCTCAAGGTCGGCACAGCTCCCGGAGCCAAGTCACCGCTGAGAACGGCGCCACCTACAACGTGGTACTGCAGGACCTGGGTCAGCAGGTCCGGGTCGGCCAAGAGTGCGGCCGTGATCTCGGCAGGAACAGCTGCAAACGCTTCGTCGGTCGGGGCGAAGACCGTCAACGGCCCCGAGGTTGTCAATGCTTCGCCAACGCCGGCCACGCCAACGGCGCTGAGCAGCGTGGTGAAGCCGTTGTCTTCGAGCACCGAGACCAACGCAGCACACGATGGCGGTTCGGGAGTCGGTTCCGGTGTCGGCTCGGGTGTCGGGGTCGGCTCCGGCACTGGCGTCGCCGTCGGGTCCGGCACTGGCGTCGCCGTGGGCTCCGGCACCGGTGTCGCCGTCGGTTCCGGCACCGCAGTCGCGGTTGGCGGAACGGGCGTCGATGTCGGGTCCGGCACCGCCGCAATCGGGTCGGCCGTGTCATCGTCGTCGCCGCCGCACAAGGCCAACAGCAGACCGAGTAGCAAGGCGAGCAAGAGGAGAGGAAGCAGCCATTTCAGCCAACCCCAACCAAAGCCACCGCCGGTGTCTCGGTCGTCGTCGCCTGTACCGCTGCCACCGCCGCTGGCTGCGACGGCCGCACCTGTTGCGGCAGCGCCCGCGGCTACCGCCCCTGCACCGATGCCTGCTCCTTCGTCCTCATCATCGTCGTCGCGGCGGCGCCCGGCAATACCGGCAGCTGCGGCCGCTCCCCCGGCGGCGACTGCTCCTGCGGCGAGGCCGCCGATGCCGATGCCGCCGTCGTCGTCCTCCTCGAGCTCAGGAACGTCGACCTCCGGAAGATCGACATCGGGTAGGTCGACCTCCGCGACCTCAACATCGGCAAGCTCAACATCGGGCAGATCGACATCGGTTGGGTCGAGATCGATTGGGTCGAGATCGGGTAGATCGATGTCGGCATCGCCATCGCGTCCAAGTAGCGCGGCACCACCGAGCGCGGCGGCACCGGCCGCTGCGGCCGCGGCCATCCCGAGGCCTGCACCATCGTCGTCATCGACCACGTCCAGCTCGACTTCGTCCAGATCGGCCACGTCCAGCTCAACTTCGGCCAGATCGGCTTCCGGTAGGTCAGCTTCGGGTAGATCAGCTTCGGGTAGATCAGCTTCGGGTAGATCGGGTG